>NZ_JBIWOA010000008.1:79984-345357 GCF_044767525.1 Streptomyces sp. NPDC101234 | reverse complement strand
GGGGGGGGGGGGGGGGGGGGGGGGGTGGGGGGGGGGGGGGGGGGGGGGTGTTGGGGGGGGGGGGGGGGGCGGGGGGGGGGGGTTTTGGGGGGGGGGGGGGGGGGGGGGGGGGGGGGGGGGGGGGGGCGGGGGGGGGGCCCCCGGGGGGGGGGGGGGCGGGGCGGGGGGGGGGGGGGGGGGGGGGGGGGGGGGGGGGGGGGGGGCCCGGGGGGGGGGGGGGCCCCCCCCCCCGCCGGGGGGGGGGGGGGGGCCCCCCGGCCAGCCCCCACGCACCCGCAGCCAGCCGCCGTCCTCCGGCCCCCTTTGTTTCGCCCACGCACCCGCATTGGCCGATCCGCCAATCCCGCACCCCACCCTCTGGCCGATCCCCCCATCACGCTGACCCCACTCCCTCCGCATCATCAGGGCCAGACAAAGTGCCCACGGTGGAGGGAGCCGGAGTATGGAGACGGTTGGGACACGGCCGCGGCCAGGGCAACGGGCCGCCGGTACCGCAAGTCGGCTCACCCGGCGGCAGTCCGTCGACACCCTAGTCGGTGAGGCCGGCGCCAGCCCGCTGACGCGGACCATGGGGCTCACACAGCTCACCCTGCTGAGCGTCGGAGCGACCCTCGGCACCGGCATCTTCGTCGTGCTCGGGCAGGCCGTGCCCGAGGCCGGCCCCGCGATCGTCGTCTCCTTCGTGCTGGCCGGCGTCACCGCCCTGTTCTCGGCCCTGTCGTACGCCGAGCTCGCCGGGATGATCCCCGGCTCGGGATCGTCGTACAGCTATGCCTACGCCACCCTCGGCGAACTCGTCGCCTGGGTGTGCGGGTGGTGTCTGATCCTGGAGTACGGCGTCTCGGTGGCCGCCGTCGCCGTCGGCTGGGGGCAGTACGTCAACGAACTGCTCCACCTCACCTTCGGCGTCACCCTGCCGGACTCGCTCAGCGCCCCGCCCGGCGCCGGGGGCACGCTCAACATCCCGGCCGCGCTCATCGTCGTCCTCGCGATGGTCGTGCTGCTGCGCGGGGCCAGGGAGAGCGCCGTCGCCAACGTCATCATGGTCGGCGTGAAGATCGCGGCCCTGATCCTCTTCTGCGCGGTCGCCTTCACCGCGTTCCACGCCGGGAACTTCCAGCCGCTCTTCCCGCTCGGCGCCGCCGGGATGAGCGCGGGGGCCGCCTCGCTCTTCTTCTCCTACATCGGCTTCGACGCCGCCAGCACCGCGGGCGAGGAGGCCCGGAACCCGCAGCGCGATCTGCCGCGGGCGATCATCCTCTCCCTCGTCCTGGTCACGGCCCTGTACGTGCTGGTCGCCGTCGCCGCGCTCGGCGCGATGCCGTGGAAGGAGTTCGCGGGGACCGAGGCGACGCTCAGCGAGGTGCTGGTGCGGTCCGTCGGCGGCGGGAACCTGTGGCCGATCCTGCTCTCCGTCGGTGCCGTGGTCGCCACCACCAGCGTCGTGCTCACCGTGCAGTACGGGCAGATCCGGATTCTGTTCGCGATGTCCCGGGACGGGCTCGTGCCGCCGTTGTTCGCGAAAGTCCACCCGCGCACCGGGGTGCCCCGCGCCAACACCGTGATCGTCTCCTCCTTCATCGCGGTCCTCGCCGCCCTCGTGCCGCTCGGCAGCCTCGCCGACGCCACCAGCATCGGCACCCTCTTCGCGTTCATGCTGGTCAACCTGGCCGTGGTGATCCTGCGGCGGCGCAGCCCCGACGCGCCCCGCTCCTTCCGGGTCCCGTTCTCCCCGGTCGTACCCGTCCTCGGCGTCGGCTTCTGCGGCTACATGCTGTTCAGCCTGGGCACCGACACCTGGATCGCCTTCGGGACCTGGATGGCCGTCGGCCTCGTCATCTACGGCTGCTACGGCATCCGTCACTCCAGGCTCGCCCACGCCGACGCCGACCCGCGGGAAGCCGCATGACCGTCTTCGACCTCACCGCCGACGTCGTCGACCTCACCCGGGCCCTCGTCGACCTGCCCTCCGAGAGCGGGGCGGAGGCCCGGATCGCGGACGCCGTGGAGCACGCCCTGCGCGGCCTCGGGCATCTCAAGGTCGACCGGGTCGGCAACACCGTGGTCGCCCGTACCGCCCTCGGCCGGGACCGGCGTGTCCTGATCGCCGGGCACCTGGACACCGTCCCGGCCGCCGGGAACCTGCCCTCCCGGCTCGCCGACGGGTGCGTGCACGGGCTCGGCGCCTGTGACATGAAGGGCGGGGTGGCGGTCGCGCTGCGGCTCGCCGCCACCGTCCCGGCACCGGCCGTCGACCTCACCTTCGTCCTCTACGAGTGCGAGGAGGTCGAGGGCGAGCGCAACGGACTCGGCCTGCTCGCCCCCGAACTCCTCGCCGCCGACCTCGCCATCCTCATGGAGCCCTCCGACGCCGGGGTGGAGGCCGGCTGCCAGGGGTACCTCGCCGCAGACATCGTCGTACCCGGCCGGCGCGCACACACCGCGCGGGCCTGGCAGGGCGTCAACGCCGCCCACCGGGCCGCCCGGGTGCTCCAGCGGCTCGACGACCACACCGCCGAGCGGGTGGTGATCGACGGGCTGGAGTACCGGGAGGGGCTGAGCGCGGTCGCCGTGCGGGCCGGGGTCGCCGGGAACGTCGTACCGGACGAGTGCGTCGTGAGCGTCAACTACCGGTTTGCCCCCAGCCGTTCGGCGGCGGACGCGGAGGCGTACGTACGACGGCTGTTCCCGGAGTACGAGGTGCGGGTCACCGAGGCGGTCGCCGGTGCGTTGCCCCGGCTGGACCGGATCGCCGGGCTCGTCGAGGCGCTCGGGGCCGTGCCCCGGCCCAAGTTGGGGTGGACCGACGTCGCGCGGTTCGCGGCGCTGGACATGCCCGCGCTCAACTACGGTCCCGGGGACCCCTCCCTGGCACACACGGCGGGGGAGTACGTGCCGGTCGCGCAGCTGCGCGCCTGTGAGGAGGACCTCAGGGCGTGGCTCGTGCGCTGAGCCCGGCCAGCACCCGCAACTGCAGCCACAGCACCAGCCGTTCGTCGGGATCGTCCAGGTCGATCCCGACGTGCTGCCGGAGCTGGCGCAGCCGGTAGCGGCAGGTGTTGGGGTGGACGGCCAGCAGCTCGGCCGCGCCCGCCATGTCGCAGCCCGCGTCGAACCAGCAGACCAGGGTACGGGCGTACTCGGTGCCGTGCCCGGCGTCGTACGCCAGCACCCGCTGCCACGCCCCCGCGGTCAACTCCCGCTGCTCGCCGAGCACTTCGGCCAGCCGCAGCAGGGTGACCCGGGGGCGCACCTCGTCCACCGTGGCCACCGGGCGCTCCGCGTCCAGGACCCGCAGCACCAGGTCCGCGTCCGCCCGGGAGCCGACCAGCTCGCTGACGTCCGGGACCAGTTCGCCCAGGCCCGCCCGCACCGGCACCCGCAGCGCCTGCCCGGCCCGCCGCACGATGTCCTCGGCCAGCGGCCGGTGCCGTGCCCCCGGACCGGGCAGCAGCGCGTACACCACTCCGTCGACCAGCACACACGCGTGCCGCCCGTAGCGCGCCTCGCACTGCAGCCGTACGACGTCCAGCAGGCGCAGCGCGGTGCGCTCGGCGTCCGGCACGCTGGTGGTGGTGTCGAGCGTGAACGCGGCCACCCGCACCTCGCCGTCCACCCCCAGGCGGATCGCGGCGGCCGCGGCGTCCGCCGTGCCGTCGAGGAGACGGCGCAGCAGGTCGCCGCTCTGGTGGCGGGCCAGTTCCTGCGCCGCCCGGGCGCGCAGCAGGAGCAGGGCGGCGGTGGCGGCACCCTGGACGAGGGTGTCCTCGGCGTCCGGCGCGAGCGTGCCGCCGTCGACCACCCAGACCGAGCCGAGGGTCTCGCCGCCGGCCCGCACCGCCATCGCCAGCCGGGGCAGGTCGGCATCGCTCAACGCCGGGAGCCTGACCGGTCGTTCGGCGGCGAACAGGGTCCGGTACTGCTCGGTGTTCTCGGCGCTGGCCGGTACCTGGAGGCCCAGGATGCCCTGCCGGCGGTCCTCGTCGACCGGCTGCCCGGCCACGGTGGAGTAGGCGAGGAGCCGCTGCCGTGGGTCCTCGATGGCGGTGGCCCCGCCGACCCCGGCCGCGATCGCGTCGGCCAGTGCGAACAGATCGCCGAGCCCGCTCCCGGGGGCCGCCGGGCGGGCGCCGATCGCCGAGGCCAGCAGCAGGTGGACATGGTGCCAGGCGGCATCCTCGTCGACCGACAGCAGCGCGATCCCGTGCGTCTCCGCCTCCCCGACCGGCCCGTCGGCGCCCCGCACCACCACCCCGGTCAGCCCCGCCTCGGCCGCCGCCCGCACCAGCGGCCCGGCCGCCGCCGCGCGCACCCCGACCGCCAGCAGCAGCGCGCCCGGCCGCCGGGGCAGCGGGGCGTGGGCGTCGTACAGCAGCGCCTCGGTCACCGGCACGGTCAGCCCGGCGGGGGCCGTGTGCAGCCGGACGGAGGGACCGCCGACGATGTCGAGCAGGTCGCCGAGGGTGCAGGCGTCCATGGGAATCCCTAACCAGGAGTTTTTCGAGGGGGGGCTTGGCTGATCTCCTCATGACCGTACGCATTCCTTGTCCGTCCGCACAACACGGGGGAGGGCGTCGGCTCCGAGACTCGGATCATGACCCTGACCGTGACCGGAGTCAGCATCCGTACCGTCCACGACGTCGCCGGGCTCGCGGCCGTGACCGACTACTTCAGCGACGTCTGGCAGACGCCCCGCACCGCCCCGCCCTACCCGGCCGAGGTCCTGCACAGCCTGGTCCACGCGGGCGGCGCCGTGCACGCCGCCTACGACGGCACCCGGCTGGCCGGGGCGGCCGTCGCCGTGTTCGGCCCGGACCGCGACACCTACTCCCTCGTCGCCGCCGCCGACCAGGGCCTCGGGCACGCCGTGAAGCGGGCCCAGCGCGCCTGGGCCCTGGATCTCGGCGCCCGTACCATGCGCTGGACCTTCGACCCGCTGGTCGGCCGCAACGCCCGCTTCAACCTGGTCAAGCTGGGCGCCACCGGCACCGAGTACCTCGTCGACTTCTACGGCCCGATGGCCGACGGAGTGAACGACGGCGACGAGAGCGACCGGCTGACCGTGACCTGGGACCTGACGGCGGACGCCGCCGCGGTGCCTTCCACGTCGTACGACAGGCACGATGCCCCTGCCAGCCACCACGGCCCCGACGGCGAGGTCCTCGCCCGTCGCGACCTCGACGACCGGGCCGTGTGGTGCCGGGTGCCGGAGGACGTCGTCCGGCTGCGGGCCGCTGACCCGGTGCTCGCCCTGCGCTGGCGGTACGCCGTCCGCGAGGTGTTCACGGCGGCCTTTGCCGAGGGCTTCCGGGCCGTGGGGATGTCCAGGGACGGCTGGTACACGCTCGCCCGCACGACGGAGAAGACGGAGAAGACGGAGAAGACGGAGAAGACGGAGAAGACGGAGACGACGGAGACGACGGAGGGGACGGCATGAAGCTGGAGCGCGTGGAGATCGTGCATGTCGCGATCCCGCTGGTCACGCCCTTCCGTACGTCCTTCGGGACCATGACGACGAAGGACACCTTCCTCCTCCACGTCGTCACCGACACCGCCGAGGGCTGGTCGGAGTTCGCCGCCGACCCCGAGCCGCTGTACTGCTCGGAGTTCACGGCCGGCGCGGAGATCGTGCTGCGCGACTTCCTGGTGCCGCGCCTGGCGGCGGTACGGGACCTCACCGCCGCCGCGGTCGGCCCGGCGACCGCGAAGATCAAGGGGCACGAGCTCGCGAAGGCCACGCTGGAGACGGCGGTGCTGGACGCGGAGCTGCGGACGTACGGGATGCCGCTGTCCGTGTTCCTGGGGTCGGTGCGGGACCGGGTGCCGGCCGGTGTCTCGGTCGGCATCAAGGACTCGGTCGGCGAACTGCTCGACGACGTCGAGGGGTATCTCGCCGAGGGGTACGTCCGGATCAAGCTGAAGATCGAGCCCGGCTGGGACGTCGAGCCGGTACGCGCGGTGCGCGAGCGGTTCGGGGACGCGCTGCCGCTCCAGGTCGACGCGAACACGGCGTACGGCCTCGCCGACGCGGAGCACCTGCGGCGGCTCGACGAGTTCGGGCTGCTGCTGATCGAGGAGCCGCTGGAGGAGGACAACCTGCACGGCCACGCCCAGCTGCAGCGGCGGATCACGACGCCGGTCTGTCTCGACGAGTCCCTGCACAGCGCACGGGACACGGCGGCCGCGATCGCCATGGACGCGTGCCGGGTGGTGAACATCAAGCCCGCACGGGTCGGCGGCTACCTGGAGGCCCGCCGCATCCACGACGTGGCACGGGCGCACGGGGTGCCGGCGTGGTGCGGCGGAATGCTGGAGACCGGGATCGGACGGGCGCCGAACCTGGCGCTGGCGGCGTTGCCGGGCTTCACGCTGCCGGGCGACACATCGGCGTCGAGCCGGTACTTCGCCGAGGACATCACCGAACCGTTCGTCCTGGACGACGGGCACCTCCGGGTGCCGACCGGTCCCGGTATCGGGATCGAGCCGCTGCCGGACGCGCTGCGCCGCTTCACCCTGGAGCGCCGCGAGCTGCTCACGCGCTGACCGGAGCGGTGGCCGGGGCGGTGGCCCGAACAGGTCGCCGCGTTAGATTGACTCCGTGCTCTCACGTCTCACGCGTCTCCAGGCCATCGCCGTCTGTGCGGTTCCCGTCGTGGCCCTCGTCGGTACGGCCGTCTTCGCGCCGTTGCCGTTCTCGGTGGCCCAGCCCGGGATGACGGCGAACGTCCTCGGTGACAACCAGGGCACCCCGGTGATCACCATCGCCGGAGCGCCCACCCGGACGACCGGGGGGCAGCTGCGGATGACGACGATCGAGGCGACCGGGCCGGACGCCCGGGTGTCACTCGGTGACGTGATCGGCAGCTGGTTCCGCACGGACCGGGCCGTCATGCCGCGCGACGCGGTGTATCCGAGCGGCAACAGCGTCAAGGAGATCGAGCAGCACAACACCGAGCAGATGCAGCAGTCGCAGGACGCGGCGGCCCAGGCTGCGCTGAAGTACCTCGATCTCAGCGCGAGCAAGGTCAAGGTGACCCTGAAACTCGCGGACGTGGGCGGGCCGAGTGCGGGGTTGCTGTTCTCGCTCGGGATCATCGACAAGCTCGACGGGAACGGGAGCGGGGGAGACCTCACCGGGGGGAAGAACATCGCCGGCACGGGCACGATCAGTGCGGACGGCACGGTGGGGGCCGTGGGCGGGGTCGCGCTGAAGACGCAGGCCGCGCGGCGGGACGGGGCGAGTGTCTTTCTCGTGCCGAAGGACGAGTGCGCGGATGCCAAGGCCGAGCTGCCGAAGGGGCTGCGACTGGTGCCGGTGACCACGCTCAAGGGGGCCGTTTCCGACTTGGTCGCGTTGGAGAAGGGGGCGAAGGTCCCCGGCTGCTGAGTTTCGTCTGCGGGCCCGGTGGGGGCTGGCCGCGCAGTTCCCCGCGCCCCTAAAGGGGCGCTGATGCAGGGGCCGGTGTTGCCAGGCGGAGGCCTATTTCCACCAGCGTCCAGCCGATGCGGGTGCGGAGTTCCCTCTTTGGCTTGGCTGCCTTCGCTAAGCGGTAGGTCTGTGCCTGAGCGTGTCGTTCGGCCATCCGGTACTCGGCGAGCTGGGTCTGGAAATGCATCGCTCTGCCTCTCAATCCGTCCTCGTGGGAAACAGGTGGGTGTGGATGCGCACCGTCTCCGCCTCCGGGGTGTCCTTGCCGGGGGGCGTGGTGCGGAACTCGTCGATGAGGGCGTGCATCCTGCCGACCAGTTCCTGAGCGAGCTCGGGTGTCAGCCGTAGTGTCATGTCGCTCATGTCGGTGGAGCGCGCCCAGGCGGGCGACCACTCGTTGCGGGTGGTCAGCCATGCCGACAGCTCGCGTGTGTGGGTGTTGGCGACTTCGTGCATGAACGTGTCCATCGCGCCGCGCAGTTCCGGGTCGGCGTCCTGGAACTGGTCGCTGTCGAAGACCAGCCCCTCATCGGCCGCCTTCCACCAGCGCTCCCGGCCCTTGCCGTGTTCCGGAGCGTCCTCGACGAAGCCGTGGGCGGCGAGCTGGCGCAGGTGGTAACTGGTCGCCCCGCTGGACTCGCCCAGTTTCGCGGCCAGTTGGGACGCGGTGGCCGGCCCGCCGTACCGCAGCGCGTTCAGCATCGCCATCCGCAGTGGGTGCGCCAGCCCGCGCAGCGAACGGGCGTCCAGAACGCGCGGTTTCCGTGCCTCGTGCTCCGTCATGCGCACAAAGGTATCTATGCAAATAGACCTTTGCAACCCTCTCTTTGCATCAACTTCTTTGTAACTCGCTCCACTTGAGGCGGTCAGCCCTCCTCGCTGTCCTCCGCCGCCTGTTCCACCAGCGGGATGACCCGCAGCGGAACGGGGTTCTCCATGACAATCGCCGTGGAGGCGCGGACGATGCCGTCGAAGCCGACGACCCGGTCGATCACCCGCTGGAGATCGGCGTTGGAGCGGGCCACCAGGCGGCACAGCATGTCGCCGGTGCCGGTGGTGGTGTGCAGTTCGAGGACCTCTGGCACGGTGGCCAGATGGGCCCGGACGTCCGGGCCCTGGCCCTGCCGGATCTGGAGGGTGGCGAACGCGGTGACCGGGTAGCCGAGGGCGGCCGGGTCCACCTGCGGGCCGAATCCCTGGATCACCCCGTTCGACTGGAGCCGGTCGAGACGCGCCTGCACGGTCCCCCGGGCCACCCCCAGCCGGCGGGACATCTCCAGCACGCCGATCCGCGGCTCCCGGGCCAACAGCACCAGGATCCGTCCGTCCAGACGATCGATCGTCATGCCCGCCTCCCGATGGTCACCATGTACAGAAAGTCCGCCGGTATGGAGGTACCGCTGAGCATATTGCCCAGGCAAAACGCGAACTATTGCGCACCTTGCCCGCCAGGTTCACCCTTCGACCATGACGCAGACCACAGACCACACTCCCGACACGACCACCCGGCAGGACGACCCCTTCCCGGTCAAGGGAATGGACGCGGTCGTCTTCGCCGTGGGCAACGCCAAGCAGGCGGCGCACTACTACTCCACCGCCTTCGGCATGCGGCTGGTCGCGTACTCCGGACCGGAGAACGGCAGCCGCGAGACCGCGAGCTATGTGCTGGAGAACGGCTCGGCGCGGTTCGTCCTCACCTCCGTCATCAGGCCGGACTCCGAGTGGGGCCACTTCCTGGCCCGCCATGTCGCCGAGCACGGCGACGGTGTCGTCGACCTCGCCATCGAGGTCCCGGACGCTCGCGCCGCGCACGCCTACGCGGTCGAGCACGGCGCCCGGTCGGTGGCCGAGCCGTACGAACTGAAGGACGAGCACGGGACCGTCGTCCTCGCCGCGATCGCCACGTACGGCCAGACCCGCCACACCCTTGTCGAGCGGCGGGGCTACGACGGCCCGTACCTGCCGGGATTCGTCGCCGCGTCCCCGATCGTCGAACCGCCGGCCCGCCGCACCTTCCAGGCGGTCGACCACTGCGTCGGCAACGTCGAACTCGGCCGGATGAACGAATGGGTCGGCTTCTACAACAAGGTCATGGGCTTCACGAACATGAAGGAGTTCGTGGGCGACGACATCGCCACCGAGTACAGCGCGCTGATGTCGAAGGTGGTGGCGGACGGGACCCTGAAGGTGAAGTTCCCGATCAACGAGCCCGCCGTAGCCAAGAAGAAGTCCCAGATCGACGAGTACCTGGAGTTCTACGGCGGCGCGGGCGTCCAGCACATCGCGCTCAACACCAACGACATCGTCGGGACCGTGCGGACCATGCGCGCGGCCGGTGTGCAGTTCCTCGACACCCCGGACTCGTACTACGACACCCTCGGCGAGTGGGTGGGCGACACCCGGGTGCCGGTCGACACCCTCCGCGAGCTGAAGATCCTCGCCGACCGCGACGAGGACGGCTATCTGCTGCAGATCTTCACCAAGCCGGTCCAGGACCGGCCGACGGTCTTCTTCGAGATCATCGAACGGCACGGCTCGATGGGCTTCGGCAAGGGCAACTTCAAGGCCCTGTTCGAGGCGATCGAGCGCGAGCAGGAGCGCCGCGGGAACCTGTGAGCCGACGGCCGGAACGTGACTCCGGTCGAATTCGTCTCCGCCGCGACGGCGATCAGCCACGGCGGCGGAGTCCGGCGGAGTATGGCGGTGCCCAACCGGCCCGGTGGTGTCCGGCGGCGCTGCTCGCCGGAGTCCGCCGGGGTCCGGCTACCCCGGCAGCGGCTCCTCCGGTGGCTCTTCCCCGAGCGCGGCCAGGGTCGCCTTGGCCACCGGTACCTGCAGCGGCGAGAAGTACGGGTTGATCCGCAGTGCGTCCTGGAGGTGGCGGCGGGCCGGGGCCTCCAGCTCCAGGTCGCGTTCGATCATGCCCCGGTGGAACGCGTACGGCGCACTGCGGACCCCGCCGCCCTTCGTCGAGTCCGTCGCGATCGAGGCGTACCGCAGCGCCTCCTTGTCGTCACCGGCCCGGTGCAGCGCCCAGCCCAGGGCGTCGGCGACCTCGATGCCGGGCTGCCGCTCCCATTCGGCCGTCAGCCGCTGCACCGCCTCCTGGACATCCCCGTGGTCCTCCTCGTACCGCCCGATCAGCAGATCGTCGTCGATCCCGGCCGCCAGCTCCCGCTGCACCTGCGCCCGCAGGGCCGCGTACTGCGTGTCCGCCTCCCGCCCCAACCCCAGCGACTCGTACAACTCACCCAGCTCCAGGGAGACTTGGGGAGACGGCCGGTGTGCGAGGGCGCCCTGGTACGCGGTCAGCGCATCCTGTGTGCGGCCCAGCGCGGCCAGTGCCCGCCCCTGCCCCGCCCGGGCAACCGACAGGTCGGGGTCGAGGCCCACGGCCGCACGGAAGTGCCGCAGCGCGTCGTCCCGGTCGCCCCGCTCCCAGGCCAGCTGTCCGGCCTGGCACAGGTACGCGGCCTGCTCGGCGGGCGTCCGGGCGGCCGCCGCCGCGTCGGTCACCTGGGCCACGGCGTCCTCGCGCCAGCCCCGGTCCCGGTACACGGCGGAGGCCCGGGCCATCACGGCGGGCCTCACGTCGGCCCCGACCTTCAGCGCCATCAGCTTGTCCAGCGCGGACCTGGCCGCCTTGTAGTCGCCGAGCCCGTTGTAGGCGTCGATCAGCGCCGGATACGTCGACCACTGCTTCGGCGCCGCCCGCAGCGCCTCCTCGCCGAACCGCTTGGCCTCGGGGAAGTCCCGGCGGGCGTTGGCCAGCGCCGTGAGTCCGCGCAGCGCCTCGGCGTTGCCCTTGGCCGACACCTCAAGGGAGGTCTGCAGCGCCCGCTCGGCCCTCGGATAGTCGGCGATCCCGGCGGTCCGGGCCGCCCGCTCCACATACGCGGCCCCGAGCACCGCCCAGGCCCGCGCGTCCTTCGGCTGTGCCCGGACCCGGGCCTCCCGCTCGCCGATCAGCGTCGTGAGGTCGGGCAGCGCGGCGGGCATCCCGTTGACGACCTCCGTCACGACCTGCGCCGTCGACTGCCGCTGCGCCTGGGGTCCGGCGGCCGCGGGCCGGGCGGCGGGGGGTGACGGGTGCGGGTGCCACAGCAGCAGCGCTCCGCAGGCCGCCGCGCTGCCGGCCAGTGCGACGATCAGCAGCCTCCGCAGCACCCGGCGGCGGCGCGGCGGCTCCGGCTCCGGGAGCAGCGAGGTGGCGGGTCCGGACGGTCGGTTGTCGAGCGCGCACATGCCGCACACTGTGCGTCAATACGACCACCACATCCATGCGGCCCAAGGACGGACCCTGTGGGGTTCACACCGATGGCCCCGGGTGCGACGCTGTGATCATGAGCCGTATCGAAGCGCCTCGGGACGAGGCCACCGGAAACCTCACCGACCGGCTCCTCGCGGGTCTGCCGGCCGACGCGGTTCTCGTCGACCCCGATGTGACCGCCTCCTACGCCAACGACATGGCGAGCTTCTGCCCGGCCGGTGCCCCGGCCGTGGTCGTGCTGCCGCGCACGGTCGAAGAGGTCCAGCACGTCATGCGCACCGCCACCGAACTGCGTGTCCCGGTCGTCCCGCAGGGCGCCCGCACCGGCCTGTCCGGCGGCGCCAACGCCACCGACGGCTGCATCGTGCTGTCCCTGACGAAGATGGACCGCATCCTGGAGATCTCGCCGGTCGACCGCATCGCCGTCACCGAACCGGGCGTCGTCAACGCCACCCTCTCCCGCGCGGTCGAGGAACACGGCCTCTACTACCCGCCGGACCCCTCCAGCTGGGAGATGTGCACGATCGGCGGCAACATCGGCACCG
The DNA here is from genome assembly GCF_044767525.1 of Streptomyces sp. NPDC101234. Taxonomy (NCBI): domain Bacteria; kingdom Bacillati; phylum Actinomycetota; class Actinomycetes; order Kitasatosporales; family Streptomycetaceae; genus Streptomyces; species Streptomyces sp. NPDC101234. Next base: position 333,113 of record NZ_JBIWOA010000008.1, on the reverse strand, counting down.
CGTCCGGCGGGCTGTGCTGTGTGAAGTACGGGGTGACCGCCGAGTACGTGCTGGGCCTGGACGTCGTCCTCGCCGACGGGCGGCTGCTGTCCACCGGCCGGCGTACGGCGAAAGGTGTCGCCGGGTACGACCTCACCCGGCTCTTCGTCGGCTCGGAGGGCTCGCTCGGCATCGTCGTACGGGCCGTGCTGGCCCTGAAGCCCAAGCCGCCGCAGCAGCTGGTGCTGGCGGCCGAGTTCGGCTCCGCGGCCGCCGCCTGCGACGCGGTGTGCAAGATCATGGCGGGCGGGCATGTGCCGTCCCTCCTCGAACTGATGGACCGCACGACCGTGCGGGCGGTCAATGCCCTCACCCACATGGGCCTGCCGGAGTCCACCGAGGCGCTGCTGCTCGCCGCCTTCGACACCCCGGACCCCGCCGCGGACCTGGCCGCCCTCGGCGAGCTGTGCGAGGCCGCGGGCGCCACCCAGGTGGTCCCGGCCGACGACGCCGCCGAGTCCGAACTCCTCCTCCAGGCCCGCCGGTCCTCACTCGTCGCCCTGGAGGCCGTCAAGGGCACCACGATGATCGACGACGTGTGCGTGCCCCGTTCCCGGCTCGGCGACATGATCGAGGGCGTCGAGCGCATCGCGGACAAGTACCGGCTGACCATCGGGGTGGTCGCCCACGCGGGCGACGGCAACACGCACCCCACCGTCTGCTTCGACGCCCAGGACCCCGACGAATGCGCCCGCGCCCGTGCGTCCTTCGACGAGATCATGGCCCTCGGACTGGAGCTCGGCGGCACCATCACCGGCGAACACGGCGTCGGCGTCCTGAAGAAGGAGTGGCTGGCCCGCGAGATCGGGCCGGTGGGCGTGGAGATGCAGCGGGCCGTCAAGGACGTCTTCGACCCGCTGGGCATCCTCAATCCCGGCAAGCTGTTCTGACCTCATCCGCCGGGGGCCTCACTGGGCCAGCAGCTGGTCGAGCGCGTCGTCGATCCCCAGCCGCCGGCCCTCGGACCCCGGGGGCACCGCCCGCAGCGTCCGCTCCAGCCAGGCGGACACCTGGGCGGTCGGCGCCTGGAGCAGGGCGTCCCCGTCGGGCGAACTCAGCGCCATCAGCACGACGCTGCGGCCCTCCGACTTCGTCGGCCACACCCGTACGTCCCCGTGCCCGCTCGGCCGGAACACCCCCTCCACCAGGAGGTCGCGGGCGAAGGTCCAGTGCACCGGGAAGTCGGAGTTGATGTGGAAGCTGACATGGACGGCGTACGGGTCGTCGGAGCGGTAGGCGAGCCGCGCCGGGACCGGGATGCTCCGCTCCGGGGACAGGATGAGCCGGAGCTCCAGCTCGCGTTCCACCACGGTGTGATCCATGACGTTCGTTTCCTCTCTCGATCATTCGTTCTCGATCAGTCGTACGGGCGCCTGCGGGTGGGCCCGTACGAGTGGAGAGAGGCTGGGGCCGCGAGCATTACGCGGGTTCCGGAAGATTTTTTTCCGATGCGGTGAAGGGGATGCACAGGGCTGCCCGGAAAGGGGCGGGTCCTGCGGGACTGGCGGTGGGGACCACCCGGGTCTGATAGATGTGGAGGCTCCCACACGACCCCCGAGCAGATACGGGACGACGGACATGAGCGCCCCAACTCCGGCACCCGGTGACGAACGGCCCCGCGAGGGCTACTACCCGGACCCGTCCATCCCCGGCTACGTCCGTTACTGGAACGGTGCCTCCTGGGTGCCGGGCACCAGCCGCCCCGCCCCGGCCGACGGCCGGCCGCTCATGCCGCCGCCCGGCTCCGGCCCTGCGGCTTCCGGGGCTCCCGCGCCCCCTGCGGCCTCTTCGGTGGAGGAGACCGGCCCGCACTTCTTCGACGAGGACCCGCAGGCGGCAACCTCCGGCTGGGGCGCCGACCCCCGGGCGGCCGGCGCCCCGGCCCAGCCGGACGGCCGGTCGTCCCGCACCGACGGTACGGCGACGATCCCGCCGGCGGACCAGGGCGACATCGACTCGGGGGGCACGTTCATCTTCCGCAGGCCGACGGTCGGCCCGGCCCAGCCGCCCATGGACGACGGCACGCTGACGTTCCGTCCGATCCGGGGCGAGGGCGCGCAGGGGCCGGACACCGGCGCGGCGGACCCGGGCACGGGGGCGGGCGGTACCGGCGCGGGCCAGGGCGGGTTCGGTGCGCCGGGCTCCGGTGGTGCCGGTGCGTCCGGTCCCGGTGGTTACGGCGCTCAGAGCTCCGCCGGTCCCGTCGGCGCGGCCGGCTTCGGGGCCCAGGGACCCGTCGGCGCGCCCGGTGCCGGAGCGGGCGGTACCGGCACCGGCCGTCCCGGCTTCGGTGCCGGAAAGGCGGCCGCGGCCCGCGCGGCGGCGGCCCAGGCGGAACCCGACCAGGGGCCCGCCGCTCCCCAGGCGGTCGCCCCGTCCCTGCCCCAGCAGTCCGGTCTGCCGCAGTCCCCGACGGCCGCCGCCGGCCCCATGGCCGCCGGTGCCGGCGGCGGGCAGTCCTCCTGGGCGCAGCAGGTGCACCAACTCGCCGGTGACCAGCAGCCGGCGCCCTGGAAGCCGCCGGTGGAGGACGTCTTCCAGGCGGCCGCCCGGCGGCAGGCGGCGGCCCGTCCCGCCGGACTCGGCAAGCGGTTCGCCGCGCGGCTCGTCGACAGCCTGATCGTCGGCGGGGTCACCGCGGCCGCCGCCGTACCGTTCGGCACCAAGGCGGCCCAGCACGTGCAGGACAAGATCGACGCGGCCAAGCTGTCCGGCCGTACCGAGACGGTCTGGCTGCTCGACGGCACGACGGGCGCGTACCTCGGGATCGTGCTCGCCGTCCTGCTCGTCGCCGGTGTCCTCTACGAGGTGCTGCCCACCGCCAGATGGGGCCGCACGCTCGGCAAGAAGCTGTTCGGCTTGGAGGTACGGGACATCGAGGGCCATGAGCCCCCCGCCTTCGGCGCCGCGCTGCGCCGCTGGCTGGTGTACACCGTGCCCGGGCTGCTCGGCATCGGGATCGTCGGTGTCGCCTGGTGCCTGTTCGACCGGCCCTGGCGCCAGTGCTGGCACGACAAGGCGGCGCGCACCTTCGTGGCGGAATAGGGATCGCCCCCTCCGTGGCCGGACGGGGATTGCCCCGTACGGCCGCGCGCCGGATGCGGGCCGGGCGGCTTCGCGGTCCACTCGGGCCATGAGCACCGAACCGCCGCCGGGCTCCGGACAGCCGCCGGAAGACGACCCGTTCAGGAAACAGCCCCCGCCGGGCGAGGGCCAGGGGCCGGGTTCGGGCTCGCCGTACGACACCCCGTACGGCGGCTCGCAGCCCCCACCGCCCTCCTACGGCGGTGGCCCCTACGGCGGCGGCCCCTACGGAGCGGGCGGCGACGAGGGCGGCTACCCCGCCGATCCGCTCGCCGGGATGCCCCCGCTCGCCGACAGCGGCAGACGCACCCTCGCCAGGATCATCGACATGATCCTGGTGGGCATCGTGGTCGTGCTGGTCACCTTGGCGTTCGGGGTGAGCGAGTACCAGATGCACGGCGAGCGGATCTCGGCCGGCAGATCCCTCGCCCAGTCGGTCATCGCCGCCGTCCTGTTCGTCGCCTACGACACCCTGCTGATCGCCAAGACGGGCCAGACCCTCGGCAAGAAGTGGCTCGGCATGCGGGTCGCCAACCTGAACGACGGTGCCACCCCCTCCGGCCAGACCTCGCTGATGCGGGCCCTGGTGCTGTGGCTGCCGTTCGCCTTCTGCTGCGCCTGCGTCTGGACGATCATCTGCGGCGGCTGGAGTTTCTTCGACAAACCGTACAAACAGGGGTTGCACGACAAGGCCGCGAAGACGGTCGTCGTCAGTACGAGGTGATCCCGCCGTAGGCGGTACGAGGTGGTCCCGAGGGGCGCACAAGCAGTCGGCGGGTCCGTCAGTCTCACGGACCCGCCGACTTCGCGTGTGTGCGTGTGTCAGGGCGCGGTGGGCTCCCGGACGGGCTCGGCCGTGGCGGCGGCCACGGTCTCCCGGGGTGCGGGGACCCGCACACCGGGCGGTGCGGTCGGGGTGGGCTGTGACTGTGCGACCGTGCGGGGCCCAGGGAGCGGGACCGTCATGGCCACCAGCAGTCCCAGACCGAGCGCGGCGAGCGCGATGACCGCGATCCCGATGCCCGAACTCGTCTGTGACAGCAGCAGCATGGCGAGCGTCGAGCAGATCACGGTGCACGAACCGTAGACGAGCTGTGCCGGGGTCGGACGAGGCATGGCAATCGTGTCCTCGGAAGATGTGGGGGTGAGACGGGTAGCCGGCCTGACATTTCACCGGCTTCCGGGCGTTCCACCATTCGACTCTATTCGCGTGTGTGCCCGAGAGGAACGACCGGTAAGCGTGACCTAACCCACGGTACCGGTGCACAGGGGGCGCACGGTCGCATGGCATACGGCAACCAGAGGCATATGCGCGCCGGTTGAGCGAGGTCCTTCGTGGGTGGGTCCCTCCCCGGGCGTCCGTAAAGCGAACTTCAGCTCCGCATACTGGAGTTGAAGTTTCTAAGTCAAGGTCTGTCTTTTCTCGTAAACCAGTAGTCAAATGTCGTCACTTGAATCGACGCGTTGAACGTGCGCGCACGGACCCAACCATGACCCGGTCCCCCTTCCGTGCGCGCGGCGCGGGGGAGGAACTCAAGTGACCAGCAGACCCTGGACGTTCAGAGCACTCGCCGTAGGAGTGACGCTCGCGACCGCCTCCGTGGGATTCGCCACCTTCGCGGTCGCGGAGGCGGCGACCCCGGCCGCGACCGCCACCGCCGGCCGGCACGACCCGTCGGCGAAGCAGGACGAGCACGATCTCGACGGCCCCCTGAGCAAGACCCAGGAGGCCCAGCGCCAGGAGGCCCTCGACCAGGTCATATCCGGCAAGGCCCAGGTCAAGGACCGCAACGGTTCGAAGGTCGTCCAGCTCAAGGGCAAGAAGGGCGACAGCAAGTACGTCGAGCTCGGCCGCGAGAAGACGGACAAGATCTTCACGATCCTGGTGGAGTTCGGCGACCAGACCGACCCCCGGTACAACGGCACGGCGGGCCCGCTGCACAACCAGATAGCCCAGCCGGACCGCACCAAGGACAACTCCACGGCGTGGCAGGCGGACTACAACCAGGCCCACTTCCAGGACCTCTACTTCGGCACCGGCAAGAACACCGAGTCGCTGAAGAAGTACTACGAGAAGCAGTCCTCGGGCCGCTACTCGGTCGACGGTGAGGTCACCGACTGGGTCAAGGTCCCCTACAACGAGGCCCGTTACGGCAACAACGCCTGCGGTTCCACCACCTGCTCCAGTGTCTGGAACCTGGTGCGCGACGGCCTGAACGCCTGGGTCGCCGACCAGAAGGCGGCCGGCGAGTCCGACGCCGCCATCAAGGCCGACCTCGCCCAGTACGACCAGTGGGACCGCTACGACTACGACGGCGACGGCAACTTCAACGAGCCCGACGGCTACGTCGACCACTTCCAGATCGTGCACGCGGGCGAGGACGAGTCCGCGGGCGGCGGCGCCCAGGGCACCGACGCGATCTGGGCGCACCGCTGGTACGCCTTCGGCACCGACGCCGGCGCCACCGGCCCCGACAACAACAAGCTGGGCGGTACCCAGGTCGGCGACACCGGCATCTGGGTCGGCGACTACACCATGCAGCCGGAGAACGGCGGCCTCGGCGTCTACGCCCACGAGTACGGCCACGACCTCGGCCTGCCGGACGAGTACGACACCGACGGCGGCGAGAACTCCACCGGTTTCTGGACCCTGATGTCCTCCGGCTCCTGGCTGGGCACCGGCAAGGAGTCCATCGGCGACCTGCCGGGCGACATGAACGCCTGGGACAAGCTGCAGCTCGGCTGGCTCAACTACGACGTGGCCAAGGCGGGCGTGAAGTCCGCCCACAAGCTGGGCGTCGCCGAGTACAACACGAAGAACAAGCAGGCCCTCGTGGTCACCCTGCCCGACAAGGCGGTCACGACCACGGTCGTCACCCCGGCTGAGGGCTCGACCCAGTGGTGGAGCGGCAGCGGCAACGACCTGAAGAACACGCTGACTCGTGAGGTCGACCTCACCGGCAAGTCGTCCGCCGCGCTCTCGCTCGACGGCTGGTACGACATCGAGGCCAACTACGACTACCTCTACGCGGAGGTGTCCACCGACGGCGGCGCCAACTGGACCGCCCTGGACGGCACGGTGAACGGCGCGGCCATCCCGCGCGACGGCAGCGACAAGCCGGCGCTCACCGGTTCGATCGACGCGTACGCCAAGCTGTCGTACCCGCTGGACGCCTACGCGGGCCAGAAGATCCAGCTCCGCTTCCGCTACCAGACCGACGGCGGGGTCGCCCTGAAGGGCTTCACGGCCGACGAGATCACGGTGACCGCGGACGGCTCGGCCGTCTTCTCCGACAACGCGGAGTCGGCGGACGCCGCTTGGACCGCCTCCGGCTTCTCCCGCATCGGTGAGTCCTTCACCAAGGACTATGCGCAGTACTACATCGCGGAGAACCGCCAGTACGTGTCGTACGACAAGACCCTCAAGGTCGGCCCGTACAACTTCGGCTTCTCGACGACCCGTCCGGACTGGGTGGAGCACTACCCGTACCAGAACGGCCTGTTGATCTGGAAGTGGGACACCTCCGAGGCGGACAACAACACGCACACGGGCGACGGCGGTCACCCGGGCACCGGTCTGATCCTCCCGATCGACTCCCACCCGGCGCCGCTGAAGTGGTCCGACGGCACGCTGATGCGCAACCGCATCCAGGCCTACGACTCGCCGTTCAGCCTCTACCGCACGGACGGCATCACCCTGCACAAGGCGGACGTCGCGACGAAGATCAAGTCGGCTGCCGGGGTGCCGGTCTTCAACGACCACACCAGCACCTACTACGACGCGTCGAACCCGGCCGCCGGTGTCAAGATCACTGACACCAACACCAAGATCAAGATCGTCAAGGAAGCGCGAGACGGCTCGACGATCTCCCTCCAGGTCGGCCCCGCGACGAAGTAATCCCTGTTCTCGCAGGTCAGACACATATCGGCGGCGACCCCTTGGCGGGTCGCCGCCGATCGTGTTTAGGTGCGTCCTGTGGATTTCTTATTGACACCGACGCGGACGGGGATCTGATCGCATGGCCGCAGGAGGCTTCTGCAAGCTGCCCAACGGCATGGTGGTGGTGGCGCTGAACCTGCCCAGCCCGACCGCCGCGGACGGCTCGTCCGCGGTACGGGTACTGGTCCATGCCCAGAACCGCGCCCGCGCCCTGACCAGGCTCCGCAACCTCGGCATGCGAGCGGTCTACCTACGGGGCAACGCCGCCCCTCCGACCCCGGACGAGATCACGGCCGTCCTCCACCACCCCGACGGCCTGATATGGCGAACGGCCCCTGACAACGGTGTCACGGCAACCGAACTGTGGAGACCGATCAGATCCCTACTCCGCCGACCAACAGCAGCGTGACCAGCACGTTCCCGACACCGGCCGGGCAGCCGACCCAGGGCCGCAAAGGCCGACGGCAAGGGTTGAGTACTGGGCAGGGCAGCCAACCCAGGGGCGCGGGGAACTGCGCGACCGGCCCCCACCGGCCCGGGCAGCCGACCCAGGGCCGCAAAGGCCGACGGCAAGGGTTGGGCGCCGGGCGGGGCAGCCGACTCAGGGGCGCGGGGAACTGCGCGACCGGCCCCCACCGGCCCGGGCGTGGGCGGGTGCGTCGATCGGCGCCGGCCCGGGCAGCCGCCCCAGGGCCGCAAAGGCCGACGGCAAGGGTTGAGTGCTGGGCAGGGCAGCCGACTCAGGGGCGCGGGGAACTGCGCGACCGGCCCCCACCGGCCCGCGGGTGACCACCGGCCGGTCCGGCACCGCCGAAATCCGCCGTCGCGGCTGAGCGCCGCTGCGGCGGAGATGAATGTGAGCGGTGGACGCAGCCGCAGGGGGCCTGAGGGTGCAGCGGCCTGAGGGTGCAGCGGCCTGAGGGTGTGGCGGCCTGAGGGTGCGGTGGCCTCGGGGGTGTGGCGGTTTCTAGACGACCGGCTTGCCGGTCAGTTCTACGCCGGCCTCGCGGAGCTGTTCCAGGGCGCGTTCCGTCGTGTCCTCGGCCACCCCCGCCGTGAGGTCCAGCAGGACCTGCGTGCGGAAGCCCTCCCGCGCCGCGTCCAGCGCCGTCGCCCGCACGCAGTGGTCCGTGGCGATGCCCACCACGTCCACCTCGTCGATCTTGCGGGCGCGCAGCCAGTCGCCCAGTTTCACCCCGTTCTCGTCGGCGCCCTCGAAGCCGCTGTACGCCGCCGCGTACTCCCCCTTGCTGAACACGGCGTCCACCGCCCCGGAGGCGACCGCCGGGGCGAAGTTGGGATGGAAGCCCACCCCCTCGGTGCCGGCGACGCAGTGCGCCGGCCAGCTGCGGACATAGTCGGGGTTGTCGGCGAAGTGGCCCCCCGGCGCGATGTGGTGGTCGCGTGTCGCCACCACGTGGCGGTAGCCGGCGGGCGCCTGCCCGATCAGCTCCGTGATCGCGGCGGCCACATCGGCACCCCCGGTCACCGCGAGACTGCCCCCCTCGCAGAAGTCGTTCTGCACATCGACGACGATCAAGGCGCGGCGCATGGTCGGTGTCCTTCGCATTCGATTTCGGTTCTGTCGACGGGGGAGACGCGTGGATGAAGCGTGCGGGTCCGGCCTGAACCTACGAGCGTAGAGACTTACGGGGGCGTAGGGGAGGGGGCTTTGCGGGGCGCGTACGCGGGCACCCGCTCTAGCTACCCGAGCGCCCCTGTACGTACTCCGTCGGAAGGACCGGTTCCCCTCGGGAGAGCTGGGTCGCGGACAGGGGGAGATTCGCCCGGGCCGCCGCATGGCGGGTGCGGGGCGCGTCCAGGGGCTCGCGCGCGACCACCTCGCCGGACTTCACCAGCTCGACCAGGAGCTGCTGGTCGACCAGGTCGGCCGGGACCTCCCCGGTGCCGACGACCTCGGCCTCCGCCACCCCGTCGGCGTCCAGGCGCCGCGCCGCCCACTTGCGGCCGCCGACGGACGTCTTGCCGCCGGTCGACTTCTTCGCCACCGGCACCAGCGGCGCCCTGAGGTCGGCGGACTCGGCGCGGGCGACCAGCTTGTAGACCATGGAGCAGGTGGGGTGCCCGGAGCCGGTGACCAGCTGGGTGCCGACGCCGTACGCGTCCACCGGCGCCGCGGCGAGCGAGGCGATGGCGTACTCGTCCAGGTCCGAGGTCACCACGATCTTGGTGTCGACGGCGCCCAGCTCGTCCAGCTGCTGGCGCACCCGGTGGGCGACCAGCAGCAGGTCGCCGGAGTCGATGCGGACCGCGCCCAGCTCGGGTCCGGCCACCTCCACGGCCGTACGGACCGCCTCGGCGACGTCGTACGTGTCGACGAGCAGCGTGGTGCCCCGGCCGAGCGAGTCGACCTGGGCCCGGAAGGCGTCGCGCTCGCGGTCGTGGAGCAGGGTGAAGGCGTGGGCGGAGGTGCCGACGGTGGGGATGCCGTAGCGGAAGCCGGCGGCGAGGTCCGAGGTGGTGGCGAAACCGCCGACGTAGGCGGCGCGGGAGGCGGCGACGGCGGCCAGTTCATGGGTGCGGCGGGCACCCATCTCGATCAGCGGACGGTCCCCGGCGGCCGAGGCCATCCGGGAGGCGGCGGCCGCGATCGCCGAGTCGTGGTTGAGGATCGAGAGGATCACGGTCTCCAGGAGCACGCACTCGGCGAAGGAGCCCTCCACCCGCATGATCGGCGAGCCCGGGAAGTAGACCTCGCCCTCGGGGTAGCCCCAGATGTCACCGCTGAAGCGGTACCCGGCGAGCCAGCGCAGGGTGGGCTCGTCGACGATCTTCCGCTCCGCCAGGAAACCGAGGACGCCGTTGTCGAACCGGAAGTTCTCGACCGTGTCCAGGACACGCCCGGTGCCCGCCACGACGCCGTAGCGGCGCCCCTCCGGCAGCCGCCGGGTGAAGACCTCGAAGACGCTCCGCCGCTCGGCCGTACCCGCCTTCAGGGCGGCCTGCAGCATCGTCAGCTCGTACTGGTCCGTGAAGAGCGCCGTCGAGGGAACGTCCACCGGCAGCCCAAGGTCCGCTGTGTTCATGACGAGGATGCTACCCCCATTTCGTCAGTGTGACGATTTTTCCTCGGCGTGGCAGCATGGCCATGTGACGTCACCCGCTCCCGTAGAGATCGAACGCACCGAGTCGGCGGAGGAGGCCTTCGCCGTACCTGAGCCCGACGTCCCGTGGATCACGATCGTGCACAACGACCCCGTCAACCTCATGAGCTATGTGACGTACGTCTTCCAGTCGTACTTCGGCTATCCCAAGGACAAGGCCACCAAGCTCATGCTGGACGTCCACCACAAGGGCCGGGCGGTCGTCTCCAGCGGCAGCCGCGAGGAGATGGAACGCGACGTACAGGCGATGCACGGCTACGGCCTGTGGGCCACCCTCCAGCAGGACCGGAAGTAGCCCCAGCCCCCTCCTCGACCAGGACCGGAAGCAGCGAATCCCCTCCATGCCAGGAATCTTCGAACCGCTCCCCGGCGGCGGCGCCGCCGTCGCGCTCGACGACGTCGAGATCTCCATCATCCGGTCGCTGGCCGTCCAGCTCCTGGAGCTCATCGGACCCGGCCCCGCCGAGGACGCCCCCGACGACCCGCTCGCCGAACTGTTCGCCGAGGGCCCGAGCGAGGCGCCCAGCGACCCGGTGCTGCGCCGGCTCTTCCCGGACGCCTACTGCGACCCGGAGCGGCTCCCGGAGTCCTCGCAGGAGGCGGAGGAGCAGCGGGCCCATTCCTCCGAGTTCCGCCGCTTCACCGAGAACGACCTGCGGGCCGGCAAGAGGGAGAGCGCCCTCGCGGTGATCCGCTCGCTGGACGCGCTGGCTCCGGTGGAGAAGGGCGGTGCGGTCCTCAAGCTGTCCCCGGACGAGTCCCGGCAGTGGCTCGGCGCCCTCAACGACCTGCGCCTCGCCATCGGCTCCCGCCTCGACATCACCGACGAGGACGACACCGATCTGCTCTACCGGCTCCCGGACGAGGACCCGCGCAAGCCGATGGTGATGGCGTACCTGTGGCTCGGCGGTCTCCAGGAGACCCTGGTCGCCACCCTTATGTCGTAGAAGGTCCGGATTTCGTGTTCGCTCAGAGGACGCTCAAATCCGGATAACGATCCTGTCACCGATGCGGCCTGGTATGGCCGTTTCGGCCGCACTATGTCCGCTTCTTCCAGTGGCGTGCGCCACAATCCCTCTCGGCGGATCCCGGTGATCAGCGTTGCGGCCGTGATAAATCTTCACGACCGCCCGGCGCACACACCACCCATGTGTACGGCCGGGTGCGCCACCGAACCGGCAACCACCGGTCAGGCACCGCTCCATCAATCCGGGGGGATCGAAACCCGATCCGAGGCCGACCAGAGGCCCGGTTCGGCATGGAGAAAGGCGCGCACCACACATGACCTCCGCTCAGGTCGACACATCGGAGAAGGCGTCCAGCGCCTCCGAAGCCCCCGAAGAGGGGTACGAGCGCGGGCTCGGCAGCCGTCAGGTCCAGATGATCGCGATCGGCGGCGCCATCGGCGTCGGCCTCTTCCTGGGCGCCGGGGCGAACATCGCCAAGGCCGGTCCCAGCCTGATCCTGATGTACGCCGTCGCCGGCGCCATCGTCTTCTTCATCATGCGGGCCCTCGGCGAGCTCCTGCTCTACCGCCCGGTCTCCGGCTCCTTCGCCGAGTACTCCCGGGAGTTCCTCGGCCCGTTCTTCGGATACTTCACCGGCTGGACGTACTGGCTGATGTGGGTCGTCACCGGCATGGCCGAGCTGACCGCCGCAGCGATCTACGTCCACTACTGGTTCCCGTCGATCCCGCAGTGGGTGACGGCCCTGGTCTTCCTGGTGGTCCTCTTCGGGGTCAACCTGATCTCCGTGAAGGTGTTCGGAGAGCTGGAGTTCTGGTTCTCCATGGTCAAGGTCACCGCCCTGATCGGCATGATCGTGATCGGCCTCGGCGTCCTGACCTTCGGCTTCAGCAGCGCCGGTGACACCGCGTCGGTCGCGAACCTCTACCAGTTCGACGGCTTCTTCCCCAAGGGCATCGGCTCCTCCCTGATGACCCTGCAGGGCGTCATGTTCGCCTACCTCGCGGTCGAGCTGGTCGGCGTCACCGCCGGTGAGTCGGAGAACCCCGAGAAGACCCTCCCCAAGGCGATCAACACGCTCCCCTGGCGCATCGCCCTCTTCTACGTCGGCGCGCTCACGGTGATCCTCTGTGTCGTCAAGTGGACCGAGTTCGCCCCGGGGGTCTCGCCCTTCGTCGCCGCCTTCGCGAAGATCGGCATCCCGGCGGGCGCCGGCATCGTCAACTTCGTCGTGCTGACCGCCGCCCTGTCCTCCTGCAACTCCGGCATGTACTCCACGGGCCGGATGCTGCGCACCCTCGCCGACAGCGGCGAGGCGCCGGCCGTGTTCCGCCGGCTGTCCGCGTCCAAGACCCCGGCGATCGGCGTCACGGTCTCGGTCCTCTTCATGGGCATCGGCGTGGTCCTCAACTACATCGTCCCGGAGAAGGCGTTCGGCTACGTCACCTCCGTCGCCACCGCGGCCGGCATCTGGACCTGGCTGATGATCCTGATCAGCCACGTCCGCTACCGCCGCGCGGTCGACGCGGGCCGCCTGCCCGCCTCCTCCTTCCCGGCCCCGGGCGGCGCGGTGTGCAGCTGGATCGCCATCGCCTTCCTGCTCTTCGTCACCGGCCTGATCGCGTACGACGCCGACTCCCGCGTCTGCCTCTACGTGATGGCCGGCTGGGCCGCCGCGCTCGGCGCCGGCTGGCTGGTCCTGAAGAACCGCAACCCGGAGATCACCGAGCGGCGCGAGCAGCCGTCGCCGGCGAAGGTCAGCTGACCACCCCCTCCGGACGTCCGCCCCGGGGAGCACTCGTGGCGTTCCCCGCGGCAGCCGCTCAGGACGTCCGGCATCTGGGCCGTCCCGTACCAGCCTTCGGTACGGGACGGCCCTTCTGCTTATCCTGACCGACATGCTGACCATCACCCAGGCCCTCGTCGACCAGATCGTCGCCCACGCGCGCAAGGACCACCCCGACGAGGCGTGCGGCGTCATCGCGGGCCCGGCGGGCTCGGACCGCCCCGAGCGCTTCATCCCGATGCTGAACGCGGCGATGTCCCCGACGTTCTACGAGTTCGACTCCGGCGACCTCCTGAAGCTCTACCGCGAGATGGACGACCGCGACGAGGAACCGGTGGTCATCTACCACTCCCACACGGCGACGGAGGCGTACCCGTCCCGCACGGACATCTCCTACGCGAACGAGCCCGGCGCCCACTACGTCCTCGTCTCGACAGCCGACACCGACGGCCTGGGCGACTTCCAGTTCCGCTCCTACCGCATCGTGGAGGGCGAGATCACAGAGGAAGAACTCACGATCGTCGAGGCGTACTGAGGCCCGGCCGACCGGCCTCTCACGGCCCCGGTGCTCGCCCTGTCCTCTCCGCCGTCGACAGGCTTCCCCGCCGCTCCCGTTTCTCTCGTCGGCCACATCTCTCCGCCGCGGCGGCGCTTCGCCACGACGGCGGATTTCGGCGGTGCCGGACCGCGCGGTGGTCACCTGCGGGCCGGTGGGGGCTGGTCGCGCAGTTCCCCGCGCCCCTGGGTGGGCTGCCCCTGGCCGGCGTTGGAGACGTGACCCCGCGCCCCGGGGTGGCCGCCGCCAGCCTCGTCTCAGAGTGCGGCCGGAATCCGTCCGGTATATGGGATCACACTCCAGGACCCCGGTCGGGAATCGATACGATGACCCCATGGTTTCCTACGACGTGAGCGACAAGGCGCCGGGCAGCATGCTCGTGGCGCGGCTGCACGTCGACCTGTGCAGGCTGAACAGCGCCATCTGTTGACGTTCCCTGCCGCCGTACGGCCGTGAGCCGCGGCGTGCCGCTGCGCGCCCACCCACCCAGACTTTCCGACAGGAGCCCTGAGCCATGGCCATCGAGGTCCGCATCCCGACCATCCTCCGCCAGTACACCGACGGTCAGAAGGCGGTGGAGGGCGGCGGTGACACCCTCGCCGACCTCTTCAACGACCTCGAGTCCCGGCACACCGGCATCCACGCCCGCATCGTGGACGACGGCAAGCTCCGCCGCTTCGTGAACGTGTACCTGAACGACGAGGACGTCCGGTTCCTCGACGGCATCAACACCAAGCTCAGCGACGGCGACACCGTGACGATCCTGCCGGCGGTCGCCGGCGGCATGGCCTGAGATCGGCATGCGCTACGACTCCCCGTTGGCCGCGGTCGGCAACACCCCCCTGGTGCGCCTGCCGCGGCTCTCGCCGTCCGCCGACGTCCGGATCTGGGCCAAGCTGGAGGACCGCAACCCGACCGGCTCGGTCAAGGACCGCCCCGCCCTGCACATGATCGAGCAGGCGGAGAAGGACGGCCGGCTCACCCCGGGCTGCACCATCCTGGAGCCGACCTCCGGCAACACCGGTATCTCGCTGGCGATGGCCGCCAAGCTCAAGGGCTACCGGATGGTCTGCGTGATGCCCGAGAACACCTCGCAGGAGCGCCGTGACCTGCTGGGGATGTGGGGCGCGGAGATCATCTCCAGCCCGGCGGCGGGCGGTTCCAACACCGCCGTGCGGGTGGCGAAAGAGATTGCCGCCGAGCACCCGGACTGGGTGATGTTGTACCAGTACGGCAACCCGGACAACGCCGGTGCGCACTACGCGACGACCGGCCCGGAGATCCTCGCCGACCTGCCGTCCGTCACGCACTTCGTCGCGGGGCTCGGCACGACGGGCACGCTGATGGGCGTCGGCCGCTATCTGCGTGAGCACAAGCCGGATGTGAAGATCGTCGCCGCGGAGCCGCGGTACGACGACCTCGTGTACGGGCTGCGCAACCTCGACGAGGGCTTCGTGCCCGAGCTCTACGACGCCTCCGTGCTCACCACCCGCTTCTCGGTCGGCTCGGCGGACGCCGTGACCCGGACCCGGGAGCTCCTGCAGCAGGAGGGCATCTTCGCGGGCGTCTCCACCGGCGCCGCGCTGCACGCCGCGATCGGCGTCGGCAGGAAGGCCGTACAGGCCGGCGAGAGCGCCGACATCGTGTTCGTCGTCGCCGACGGCGGCTGGAAGTACCTGTCGACCGGCGTCTACACCGCCGCCACGACCGAGGAAGCCATCGAGACCCTCCAGGGTCAGCTCTGGGCATAGCCCTCATCATGTACGCGCCAACCCCCTCTCATGAGGGGGCCAAGCGCCCCCTACGCCGCAGTAAAGATCTTCGCGCGGGGGAACCGGTCTCGACCGAACCCCGTTAGGTTCTGCACCGTCCTGTCATGCCACGCACATCGGCATCCCAGGGTGTTCGAAGTGTCATGCTCATGACTGCGCACTCTGCCGCCGCTACGCGCGTCACGGGCCTGCCTTGTAACCCCACCGATGGAGGCAGTACCCCCATGCGTGAATCACGACGGAGCGTGCGAAGACTCCTCGCCTTCGCCTTCCCCGCTCTCGCCCTCGCCGTCTCCGGTTTCGTCGCGGCACCGACCGCACAGGCACAGGCACCCGCCCCCCAGATCGCCCAGGCGTCCCAGACCTCCCGGGTCGCGCAGAACTCCAAGGCCCTGACCGACCCCGCCCGGCAGGCCGTGCACAGCACCGGCAAGGCCGGGCAGAAGGTGCCCACCAAGCACCTGTGCGCCACCGTCTCCAAGCCCGGTCAGGCCAACTGCTTCGCGCAGCGCCGCACCGACATCAAGCAGCAGCTGTCCGCCGCGCTCGCCGCCGCCCCCTCCGGGCTGAGCCCCACCAACCTGCACAGCGCCTACAACCTGCCCTCAACCGGCGGCTCCGGCCTGACCGTTGCCGTGGTCGACGCCTACAACGACCCCAACGCGGCCTCCGACCTGGCCACTTACCGCTCCCAGTACGGCCTGTCGGCGTGCACCGTCGCCAACGGCTGCTTCAAGCAGGTCAGCCAGACCGGCTCGACCACCTCGCTGCCGACGAACGACACCGGCTGGGCCGGCGAGGAAGCGCTCGACATCGACATGGTCAGCGCGGTCTGCCCCAACTGCAACATCGACCTCGTCGAGGCCAGCTCCGCCACCGACTCCGACCTCGGCACCGCCGAGAACGAGGCCGTCGCGCTCGGCGCCAAGTTCGTCTCCAACAGCTGGGGCGGCTCCGAGTCCTCCTCGCAGACCACCGAGGACACCTCGTACTTCAAGCACCCGGGTGTCGCGATCACCGTCTCCGCCGGTGACAGCGACTACGGCGCCGAGTACCCGGCGACCTCCCAGTACGTGACCGCCGTCGGCGGCACCGCACTCTCCACCTCCTCCAGCACCCGCGGCTGGTCCGAGTCCGTCTGGTACACGAGCTCCTCCGAGGGCACCGGCTCCGGCTGCTCCTCCTACGACTCCAAGCCGAGCTGGCAGACCGACACCGGCTGCACCAAGCGCATGGAGGCCGACGTCTCCGCGGTCGCCGACCCGGCCACCGGTGTCGCGGTCTACGACACCTACGGCGGCTCCGGCTGGGCGGTCTACGGCGGCACCAGCGCCTCCTCGCCGATCATCGCCGGCGTCTACGCCCTCGCGGGCACCCCGGGCACCAGCGACTACCCGGCGAAGTACCCCTACAGCCACACCAGCAACCTGTACGACGTCACCAGCGGCAGCAACGGCTCCTGCTCCACCGCCTACTTCTGCACCGCCGGGACCGGCTACGACGGCCCGACCGGCTGGGGCACCCCGAACGGCACCACCGCCTTCGCCGCCGGCACCAGCAGCGGCGGCAACACGGTGACCGTCACCAACCCGGGCAGCCAGTCCACCGCCACCGGCTCCTCGGTCAGCCTCCAGATCTCGGCGACCGACAGCGCCAGCGCCACCCTCACCTACAGCGCCAGCGGCCTGCCCACCGGCCTGTCCATCTCCAGCTCGACCGGCCTGATCTCCGGCACGGCGTCCACCGCGGGCACCTACAGCACGACCGTCACCGCGACCGACTCCACCGGCGCCTCCGGCTCGGCCTCCTTCACCTGGACCGTCAGCACCAGCGGCAGCGGCTCCTGCACCTCGTCCCAGCTGCTCGGCAACCCCGGCTTCGAGTCGGGCAACACCACCTGGACCGCCTCCAGCGGGGTCATCACCAACTCCAGCAGCGAGTCGGCGCACGCCGGCTCCTACTACGCCTGGCTCGACGGCTACGGCTCCACCCACACCGACACGCTCTCCCAGTCGGTGACCATCCCGTCCGCCTGCACCAACACCACGTTCACCTTCTACCTGCACATCGACACCGCCGAGACCACCACCAGCACCCAGTACGACAAGCTGACGGTGACCGCCGGTTCGACCACCCTGGCCACGTACTCGAACCTCAACGCGGCCTCCGGCTATGTGCAGAAGTCCTTCAGCCTCGGGTCCTACGCGGGCTCGACCGTCACCCTGAAGTTCAGCGGTGTCGAGGACTCCTCGCTCCAGACCAGCTTCGTCATCGACGACACCGCCGTGACGACCAGCTGACCCGCGCCCTGAAGTGACCGGATCCCGCCCCCGGAAGCCGTCCGGGTGCGGGATCCGTATGACGGGCGGCTACGTCATATCGGCATCAAGGGTCCGTTCCCCGACGGAAAGGCGGACACCTCATGCGCCGTACGACGTTCCACCGCGCGTCGCTCGCCACGGCCACCCTGCTCCTGCTGGCGGGCTGCGGCTCGCAGAGCGGGAGCGACGGCAAGGGCAGCGGCGCGGTGTCTCCCTCGCCCACCGCCTCCAGCCCCGGCACGAGCGCCAGCCCCAGCCCGAGCCCGAGTGCCAGTGGCTCCTCGGGCGGCTGCACGCCTCTGACCTCCGAGCTCACCGCCGCCGACAGCGGCCGTACCTACTGCCTGGCCGCCGACGGCACCTTCCGGATCACCCTGACCGGCACCGAGCAGCGCCCCTGGAAGAAGATCGCCGAGGCCGGCGACACAGGCGCCCTGAAGCCCATGAACTACGGCATCATGCTCCGCGGCGGCGACGCCGGAGCCGCCTACCAGGCCATCGCCGCCGGCACCGTCACCCTCACCTCGACCCGCCCGCTGTGCGCCGAACCCACCGCGCCCGGCCAGGTCTCCTGCAAGGGCATCCAGGAGTGGCACGTCACCGTGAAGGTGGGCTGAGCGCGAAGGCGGGCTCGGCGTGAAGGTGGGCTGAGCCTCACTTCGCCAGGTGCCGGACCTGGTCCCACAGCACCGGGTCGACCACGCCCACCCGGCGCCGGAACTCCCACACCGCGATCTCGCGCAGCTCGTCCGTCTCCAGGAAGCTCGGCCGGCCCTGGGCGTCCCCGACCGAGCCCGGCGGCAGCGGGATCACCCCGGCCCGCTCGTCGTGGTACTTGCTGGTGATCTTCGCGATGGTCGCCCGGTTCCCGTGCACGGCCAGCACCAGACAGGGCCGGTCCTTGGCCTCCGGGCCGTCCTCGTAGGGCACGTTGGCCCACCAGATGTCCCCCGGGTGGGGATGTCCGGTCTGCTCGCGGGTGCCCCGTGGATGCCCCGGCGGCCGGGTCCGGTGCCCGCGCGGACGGTGACCCCTGCCCCATCCGTCGACGAGCGTGGCGACCAACGCGAGCAGGACCACCGCCGCGAGCGCGAGCCACCATGACGTGTCCATACGACGACGTTACCGGCGCGAGATAATCGACGCGCGCCCTCTCGCAATCCTTATGCGCCGCGGGTCCAGCCGAACCGGTGACACCACAGGTGAGTTCGCCCACAACGGCCCCTGGTAGAGGAGCGACCGGCTCTTTTGCGCCTTACGCTCGACAAACCGCACGACCCCCGCCATACCCCATTCCCGACTCCGGTTCCCGGTCCTTCCGGGTCACCGCCAACGGAGGTTTCTGCTTCATGAAGCTCACCGTCGTCGGCTGCTCGGGGTCGTTCCCGTCCGCGGAATCGGCCTGCTCGAGCTACCTCGTAGAGGCCGACGGCTTCCGGCTGCTCCTCGACATGGGCAACGGCGCCCTGGGCGAGCTGCAGCGCCACTGCGGTCTCTACGACCTCGACGCGATCTTCCTGAGCCATCTGCACGCCGACCACTGCATCGACATGTGCGCCTATTTCGTGGCGCGCTACTACCGCCACGACGGCGGCCCGTGCCCGCCGATCCCGGTCTACGGCCCCGAGGGCACCGAGCACCGCCTCACCACCGCCTACGCCGACACCCCCACAGCCTCCTCGATGAGCGAGGTCTTCGACTTCCACACGGTGAAGCCGTCCACGTTCGACGTCGGACCCTTCACGGTCCACACCGAGCGGGTCCGCCACCCCGTGGAGGCATACGGCATCCGCGTCGAACACGCCGGGAAGTCCCTGACGTACTCGGGCGACACCGGTGTCACGGACGCGCTGGAGGACCTGGCCCGGGACACCGACCTGTTCCTGTGCGAGGCCGCCTTCACGCACGGCAAGGAGAACATCCCGGACCTGCACCTCAACGGCCGCGAGGCAGGGGAGACGGCCGCCCGCGCCGGCGCCCGCAAGCTGGTCCTCACCCACATCCCGCCGTGGACCGACCCCGCCGTCAACCTCGCCGACGCCCGCGAGGCCTTCGACGGCCCGGTGGAACTCGCGGCGCCGAGGGTGACGTACGAGATCTGACCGTCGTACCGCGGAGTTCAGGTCCGCAGGTACGGCAAAGGCCCCCGCAGCCGCCGGGCTGCGGGGGCCTTCGTCACCCCGTGGGGGACTCACGCCTTGAGGGACCTCACGCCTTCGTGATGTCCTCCAGCTCCTCCTCGGGCTCGCGGCCCGGAGTGGGGAGGTTGAAGCGGACGATGGCGAAGCGGAAGACGAAGTAGTAGATCGCTCCGAACACCAGGCCGATCGGGATGATCAGCCAGGGCTTGGTCGCCAGGTTCCAGTTGAGTATGTAGTCGATGACACCCGCGGAGAAGGTGAAGCCCGCGTGCACCCCGAGCGCCCAGGTGATCGCCATCGACAGGGCGGTGAGCACCGCGTGGATCACGTACAGCAGCGGCGCGATGAACATGAACGTGAACTCGATCGGCTCGGTCACACCGGTCACGAAGGAGGTCAGCGCCATCGACAGCATCATGCCCATGACGGCCGCGCGGCGCTCCGGGCGGGCGGTGTGCGCGATGGCCAGGGCGGCGGCCGGCAGGCCGAACATCATGATGGGGAAGAAGCCGGACATGAACTGACCGGCCGTCGGGTCACCGGCGAAGAAGCGGGTCAGGTCGCCGTGGACGATCGTGCCGCTCGCGGTCTTGTAGTCACCGATCTGGAACCAGGAGACGGTGTTCACGAACTGGTGCATGCCGACCGGGATCAGCGCTCGGTTGATCAGACCGAACAGACCGGCTCCGAAGGCGCCGAGGCCGGTGATCCACTTGCCGAAGTCGGAGATGCCGTCACCGACGGGCTTCCAGATCAGACCGAAGAAGACACCCATGACCGTGCCGACGAAGGCCATGATGATCGGGACGAGCCGGCGGCCGTTGAAGAAGCCGAGCCAGTCCACCAGCCTGGTCCGGTGGAAGCGCTGCCAGACCACCGCGCCCAGCAGACCCATCACCAGGCCGCCCAGCACACCGGGGTTGTTGTAGGTCGCGGCCACGTCCGCGCCGGCCTGCACCTTCGCCTCGGTGACGGGGAACGCGGTCAGGACGTTCTTGTAGACAAGGAAGCCGACCAGGGCGGCCAGCGCGGTGGAGCCGTCCGACTTCTTGGCGAAGCCGATCGCGACACCGACGCAGAACAGCAGCGGCAGGTTGTCGAAGATCGCGCCGCCCGCGGTGGCGAACACCGCCGTGACCTTGTCGGGCAGATGCAGCTTGTCGTGGATGTCCTGCTGGCCGAAGCGGAGCAGGAGGCCCGCCGCCGGCAGCACGGCGATGGGGAGCTGAAGGCTTCGGCCGACCTTCTGCAGACCCTGGAACAGACCGGAACCCCACTTCTTTGTGGGGGCCGCCGTTGCGGTGGCGGTTGTCATACTTCCTCCATCGGTGATGGTCTACACCACTCAGTGGTGTAGACCTGTTGTACACGATGGGGGCGTTATAAGGAACCCGTCAGTTCCGCAACCGCATCACTACGTGCTGTAGGCCATACGAAGACTGTCCGCTCACGCCTTCGTGACGTCCTCCACCTCGTCCTCCGGCTCTCTTCCCGGCGTCTTCAGATCGAACCTCGTGATGGCGAAGCGGAAGATGACGTAGTAGACCGCCGCGAAGCACAGCCCGATCGGAACGATCAGCCAAGGCTTCGTCGCCAGATGCCAGTTGATGACGTAGTCGATCAGCCCCGCCGAGAAACTGAACCCGTCGTGCACCCCGAGCCCCCAGGTCACCGCCATCGACACCCCCGTCAGCAGTGCGTGCACCGCGTACAGAAGGGGCGCGATGAACATGAACGAGTACTCCAGCGGCTCGGTGATGCCCGTCACGAACGACGTCAGCGCCACCGACATCATCAGACCGCCCACCTCCTTGCGGCGGTGCGGCTTCGCACAGTGCGTCATCGCCAGCGCGGCGGCCGGCAGCGCGAACATCATGATCGGGAAGAAGCCCGAGGTGAACTGGCCGGCGCTCGGATCGCCCTCCAGGAACATGTTGATGTCACCGTGCACCACCCGCCCGTCGGGCGTCGTGTAGCTGCCGAACTGGAACCAGATGGGCACGTTCAGGAACTGGTGCAGCCCGATCACCAGCAACGCCCGGTTCGCGACCCCGAACACTCCCGCACCCCACGACCCCGCGTCCCGCAGCCAGTGACCGAAGCTCTCCAGACCGCTGCCGACCGGCGGCCAGACCCACAGACACAACGCGGCGAAAGCGATGGCCACGAACGACATGATGATCGGGACCAGCCGCCGCCCATTGAAGAAACCGAGCCAGTCCACCAGCCTCGTGCGATGGAAACGGGCCCAGAAGAAAGCGGACAGCAGCCCCAGCGCGATCCCGCCGAACACCCCCGGATTCTGGAACGTGAACGTCGACACCGTCCCGTCCGCGACCTGGCAGCCGATGCCCGGCAGCGTCTTCGAACCGGCCGGGCAGTCCATCGGGAACTGGTGCAGCACCCCGTAGTAGACGAGGAAACCCGCCACCGCCGCCAGCGCCGTCGACCCGTCCGCCTTCTTCGCCATACCGATCGCGACCCCGACGCAGAACAGCAACGGCAACCCGACCGAACTGTCGAGGAGCGCCCCGCCCGCGCCCTTCATCACCTTGGAGACGACCGTCCAGCCGAGACCCTGGTCGCCGAAGACGTCCGGCTGGCCAAGCCGGTTGAGGATGCCCGCCGCCGGCAGCACCGCGATCGGCAGCTGAAGACTCCGCCCCATCTTCTGCAGCCCCTGGAAAAGGGCGTGCCACCGCACCCGCGCGGGACCGACCGTACTGCCGGCGCTCTCGGCACTCATGGACACGTCCTTTGGGCCATGGGGGGTTTGTCGACCGGGTGTCAGCTGGTGTAGACCAGTCGACAGACGGTTCCGCCGCGATGCTCGCCATCATTCGGCACGCGCGGCACGACCGCTCGCAAAGATGGGCCAACTGTGGGTTACTGCGACAAAGCGGTTCGGATCAGGGAGAGAACACATGGCCACCAAGGCTGAGAAGATCGTCGCCGGGCTCGGAGGCATCGAGAACATCGAGGAGATCGAGGGCTGCATCACCCGACTGCGCACCGAGGTGATCAACCCCGACCTGGTCGACGAAGCCGCCCTGAAGGCCGCCGGCGCCCACGGCGTCGTCAAGATGGGCACCGCCATCCAGGTCGTCATCGGCACCGACGCCGACCCGATCGCCGCGGATATCGAAGACATGATGTGAACCTCGCGGTTCACCCCGAAGGGGCTCCTCCCGCCTCGGGCGGAGCCCCTTCCGTCGCTCCCGATAGGCTCATGGCCATGTCTCGAATCGACGGCCGCACCCCCGAACAACTCCGCCCGGTCACCATCGAACGCGGCTGGAGCAAGCACGCCGAGGGCTCCGTCCTCGTCTCCTTCGGCGACACCAAGGTCTTCTGCACCGCCTCCGTCACCGAAGGCGTCCCCCGCTGGCGCAAGGGCAGCGGCGAGGGCTGGGTCACCGCCGAGTACGCCATGCTCCCCCGCGCCACCAACACCCGCGGCGACCGCGAGTCCGTCAAGGGCAAGATCGGCGGCCGCACCCACGAGATCTCCCGCCTCATCGGCCGCTCCCTGCGCGCGGTCATCGACTACAAGGCCCTCGGCGAGAACACCATCGTCCTCGACTGCGACGTCCTCCAGGCCGACGGCGGCACCCGCACCGCCGCCATCACCGGCGCCTACGTGGCGCTGGCCGACGCCGTCGCCTGGGCCAAGGAACGCAAGCTCATCAAGGCCGGCCGCCAGCCCCTGACCGGCACGGTCTCCGCCGTCTCGGTCGGCATCGTCGGCGGAGTCCCCCTCCTCGACCTCCGCTACGAGGAAGACGTCAAGGCCGACACCGACATGAACGTCGTCTGCACCGGCGACGGCCGCTTCGTCGAGGTCCAGGGCACCGCCGAGGCCGAACCCTTCGCCCGCGACGAACTCAACGCCCTCCTCGACCTCGCGGTCACCGGCTGCACCGAACTCGCCGCCATCCAGCGGGCGGCACTCGAAGCCACCCTCGCGGCAAAGTAAAGGGGAACCAAAAAGCGGAGGTACGGCAGGGCAACCCGAGCGGCGGACCCCGCGTCCCTATGGATACGGGCGCACGGCATCACCACCGTGCGCCCGGCCAGTCGTACACAACGGGAGGGGAACACCGCCATGGCCGCCGACCGACGCCGAGGCCGTCGCAGCACCGCCATCGCCGCCGCAGCCGCGACCACCGCACTCGCCGCCGCCCTGCTCGCCGGCTGCGACTCGATGAACAAGGCCCTGGACTGCGTCCAGACCGCCGACACCATCGCCGACAGCGTCACCGACCTCCAGCAGGCCGTGGAGAAGGCGTCGAACGACCCGGCACAGATCGACGCGGCCATCACGTCCATCGGGAACAACCTCGACAAGATCCACAGCAAGACGGACAACGCCGACCTCGACAAGGCGACCCAGGACATGCGCGGAGCCCTGGCCAAGGTCCAGACGGCCGTCCAGAACGGCGACAGGACACCCGACATCAGCGGGGTCACGGACGCGGCCGGCGAACTGACGAAGGTCTGCAAGCCGTAGCGGGCGACCGGCGGGCGGAACCCGGCGCGGGGGCCCCGACGCTGCCGGGATACTGGTCCCCATGACCCGCCTGATCCTCGCCACCCGCAACGCCGGAAAGATCACCGAGCTCCGTGCCATCCTCGCCGCGGCCGGCCTGCCCCACGAACTGGTGGGCGCGGACTCGTACCCAGACATCCCCGACGTCAAGGAAACGGGCGTCACCTTCGCCGAGAACGCGCTGCTGAAGGCCCACGCCCTCGCCAGGGCCACGGGCCTTCCCGCCGTCGCCGACGACTCCGGCCTCTGCGTGGACGTCCTGAACGGCGCCCCCGGCATCTTCTCCGCCCGCTGGGCCGGCCGCCACGGCGACGACAAGGCCAACCTGGACCTCCTCCTCGCCCAACTGTCGGACATCGCCGACGAACACCGCTCCGCCCACTTCGCCTGCGCGGCGGCGTTGGCACTGCCCGACGGGCGGGAACAGGTGGTCGAGGGCCAACTGCGGGGCGTACTCAGGTATGCGCCGACAGGCACGAACGGCTTCGGCTACGACCCGATCCTCCAGCCTGAGGGCGAGACGAGGACCTGCGCCGAACTGACCCCCGACGAGAAGAACGCGATCAGCCACCGGGGCAAGGCGTTCCGGGCACTGGTGCCGGTGGTGCGGGAGTTGTTGGGCTGATTGCCGGCACGGAAACGGCCTGCGTATCGCTCCTTGGATTCGCAGGCCGTTTGTGTGCGGCGGAAGGGATTCGAACCCTCAAGCCCGTTAAGGGCCACAGGACCTAAACCTGCTGCGTCGCCGTTGCGCCACCGCCGCCAGCGCCTGTCATCGTACCGGGAGTTGTCCGCTGCCGTTTGCCTCCCCTGCGTCATGTGCTGGTGATCGCGTGGCAGTTCGGGCGCGGCACGGGCTTGTCGAGCCGGTCGGGACCGGAGCAGAGGAAACGGCTCGCACCAGGGCAACCCCGGTGCGAGCCGTCAGTGGTGGGGGAGGGTGGGCTTCAGATGCCCAGGTCCTTGATGATCTTGGCTACGTGGCCGGTCGCGCGGACGTTGTAGAGGGCCTTCTCCACCTTGCCCTGCTCGTCGACGATGATCGTGGAGCGGATGACTCCCAGGTAGGTCTTGCCGTAGTTCATCTTCTCGCCGAAGGCGCCGTACGCGTCCAGGACCTTCTTGTCGGGGTCGGCGAGGAGGGTGACCTTGAGGTTCTCCTTCTCGCGGAACTTGCCGAGCTTCTCGGGGGCGTCCGGGGAGATGCCGAGGACGTCGTAGCCGGCACCTGCCAGGAGGTCGAGGTTGTCCGTGAAGTCGCAGGCCTGCTTCGTGCAGCCCGGCGTCAGTGCGGCCGGGTAGAAGTAGACGATGACCTTGCGGCCCTTGTGGGCGGAGAGGGACACCTCGTTGCCGTCGGCGTCGGGGAGGGTGAAGTCGGGGGCTACGTCCCCGGGCTGGAGTCGCTCGCTCATCGGTCTAGCGTAACGGGGGGTCCTGGCATGGCGACGGCGGCGAGAGCTGACAGACTGTCCGGAACAGGCAGTACGGCAGACTTCGGAGGGCCTACGGTGGCGGAGACGTCGGACACCAGAACCCCGGCGCAGATCGAGGCGGACATCAAGCGCCGCCGCGAGGTGCTGGCCGAGACGCTGGACGAGATCGGGGTGCGGGTGCATCCGAAGACCATCGTCGGCGATGCGAAGGCCAAGGTCGCGGCCAACGTCGATCACACGATCGGGCGGGCCTACGTCCAGGTCAACCGGGTCGTGAGCGATGTGAAGGCCCAGTTCGTGGACGAGGAGGGCGCGCCGCGGCTGGAGCGGGTCGTGCCGGTCGCCCTCGTCGCCGTGGGCGTGGTCGGGCTGCTGGTCTTCAGCGGCACCCGGCGGCGTAAGAGCTGACCAGAGGCAGGTAGGTTCAAAGCCGTGAGCGCCAAGAGAGACGAGCAGAGCAGCCGGCACGACAAGCTGCCCATCCGGATGCTGCACGACCGGGTTCTGGTCAAGCAGGACGCCGGGGAGGGCGAGCGGCGGTCGGGCGGAGGCATCCTGATTCCCGCCACGGCGGCCGTCGGGCGCCGGCTGGCCTGGGCCGAGGTGGTCGCGGTCGGTCAGAACGTGCGGACGGTGGAGCCCGGCGACCGGGTGCTGTACGACCCGGAGGACCGTGCCGAGGTCGAGGTGCGGGGTGTCGCGTACGTACTGATGCGGGAGCGCGATCTGCACGCGGTGGCCGCCGACCGGTTCGAGGGCTCGGAGGACTCGACCGGCCTGTATCTGTGAATCGACGGTAGAAGAGGGCTGGTGACTGCGGTCACCAGCCCTCTTTGTCATTTCTTTGCTACCTTCGAAGGAGCCAGCCCGACGAGACGCGCCGTACCGGGACCGTGAGTGCAGCAGGGCAAAGACGACGCACCCCGTTCAGACACGTGTTTCGGAGGTGCCTGTCATGGCCTGGGTTCTGCTTGTCGTCGCCGGTCTGCTGGAGGTCGGCTGGTCGGTGGGGATGAAGTACACCGACGGGTTCACCCGGCTCGTGCCCAGTCTGTTCACCGGCGGCGGGATCGTCGCCAGCATGGTGCTGCTGTCGTACGCCGCCCGGTCCCTGCCCATCGGTACCGCCTACGGCGTCTGGGTGGGGATCGGGGCGGCGGGGGCGGCGGTGTTCGGGATGGTGGTGCTGGGGGAGCCGGCCACCGCCGCCCGGATCTTCTTCGTGTGCCTGTTGCTGGTCGCCGTGGTGGGGCTCAAGGCGACCAGCGGTCACTGATCAGGATCAGGATCAGGGACGGGGCAGGGGCAACCGCGGCTACTGGAAGAACCCCGCGGTGTCGCCCGCTGTCGTCCCGGTGGTGGTTCCGGCGTCGCCGGTTCCGGCCGTCGTACCCGTACTGCTGCCGTCGGTCGTGGTCCCGGTGGAGGTGCCGGAGTCGGTGCCCGAGGTCGTCGTCCCCGAGCTGGTGCCCGAGGTCGTCGTACCGGACGTGGTCGTACCGGAGGTGGTGGAGCCGTTGGTGGTGGAGCCGTCGGTGGTGCCGCCGTTGTTGTCACCGCCGGTCGTGCCGCCGTTGTTCTGGTCGCCGCCCGTGGTGCCGCCGTTGTCCTGGCCCTGGTTCGTCGTGCCGCCGTTGTCCTGGCCGCCGGTGGCCGGCTGGGTCGGGGCCTGGGTACCGGGGGCCACGGTCTCGGCGCCGGCCTGGAGGTCCAGGTCGAAGGCGAAGGACGCGGTGCCCTTCAGGGCGGCCTTGGTGTACTGCGCCCAGATCTCCGTCGGGGCGCCGCCGCCGTTGATGCGGGGCAGGCCGAGCGCGCCGTACAGCGACTTGTGGGCGGCGGTCACCGGGTCCTGGCCCATCACCGAGACGACGGTGGCGAGGTCGGGGGTGTAGCCCGCGAACCAGGCGGCGGTGTCCTCCTCCGCGGTGCCGGTCTTGCCGGCCGCCGGACGGCCGGCGCCCTGGGCGGCGGTGGCGGTGCCGTTGTCGACCACGCTCTGCAGTATCGAGGTGGTGGTGTCGGCGGCCTGGCGGCTGACGGCCTGGGTGGTCTTGGACTCCGGCAGCTTGATCTCCTGCGTACCGTCCTTGGTGATCTTTTCGACCATGGTGTACGTGCCGTGCTTGCCGTGGTTGGCGAGCGTGGCGTACGCCTCCGCCATGTCCAGGACGCTGGCGGTCGCGGTGCCCAGCGCGATCGACGGGTACGGCTGGAGGTCCTTGGTGTCGGAGGGGATGCCCAGGCCGACGGCGGTCTGCTTGACCTTGGACGGGCCGACGTCGACGGCCATCTGCGCGTACACCGAGTTCACGGACAGGTCAGTGGCCTTGCGGACGGTGATCTGACCGTACGACTTCTGGTCCTCGTTGTCCGGTGCGTAGGAGCTGCCGGGCCAGCCCTGGACGGAGCGTCCGTTGGTGCCGTCGTAGTAGGTGTTCGGGGTGATCGTCTGGCCGGACTGGGTGGTGGAGTCGTTGTCGACGGCGGAGGCGAAGACGAAGGGCTTGAAGGTGGAGCCGACCTGGAAGTCACCGCGGGTCGCGCCGTTGGTGTACTGCTTCACGTAGTCGATGCCGCCGTACATGGCGACGAGCTTGCCGGTCTTCGGGTCGACGGAGGCGCCGCCGGCGCGCACGTAGTTGTCGGCCTTGTTGTTCTTCTTGTCCAGCTTGGAGATCAGCTTGTCGTTCACCGCCTTGACGAAGGCGTTCTGCTTGTCCTTCTCCAGGGTGGTGGTGATGCGGTAGCCGCCGGCCTCCAGGGAGTCCGAGTCGACGATCTTGTTCTTGATCAGGTAGTCGTTGACCGCGTTGACGATGTAGCCGCGCTGCCCGGACATGCCGGTGGAGGCGGTCTGCTCCTTGGGCATCGGGAACGTCATCGCCTGCCGCTTGGAGGCGTCGAGCCAGCCCTTCTTGACCATGCCGTCCAGGACGTAGTTCCAGCGGGCGACGGCGGCGGCCTTGTTCTCGGGGTGCGCGACGACGTCGTACTCGCTGGGCGCGTTGACGAGCGCGGCGAGGTAGGCGGCGCGGGCCGGGTCGAGGTCCTTGGCGTCCTTGCCGTAGTAGGCCTGGGCGGCGGCCTGGATGCCGTAGGCGTTGCGGCCGAAGTAGCTGGTGTTGAGGTAGCCCTCCAGGATCTGGTCCTTGGAGTCCGTGCGGTCCAGCTTGATCGCGACGAACACCTCCTTCACCTTGCGGGTGACGGTCTGCTCCTGCGCGAGGTAGTAGTTCTTCACGTACTGCTGGGTGATCGTCGAGCCGGACTGGGTGCCCTTGCCGGTCGCCGTGTTCCAGGCGGCGCGCAGCATCGCCTTGGGGTCGACGGCGGACTCGGTGTAGAAGTCCCGGTCCTCGGCGGCGAGCACGGCGTGCTGGGCGTCCACGGAGACCTGGGCGAGGGTGACGTTCTCCCGGTTGACCTCGCCGTCACGGGCGAGCTGGGAGCCGTCGGCGTACAGGTACACGTTGGACTGCTTGGTCGCGAACGCGTTGGCCGCCGGGATCTTCACCATCGAGTAGCCGACGAAGAACAGGCCGATCAGCAGCAGTGTCCCGACGAAGAAGGTGCCGAGCAGCATGCGCCAGGTCGGGAGGATCCGTCGCCACCCGGTCCGCTTGGTCCGCTTCATCTTCTTCCCGCCCCCCTTCGTCTCCAGGCCGGCCGCGGACGGCTCCGCCGTGGCTGCCGTGGCTGCCGTGGCCGCGTTGGCCGCAGTGGCGGCGTTCGCGGCGTTCGCCGCGGTGGCAGCCGTGACCGCCTTGGCCGTGCTGGCCGCGGTGGCCGCCGTGGCCGTGCCGGGCGCTGGTGCCTTCGGCGCCCTGATCGCCGCGAGTTGCCGTGTCTGCGTGTCCGGCGTGTCCTGCCCGCCCCGCCTGTCCTGCGTGTCCCGCCCGTCCTGCCGGTTCTGCGTGTCCTGCGTGTCCTGCCGGTTCTCGGCCGCCGCCGCCGGCGGCCGCGCCTTCGGTGCCGTGACCGCGGTGAGCTGCTGCGTGTGCGTGTCCTCGGCAGCGGCGGCCGGCCGTGCCTTCGGCGTCTTCGGTGCCTTGATCGCGGTGAGCTGCTGGGTGTGCGTGTCCTCGGCAGCCGCCCGCGGCGGTGCGATCTTCTTCTCGCCCGCCGGTGGCCGGGGATGCGTGCCCCCGGCCACCGGCCGCTGCTCCGTCCTCGCCTCCTCGGCCGCCGCGGGCGGTTCCGTCGTCTTCTCCCCGGCCGCCGCGGACGGCTCCGGCTTCTTCGCCTCGGCCACCGGCTGCGGCGGGTTCTTCTTCTCCTCGGCCGCAGCCGGAGGCTCCGTCGGGCCTCCGCCGCCCTGGTTCGGCTGTTGCGGCTGCGGCTCGTCGCTCATGTCGTGCACGGACTCCTGTTTCGCGTCGTACGTTCCCGTACGACCTCGTACGCCTTCTGCGCCCCCTGCTGAAGACTCTCGCACCACGCGAACCGTTCCCGGATTCCGGCATTCTTCGGTCACGGATATTGCGTGGCCTGCGAGGTCGCCCGCGCAGTAGGCTCCTGCGCTTCGTGTCGGGTGGTCCGGGAGGTCGGTTGGTGTGGGCGCGGGGCGGTTGTACACGGCCGTCGCGGCGGGGGGTTTCAGACGTTACGCGACGTATCGGGCGGCTACTGCGGCCGGGGTGTTCACCAACACGGTCTTCGGGATCATCCTCGTCTACACGTACTTGGCGCTGTGGGACGAGAAACCGCACCTCGGAGGCTATGACCAGGCGCAGGCCGTGACCTATGTGTGGCTCGGGCAGTGCCTGTACGCGACGCTCGCCATCCAGGGCGGGGGTGTCGAAAAAGACCTGATGGAGCGTATCCGTACGGGTGAGATCGCCATCGATCTCTACCGTCCGGCCGATCTTCAATTGTGGTGGCTGGCGACCGATTTGGGTCGCTCGTTGTTCCAGATGCTGGGACGGGGGGTGATCCCGTTCGCGTTCGGCGCGGTGTTCTTCTCCATGTACCTGCCGACGGACGTGGTGACATGGATGACATTCGCGGTGGCCCTTTTCCTCGCGATGCTTGTCAGCTTCGGCATCCGCTACCTCGCGGCGCTGAGCGTGTTCTGGCTGTTGGACGGTATGGGCGTCAGCCAGGCCATGATGGTCCTGGGGATCTTCTGCTCGGGCATGACGCTGCCGTTGAACGTCTTCCCGGGCGCCTTCGGCGAGGCCGTACGGGCCCTGCCGTGGGCGGCGCAGCTCCAGGTGCCGGCGGACGTCCTGATGGGGGAGAGCACGCCGTTGCGGGCGTTCGCCTTCCAGGCGGCCTGGGCGGTGGCGCTGCTGGCGGCGGGCCGGCTGCTGCAGACGGCGGCGACCCGGCGGGTGGTGGTGCAGGGTGGGTGAGGTCACACGGTTCGGGGAGGGCCTGCGGGCGTACCGGCTGATCGCCGGGATGTGGATCCGGTCCTCCCTGACCTACCGCGCGTCCTTCTTCCTCACGTTGATCGGCAACCTGGTGGTGACCGGTCTGGACTTCGCCACGATCCTGCTGATGTTCACACAGGTCGACCGGCTCGGTGGCTGGACCATGCCCGAGGTCGCCTTCCTGTACGGCCTGTCCGCGACCGCGTTCGGCTTCGCCGATCTGGTGTTCGGCTCGCTGGACGTGCTGGGCACCCGGATCCGCGACGGCTCCTTCGACACGCTGCTGGTGCGGCCCGCCCCGGTGCTGGCGCAGATCGGCGCGGACCACTTCGCGCTGCGCCGCCTGGGCCGGATCTCCCAGGGCGGGCTGGTGCTGGCGTACGCGCTGACCGTCGTCGACGTCGACTGGACGCCGGAGAAGGTGCTGCTGGTGCCGGTGACGGTGGCCGGCGGTGCGGTGATCTTCTGTGCGCTGTTCCTGGTGGGCGCGACCTTCCAGTTCGTGGCGGGGGACGCGGCCGAGGTGCAGAACGCGTTCACGTACGGCGGTACGACGTTGTTGCAGTACCCGCCGACGGTGTTCGGGAAGGACTTCGTGCGTGGGGTGACCTTCCTGGTGCCGCTGGCCTTCGTCAACTGGATCCCGGCCGCCCACATCCTGGGGCGGCCGTATCCGCTGCGGCTCCCGGAGTGGACGGCGTGGGCGCCGCCGCTGGTGGCCGTGGCGGGCTGTGTGCTGGCGGGTCTGGCGTGGCGGGTGGGTCTCAGGTCGTATCGGAGTACGGGGAGTTGAGCGTGTTCATCGAGGTCGACGGGGTCGAGAAGGTCTTCGAGGTCCGCAAGAAGACGGGTTTCCTGAAACGGGAACGGCGAGAGGTGCGGGCGGTCGACGGGCTCTCCTTCACGGTGGCGCGCGGCGAGATGGTCGGCTACATCGGCCCGAACGGCGCGGGCAAGTCGACGACGATCAAGATGCTGACGGGGATCCTGACCCCGAGCGGCGGCCGCCTTCGCGTGGCCGGTATCGACCCGTCCCGCGAACGCGCGAAGCTGGCCCACCGCATCGGCGTGGTCTTCGGCCAGCGCACCACCCTGTGGTGGGACCTCCCCCTCATCGACTCCTACCGTCTGATGCACCGCATGTACCGCATCCCGGACGCCCGTTACCGCGAGAACCTCGACCGCCTGGTGGAACTCCTGTCCCTGGAAACCCTGTTGGACGTCCCGGTACGACAGCTCTCGCTCGGCCAGCGGATGCGCGGCGACATCGTGGCGGCGCTGCTCCACGACCCGGACGTGCTGTACCTGGACGAGCCGACGATCGGCCTGGACGTGATCTCGAAGGCCAAGGTCCGCGATTTCCTCCGGGAGTTGAACGAGGAACACGGCACCACGGTCCTGCTGACCACCCACGACCTCCAGGACATCGAGCAGTTGTGCTCGCGTGTGATGGTCATCGACCACGGGCGGCTGATGTACGACGGTCCGCTCGCCGGCCTGCACGAGGCGGGGGAGAGTGAACGGACGCTGGTCGTCGACCTGGAACGGGAGCTGCCGCCGATCGACATGGGCGGTGCGGCGCGGGTGGTGAAGGTCGAAGGCCCCAGGCAGTGGCTGGCGTTCCCGGCGTCGGAGTCGGCGGCGCCGCTGGTGGCGCGGGTCGCGGCGGAGTATCCCCTGGTCGACCTGTCCGTCCGCGAACCGGACATCGAGACGGTGATCGCGAAGATGCTGCATTCATCGGGGGACACCCCCAAACCCCCGTCGGACCGCACCACCGCATAGTGCCGGCCGACCATAACTCGTAGTCTGCTCTGTATGACCGAGGATGCCCCGGAGCTCCGTGCCTCCGACGCCGATCGTGAACGAGTCGCCGAGGTCCTCAGGGACGCCCTCGCGGAGGGCCGGCTCGACATGGAGGAGTTCGAGGAACGGCTGGAGGCGACGCTCAAGGCCCGTACGTACGGGGAGCTGACGCCGATCACGCGGGACCTGCCCGCCGCGGCCGCCGCGGTGCCGGTGTCGTTGAACAAGGCTCCGGTGGACAGGGGCAGTTGGGGAAGCCGGATCGTGGGCGGCGAGGGCTCGTCTACCTGGGCGGTGGCGGTGATGTCCGGGTTCCAGCGCAAGGGGCGCTGGACCGTGCCGAGGCGCTTCGACTCCTTCGTGTTCTGGGGCGGCGGCGAGATCGACCTGCGTGAGGCGGACTTCGCCGATGGTGAGGTCGTGCTCAACTGCATCGCGATCATGGGCGGGATCAGCGTGATCGTGCCACCGGGCGTCCAGGTGGTGATGCGCGGCATCGGCATCATGGGCGGTTTCGACGAGCGTGAGCACGACATGGCGCCGGATCCGGGCGCCCCGACGGTCATCGTCACGGGATTCGCGTTCTGGGCCGGCGTCGAGGTGAAGCACAAGATCACAAAGGCGGAACAGCAGCGCCTGAAGGAAGCACGCCGCCAGGAAAAACTCGAACGCAGGTCGGCCCGCCAGGAACTGCACGCGGCGCGGCAGGAGTGGCGCGACGAACGCCGGCGCCGAAGGCACGGCAACTACTGACGAGGACCGGGCGCAGCCGACCCAGAGGCGGGGCCTGCTGAGCGACGGTTGCGCAGCCGACCCAGGGGTGGGGCCTGCTGAGCGATGGTTGCGCAGCCGACCCAGGGGTGGGGCCTGCTGAGCGATGGTTGCGCAGCCGACCCAGGGGCGGGGCCTGCTGAGCGACGGTTGCGCAGCCGACCCAGGAGGCGCGGGGCCTATTGAGCGACGGTGACGCAGCCGACCCAGGGGCGCGGGGAACTGCGCGACCAGCCCCCACCGGCCCGCAGGTGCCCACCGGCCGGTACGGCACCGCCGAAATCCGCCGTCGTGGCTGATCGCCGTTGCGGCGGGATTGTTGTCGGCGTCGGCTGAAGGCGCGGCGGGATTGTTGTCGGCGTCGGTCGAAGGCGCGGCGGGAACTCTTGTTCCGTTCCGGGAGTAGTCAGGAAGGGACAATATGTGCGGGATCACCGTGAGGGTGTGACCGGCTGCGAACGGGTGGAGCAGATGGCGGAACCTACGGATACGGCGTCCTACAAGTCCATGAACGCCTTCACACCCGCAGACGAGGAGCGCCAGCGCGGCGTACGGCGTATGAAGCGCACGGCGACCGGCCTGCTGCTGCTCGTCGCCGTGGTGTACGTCCTGGCCAAGGTCGCGTCCGGCGCGGGTGCCGGCGTCTGGGCGGACTATGTCGCCGCCGCGGCCGAGGCCGGCATGGTCGGCGCGCTCGCCGACTGGTTCGCGGTGACCGCCCTCTTCCGCCACCCCCTCGGCCTGCCCATCCCGCACACCGCGATCATCCCGACGAAGAAGGACCAGCTCGGTGTCTCGCTGGGCGAGTTCGTCGGCGAGAACTTCCTCTCCCGGGACGTCGTACGACAGCGGCTGCACTCCGTCGGCATCGGCAGCCGGCTCGGCGCCTGGCTCGCGGAGCCCGCGCACGCCGACCGCGTGACCGCCGAGCTCGCGACAGCGCTGCGCGGAGCCCTGACCGTGCTGCGGGACTCCGACGTCCAGGCCGTCGTCGGCGAGGCGATCACCCGGCGGGCCGACGCCCAGGAGATCGCCCCCGGCATCGGCAAGCTGCTGGAGCGGATCGTCGCCGACGGCGGCCACAAGCGGGTCGTGGACCTCGTCGTCACCCGCGCGCACGACTGGCTGGTGCTGCACGGGGACTCCGTGATGGACGCCGTCCAGGGCGGCGCCCCCGGCTGGACGCCCCGGTTCGTGGACCGCAAGGTCGGCGAGCGCGTCTACAAGGAGCTGCTGCGCTTCTGCGCCGAGATGCGGGACATGCCCTCCCACCCGGCGCGCGGCGCCCTCGACCGTTTCCTCACGGACTTCGCGAACGACCTCCAGTCCGACACCGACACCCGGGCCCGGGTCGAACGGCTCAAGGGCGAGGTCCTGGGCCGCAGCGAGGTGCAGGACCTGATCGCGTCCGTCTGGACGGCCGTACGGTCCATGCTCGTCGCGGCGGCCGAGGACGAGCGCAGTGAGCTGCGGCTGCGCGTCCGCGCCTCCCTGATCTCCCTGGGCGCCCGGATGGCCAAGGACCCCAAGATCCAGGACAAGGTCGACAGCTGGGTCGAGGGCGCGGCCGTGCACGTGGTGACGACGTACCGCAAGGAGATCACGTCCCTGATCACCGACACGGTGGCCAGCTGGGACGCGGAGCACACCACCCGGAAGATCGAGGCGCACATCGGGCGCGACCTGCAGTTCATCCGGATCAACGGCACGGTGGTCGGGTCGCTGGCCGGCGTGCTGATCTTCACGGTGTCGCGGGCGCTGGGGGCGTAGTGCCTCCCCCGGGGTGCCCCGCTGCCCGCTCCCGGTACCGCCCCGGTGTCGTACCGAACTCTCTCCGGAAGGCGTGGGACAGGGCGTACGGGCTGCCGTAGCCGACGCGGTCGGCGATCGTGGACAGGGTTTCCGGGGTGTCGCGGAGCAGGCTCGCGGCGAGGATCAGGCGCCACCACGTGAGGTAGGCCATCGGAGGGCGGCCCACCAGCGCGGTGAACCGGCGCGCCAGGGTGGGGCGGGAGACACCCGCCTCCGCGGCCAGGCGGTCGTTGCTCCACGGCGCCGTCGGGTCCGAGTGCAGCGCCCGCAGGGCCGCCGCCGTCACCGGGTCGCCCAGCGCGGCCGGCCAGGCTCCTACCGTGCTCTCGCTCATCCAGGAGCGGATCATGTAGACGAGGAGGAGGTCGAGCAGGCTCGGCAGCGCAACGCAGGAACCGGGCCGCCGCGCGTCCAGCTCACCGGCGAGCAGGTCGATCGCGGCACGCAGTTCGGGGTGGCGGCCCACCCGGTTGGGCAGATGGACGACCGCGGGGAGTTCCGTCATCAGCGGGTGCATACGGCTGCAGTCGAGCCGGTACTTGCCGCAGAGCAGCTCCGTGGCGTCCCGGTCCGGCAGCCATGCCCGCGGCCCCGTCCCCTCGGACCACCGCTCGAACGGCACCGCCTTCGCCGCCGCGACCGCCGCGTCGAGCGGGGAGTCCGCGATCACATGGCCGGTGCCGTGCGGCAGCAGCACCGCGTCGCCCACCCCGAGGGACACCGGGTCGCCGCCGTCGGGCAGCAGCCAGCAGCCGCCCTGGAGTACGACATGGAAGCCCGCGCCGTCGTACGGGTCCAGCCGCGTGCACCAGCTCCCACCGATCCGCACCCGGTTGGAGGAAGGGTGTCCCAGGTGTACGACGGAGATCGCGTCGCTGACCACATCCATCCGCCCAGCGTAATCTCCCGTACAAGTGCATGAGACGGACGCGTATCTCAGTGAGCATGGAGCGCATTGAGACGCTCGTCCCGGCTTTCTAAGCTCGGACGCATGACGAACGAGACCGAGAGTGTGCAGAGCATCGTGCTGGGGGACGTCGAGGTCATCCGGGTGGTCGAGTGGCATCAGCCGTTCGTGCCCGCCTCCGGCATGTTCCCGGACGTCGCCGCCGAGGTGTGGAAGGACAACGAGGACTGGCTGGCACCGGACCACTGGGAGCCGGAGAGCGACCGGGCGGTGCTCGCCCTGCAGACGTGGGTGCTGCGCAGCGCCGGGCGGACCGTCCTCGTCGACACCGGCGTGGGCAACGGGCGCGAGCGGCCGGGCATGCCGCCGTTCCACCGGCGGGAGGGCGATTTCCTCGGCCGGCTGGCGCGGGCCGGGGTGCGCCCGCAGGACGTGGACGTCGTCGTCAACACCCACCTCCATGTCGACCATGTCGGCTGGAACACCGTCGACGCGGACGGGGAGTGGGTGCCGACGTTCCCCAACGCGCAGTACCTCCTCCCGGCCGCCGACGACTTCCACTACGGCCCGGACAACGCCTACGCGAACGGCGAGCGGGAGGACGACCGCCTGATCTACGAGGACAGCATCGCTCCTGTCCACCGGGCCGGACAGACCGTGCTGTGGGACGGCTTCCACCGCATCGACGAACACCTCACCCTGGAGCCCGCGCCCGGCCACACCCCCGGTTCGGCCGTGCTGCGGCTGGCGTCCGGGAGCGACCGGGCGGTCTTCGTCGGAGACCTGCTGCACAGCCCGGTGCAGCTCCTCCGGCCCTGCTGCAACAGCAGCGCCTGCCTGGACCCGGAGCAGGCGGTGGCCAGCCGCCGCCGAATCCTCGGGCGGGCGGCCGACGAACGCGAGCTGCTGGTCCCCGCGCACTTCGGTGGTGCGGGTGCCCTGGAGGTCCGCCGGGACGGCGACGGATTCGCCCTCGGCCCCTGGGCCGCCTACTGACCGCCGCGCGTCCGCTTGCGCAGCAACAGCAGCCCGCCGGCCAGCGTCGCGACCGCCGCGGTCGTGGTCCACCCCACGATCTCCCCCGCTCCCGTGGTGGCGAGGTCATCACCCTTGCCCTTGGTCTTGCCCCCTGCCGAGGCGGAGGCCAGTGGGGCCGCCGACCCCAGCGCACTCGGCGCCGCCGCCGGACTCGGCGACGCCGAGCTCCCGGTCGTACTCGTCGCCCGGTCCCGTGTGAACGCCAGGGTCCCGAAGCCCAGTTGGTCGAACCCGCCGCTGTTCGGCCCGTAGTCCCCGCCCCCGCCCTCGGGCGCCGCCTTGGCCGCGATCTGGGTGACGTACGTCGCCGACAGGCCCCGCCGCTTGGTGTAGTGGTTGGCGATCATCGCCCAGATGGGGCGGGTCATCGCCGGGTCGACGGCCGCCGCGGCGGTCACCGTCTCACTGCCCGACCAGACCCCTGCCGCCCCCTTCCGCCGTGTGTTCGCGGTGAACGGCACCTGACCGCCCATGCTCCACTTGGCGACGTACTGCGCCCCCTTGAGGAACCGGCTGTCGTCGTAGCCGTACAGGTCGAACCCCTGGTTCCACGCCATCTCGCAGAACGTGCCCATCAGGCCGACCCCGAGCAGCGCGTGCCCCTGGTCGCGCCCCGCCTCCAGCCATTCGCCCAGCCCGTCGTCGTACACGACGGGAATCGCGTTCCTGATCGACCCGAGCCCGGCGCCGTTCTTGAAGTAGTCGACCGCGCGGGTGACCTGGGCGCGGTCGTCGCAGAAGATGGCGGTGGCGAGGACGCAGGCCATGTTGGCGAGGTCCCAGTTGGTCCAGTAGTTGGAGGTGAAGGCGCCGTTGTGCTTGGCCAGGAAGTCGTCACTGACCGCACCGAAGAGCTTGCTGAGCATCTCCTGGAAACGGGCGAGTTCGAAGTCGCCGTGGTCGCGGACGAGTTCGGCGGCGTTGGCGAACTGGTAGCCGTACAGTCCGGCGGCCAGGAACCGGTCGGCGGAACCGTTCACGGCGGTGAGCGTCGAGGACCAGGCGTTGAGGATAGCGACGGCGGTGTCGGCGTACACGCTCTCGCCGGTGACGTGGAAGCGCAGGGCGTTCTGGTAGGCGGCGTGGATGTCGTTGTAGAGGATCGTGTAGTTCTGCGGGGTGCCCGCGCCCCGGTACACGACCGCCTGCGGCCGGGGCTGCCAGCCGCTCTGCGCGTGCCGGTTGGCGGTGAGCCTGGCGAACCCGGCCGTGTAGGGCGCGGCGCCCGCCTTCACCTTGGCGGCCATCCGGTCGAGATCGGTACGGGTGTGCAGCAGGCCGGGATGGGCGAAGGCGCCGGACCCGGTCCCGGCGGCGGTCGCGGTACCGCTCGCGGCGGCGATCCCCGCGGCGGCCCCCACCGCCACTCCCGAGGCCTTCAGCATGCTCCGGCGGCTGATCTGTCGAGTCGTGTGCATGCCCTGGGAGACGGGCCGGCCCGGCCCGGATAACAGAAACCGGGGAAGTCGCCTTCAGATGCCGGCGGGCCTTCAGACGTCGGTGGGCCTTCAGGTTCCGGTGGGCCTTCAGGCGCCGGTGGTCGACCCCGGCCGGACGATCATCAGCACCGTCACGACAGCCCACAGCAGGTTGAACAGCCCGGTGAACATGGCGAGCCGGACGGTCGCCTCGCGCGTGACAGCGCCCGCGCCCCCCTCCACCAGCGCGGTCTGCCGGGGCAGTACCAGCGCGACGAGGACGACCGCAGCCAGTGCGGTGAGTGCGATCGACGTGATCAGCCATGCACTCCCGAGCACATGCATATTGCTCGCCGTGGCGAACCCGAACGCGGGGACGACGATGCCGACGAGGGCGTACACCCGGCATATCCGGTACAGCAGCTGAAGGCTCTCGGCGGCCCGGACGTCGTCCGGCGCTTCCATCACACGGCGGGCGGCGGGCGGGAACATGCTGGTGGCCACGGTGACGGGACCGATGGCGACGATCGCCGCGAGGACATGGACGGCGAGGAGGAACTTGGTCACGGCGTCGACCGTAGGCGGCCGGACGATCTCGCAGAAGCGGCAATAATGCCACCGTCCAACAGATTCTCGCCACCGGTGGAATCTCTGGCAGGAGTGGAGAGCCCCAGGTTGGCGACAACCCGTCGACCGGCTACGTTCCTGCCATGCACACCGTCGCCGTACTCGTCCTGGACCAGGTCATCCCGTCCGATTTCACCGTGCCGATCGACACCTTCGGCTGGGCCCGGCTGCCCGACGGCCGGGACGCCTACCGGGTGCGGGTGTGCGGGCCCGCGGACGAGGTGACCGCGGCGGGCGGCGCGTTCACGATCAAGGCGCC
This sequence comes from Streptomyces sp. NPDC101234, assembly GCF_044767525.1. Taxonomy (NCBI): domain Bacteria; kingdom Bacillati; phylum Actinomycetota; class Actinomycetes; order Kitasatosporales; family Streptomycetaceae; genus Streptomyces; species Streptomyces sp. NPDC101234. Next base: position 293,383 of record NZ_JBIWOA010000008.1, on the reverse strand, counting down.
GTACGGGCTGGACGCGCTGGCCGAGGCGGACACGATCATCGTGCCGGGCCTCGCGGACCCCACCCTCCCGCTCGCCCCCGAGGTCGCCGACGCCCTGCGCGCGGCGGCCGCGAACGGCACGCGGATCGCGTCGGTCTGCGTCGGCGCGTTCGTCCTCGCGGCCACCGGCCTCCTCGACGGGCTGCGGGCGACCACGCACTGGGTCGCGGCCGACACCCTGGCCGCGATGCACCCGGAGATCGACGTCGACCCGAACGTCCTGTACGTCGACAACGGCCAGTTCCTGACCTCGGCGGGCGCGGCGGCGGCCATGGACGTGTGCCTGCACATGATCCGCAAGGACCACGGCTCGGCGGTCGCCGCACACGCGGCGCGGTTGTCGGTCATGCCGCTGGAACGGGAGGGCGGTCAGGCCCAGTTCATCGTCCACGACCAGCCGCCGGCCCCCGCGGGCGCCACCCTGGAGCCGCTTCTGTCCTGGCTGGAGGACAACTGCGACCGGGACCTCACCCTGGACGAGGTCGCGACGCGGGCCGGCATGAGCACCCGTACCCTCAACCGCCGCTTCCGCGACCAGACCGGCACGACCCCGCTGCAGTGGCTGCACCGGGCGAGGGTGCGCAGGGCGCAGCACCTCCTGGAGACCACCGGCCACCCCGTCGAGCGCATCGCGGTCCAGGCCGGTTTCGGCTCGCCGACGGCGTTCCGGGAACGGTTCCGCAGGGTCGTCGGGACGAGCCCGCAGGCGTACCGGCGGTCGTTTCGCAGTACGGCCTGAGCGCTCAGGCCCGGCGGTCGGCGACGGCCCAGGACGCCAGTGCCACCGCGCCCGCCACGCCGAGGACGGACGGCCAGGCGCCGACCTTCTTGGCCAGCGGATGCGATCCGGCGAACGCGGCGACATACGCGGCGGACAGCGCCCCCGCGGCCTTCCCGCCCGCCTGCTGCCGCCACTGCTGCGCGGCGGCGGCCCCGGCGACGGCCAGCACGGCCCCGCCCAGCGGCCGCTTCTTCGTCCACCGGGCCACGCCGTACCCTCCGACGAGGCCACTCGCGGCGATCACCGAACTGGGAACCCTGGCCATGTCTGTCTCCTTCTGTTCTGTCTGGGTTTCCCGAGGCTAACGCGGCGGCGGTCGCACGGGGCGAACATGAGCCGACCCGTGTCAACCCTGTCCTCCGGAACCCTGTCCCCCGGAGAGGCCCCCGCGCCTACCGCACGGCTACGACCGCCACCTGGGGCTGAGGGCGATGGCGCGGAGCTGCTTCATGGTCGGCGCCGGGGTGCTGCGGGTCGCGGCGCTCTGCTGGGAGCCGGAGTTGAAGGCGCTGATCACCACGCGGAAGCCGTCGGTGCGCAGGGTGTCGACGGTCCACATGACGACCCCCGCACCGCCCTTCTCCCCGGGCTGCTTCCGCTCGGCGACCTTCGTCCCGTCGGACAGGGTCTCGGACCCGGCCCCGAACAGCTCCTTCGCCACGTCCGACATGTTCGACTGCACATTGATCTGGACGAGGCTCCGGCCCTTGCCGTCGTCGACGACCACATAGGTGAACCCGCTGTCGTCCTCGCTTCCGTGAGCCACCACCTTCAGCCCCTTGGGAACCAGCGAGGCGAGCGTCTGCTGGATCCCCTTGCCGACCTCCTGCGTGGCTGACGGCTCCTGGGTCTGCCGGGGATCCTCCGGGATGGCGTCGACGACCCCACGCCAGTCCTTCGCGGCCGCGAGCACCTTCAACTGCGCCGCCGAGAGCGGCGGTTGGTCACGGGTGATCGACGCGTCCTTCTCGGCGGGGGCGTTCCACTCGCTGACGGAGACGTGATGGCCGTCCGGGGTGAGGAGGTTCGCGGTCCAGAGCTTGGTGTCCACGCGCCGGTCGGGGTACTCGTACCCCTTCAGGACGGTGACGACGGAGGCGTCGGGCAGCCGGCTGGTGACGCAACTGTCGTAGGGGCTGTAGACCTTGTCGGGGCACTGGGTGATCTGCCGGGCGTCGGTCCCGCCGGGCAGCACCCGGTTCACGGCGACGCTGATGGCGGCGGCACCGTGCCCGTCGTCGTACACCAGCTGCGCGTACGGTGCCACGAGCGGCTGGTCCGGGTCGATCCCGCGCCCCTCGGCCTTGCTGAACTTCCCCTTGGGCAGCAGCCGTTCGAGCGTGCGGATCATGTCGTCCGAGGTGACGGCGCGGCCGACCGTGGAGGACGTGGTGGTCGGGGTCCTGCCGGCGACGGAGGGCGGCCGTGCGACGGACGACGACCCGCCCCAGGGCACCGACAACGCGCCGCCCACGCCGACCAGCGCGACACCCGCGGCCCCGCCCACGACCGCGGCCCGCCGCCGCTGCCGTAGCCGCCGGCCCCGGGCCGTCCCGGCGGCGGCGAGCGCGGCCCGGTCGGTGTCGAAGGCGCCGCCGGTGCGATGCAGCGCGGCGGAGAACTCACGCTCCAAGCGTTCGAAAGACTCGGAAGACTCGGAAGACTCGAAGGGCTTGAAAGGCTCGAAGGGATCGCTGTCGCTGTCGCTGTGCTGCTGCTCGACGGGCATGACGAACCACCGTTTCCACAAGGTTGAGGTCAGGGGCGGGCGTATTCGGCGAGGTCCTCGCCCAGCAGCTCGCGCAGTCGCGCGAGGGCGCGCACGCACCGGGTGCGGACGGCGGCCGAACTCACGTTGAGGGCGTCCGCGGTCTCGTGAATCGACCGGTCCTCCCAGTACCGCAGGACGACCACGGCCCGGTCCTTGGCGGGCAGCCGCGCGAGCGCGTCGAGGAGGGTCAGCCGCAGCGAGGGATCGGCGCCCGTGTCGGCCGGCTCGGGGAACGAGTCCCTGGCTCTCTCGCCGCTGCTGAACCGCCGCCGGTGGGCGAGAAAGGTCCGGGTGAGGACGGTCTGCGCGTACCCGGCGGGATTGTCGACGCGGGAGACCCGCCCCCAGCGGACGTAGATCCGCCCCAGGGCCTCCTGCACCAGATCCTCCGCGAGATGGGTGTCCCCGGCGGTGAGCAGACAGGCGGACCGGTACAGATGCCCGGCCCGCGCCGCGGCGAACTCGGCGTAGTCCTCCACAGGCCTCTGACTCATCCGCAAGCTCCCCGTCCCCGTCCCCGGCGTTCTGCCGCTCACCTCATTGATGCGGTGGGCCCGGGAAAATGTTTCAGGGATTCCAAGGGATTCTCAGAGCCGGCTCACCGCCCCCTCTCAGACCCGCTCCAACGGCCGATGTTCCCCCACGGGCAGCTCCACCCGGACCACATCCCCCGGCCGCACCACACCCCCCACCTTCACCACGCTCATCACCCCGGCCCTGCGCACGACCTGCCCGCACTCGTCCCGTCCGACGACCTGCTTCAGCAGCCCCTGCTGAAAGCCGTCGATCTGCAGACACGGATTCCGCAGCCCGGTCACCTCGACGACGGCGTCCTCCCCGATGTGCAGCAGCGTCCCGGTCGGCAGCCCCAGCAGATCGACACCACGGGTGGTGATGTTCTCCCCGAGCTCCCCGGCCCCGACCCGGAACCCGGCGCCCCGCACCTCCTCGAACAACTCCTCGTGGATGAGGTGCACCTGCCGCAGATTGGGCTGACTCGGATCCTGCGCGACCCGGGACCGGTGCTTCACGGTCACCCCGGCGTGCACATCGCCCTCCACTCCGAGTCCGGCGAGCAGCGTGATGCTCTCCCGGTTCGGCTTGGTGAAGGAGTAGACATCATTACGACTGACAGCTGCCACGACCCCGTTCATACCGCCGACCCTAATCGGCCGGGTGGTCCGCCGTCCCGCCGTCCCCCGGTCCGCCGTACCACCCGTCGCCCGCCTCAACCGTTCAAGCCGTCGCCCGCCTCAACCGTTCAAGCCGTCGCCCGCCTCAACCGTTCAAGCCGTCGCCCGCAGCGGCCGTCAGGCCGTCGCCTCCCGCACCGCGTCGACGAGCGTGGACGCCCGCGGGTCCTCGGCGCCCTCGACGATGCTGTTCATGACGTAGCCGAAGGCGATGCCGTGCTCGGGGTCGGCGAAGCCCAGCGATCCGCCCCGTCCGGGGTGACCGAAGGCGCGGGGACCGGTCAGGGGGTTCGTCTCGACCGGCAGCATGTACCCGGAGGCGAAGCGGACCGGGAACATGATGACCTTGTCCGGCCCGGCGGCCTGCTCCGCGGTCGCCGACGCCAGGGTCTCGGGGCTGAACAGCCGTACCCCGTCCACGTCCCCGATCAGCGCGGCGTACATCCGCGCCAGGCCGCGCGCGGTGCCGATGCCGTTGGAGGCGGGAATCTCGGCGGCCTGCACCTCGGCCGAGTTGAAGTCGATCTCGGCGGGATCGGTGAGGGTGAACGCCCGGTTGCTCAACGACTCCGGGTCCTGCAGCGCGGCGACGTACTCGCGCGCCTCCGGCGGCACGGCGTCCAGCGGTACGGTGCTCAGGTCGAACTCCGGCTTCGGGTACACCATCCGGCTGACCCGTCCGCGCTCGGTCGCCGGCAGCCCGATGAAGAAGTCCAGTCCGAGCGGCCCGGCGATCTCCTCCGCGAAGAACCGGCCCGGCGTACGGCCGGACACCCGCCGGATCACCTCTCCGACCAGCCACCCGAAGGTCCGCCCGTGGTAGCCGTGCCCGGTCCCCGGCTCCCACTGGGGCCGTTGCGCGGCCAGCGCGGCCACCATCGCGTCCCACCCCAGGGCGTCACCCAGCGGCACCGGCCGGTCCAGCGTGACCAGCCCGGCCCGATGCGACAGCAGCCACCGCACCGGAATCCCCGCCTTGCCGTTCGCCCCGAACTCCGGCCAGTAGTCGGCCACCGGAGCGTCGAGATCCAACTCCCCGCGCTGGGCGAGCAGATGAGCGACGGTGGCGGTGGCTCCCTTGGTCGCGGAGTACACGAGTTGCAGCGTGTCCCGCTCCCACTCCCGCCCGGTGTCCGGATCGGCGACACCGCCCCACAGATCCACCACGGGCCGCCCGTCCCGGTACACACAGACGGCCGCCCCGACATCCCCCCGCCGCTCGAAGTTGGCGGCGAACGCCTCCCGTACACCCTCGAACCCGGCCGCGACTTCCCCGTGGATCATCGTCATGCCCACATCCTGGCACCGCGGCCAGGGCCCTGCGAGCCCTGAACGACCCAATCCCGCGGTCATCGACGGCAGTTGACGGCCGGACATGGGTGGTGCCCAGGAGGCCGGAACCTCCTGGGCACCACTTTCACCACTTTCCGAGCGGCGTGCCGTCAGCGGACCGTCGTCCTCATCCGTCCGTGGCCGTGACGTCCGAGGAGTACACGAGGGCGACCCGGTGGTTGTACTGGATGGTGTACATCGCCTTGGCGCCGGTGACGACCGCACCGCTGGAGGGGAAGAAGTCGTCCGTGAGGGACGGCGCCACGGTGGCCACATAGGCCTGGCCGGCCGGGACGGTGTACATGCTGAGCGGCGCCTGCGTCGACGGCGACAGGCCCGCCGGGTACTCGGCGGCGTCCGGGTAGCTGGAGCCGTAGACCGCCACCGGGGAGTCACCGGCCGCCGTGATCACCTTCACCCCGTGTGCGGGCGCGGTGTTGCAGCCGTGCGGGTTGTAGAACCACACCTTCGAGCCGCTGTACCAGATGGCGGTCCAGTCCCCGTCCTGGTCGGCGACCACGAACTGCTGTCCCGCCGCCGCGGTGCCGCCCCAGTCGTTGATCCGGTCGGTGCCGGCCGCGCCGGGGTGCAGCGCCTGGTCCCCGAAGAGGGGCGCGGTGTCGCTGGGCTCGGTGCGCAGGTAGACGAAGTTCGACGGCTGCTGCGTCTCGGTGCACGCGGTGGTCGCGCCGGTCGGGTCGTCGGAGGGGCAGATCTGGACGGTCTGCAGGTTGTCGTCGAAGCGCGGGGCGATGGTGACCACCGAGCCGACGGGACCGACACCGTGCCGCCCGGTGTGCACACCGAGCAGGTTCATGAAGTGGTTCCAGTCCCAGGACGGGCCCGGGTCCCAGTGCATGCCGGAGACGAGGGACGACTTCGGCCCGGCGACGTTGTCATGGCCGACGATGTGCTGGCGGTCCAGCGGTATGCCGAACCGATCGGCCAGGTACTCGACCAGCTCGGCCGTGGCCTCGTACTGCGCCTCGGTGTACCAGGTGGCACCGTGCGCGGCGTAGCCCTCGTGCTCGATGCCGATCGAGTGCATGTTGGTGGAGTAGTTGCCCGCGTGGAAGGCGAGGTCCTTGGTGGGCACCATCTGCGTCACCGCGCCGTCGGAGGACCTCATGACGTAGTGCGCCGCGGAACCGCCCGCCTTCTCGAAGGTGGTGATGGCGGCGTCGTACGAGCTCTCGGTGTCGTGGATGACGATGCTGTCGATCCGGATGCCGTTGGCGGGGCGGTTGGAGACCTGGCCGTTGGACGCCGCGGCCGGAACGAAGGTGCAGGCGACGGTGGTCGGGCACTCGGTGTCCGTGGTCGCCGCGGACTTCAGGTCCAGGGCTTTCAACTGGCCGGTGGCCGGGTCGACATCGCTGTCGGCCGCCAGGCGTACGCGCTCGCCGTCGGCCGTGGTGCGGCCCGCGCCCTTCTGCACCGTGGCGAACACCCGGTCGGCGAAGGCCTCGGCGCCCTGCCGCCGGCTGGACTGGCTGTAACGGGCCACGGCCGCATACCAGTTGCCGGGATCCGCGGAGGTGGATCCGGTGACGGCCTGCTGGTACGACGCGAGCAGCGCCGCGCCGCCGCGGATGTTGGCCGTCGGGTCGGTGCGCAACTCCTCGGCCGACAGCCCGGTCAGCTTCGCGGCCGCCTGAAGGGTGTGCAGGGCCGGATCGGCGGCGAGCTTCGCCAGGTCGGCACGGCCCGCCGCGCCCGCGTCGCCCCCCGCCATCATGGCCGGGGTGACGTCCGTCAGGTGCATCGGCCCGTAGCCGCCGTCCGTGCTGTGCTGCCCGGCGTGCGTGTCCCACGCCGACTCCTGGTACGCCACCGCCAGCAGCACCTGCTGCGGGACGTGGTAGGCGTCGGCGGCGGCCGTGAAGTCCTGCTGCAGAGAGGTCGCCGACTCCGCGGTGTCACCGGCGGCGAGGGCCGGCATCGGCACGGCCGCCCCGCCCGTGACGGCGAGTGCGGCGACGGCGGTCAGCAGGGCCGCACGGCGGCGCTTCGACGCGTCTGCGCGTCTGGGAATGCTCGTTCTCATAAAAGGGTCCCCGGACCTCAGAGAGATCAATAAGAGATCAACTGGCCGCACGGACATGGCATACGACGGGCCATCGGTTCGTCGACCGGGCCGGTACGCGCTCAACTCCGTTGGTCTGCTCGGGGCTTCGTCCGTCGGCGTCTGGCAGTGGATGATCCCCCTCCGGCGCAACTCGCGTCAACCTCGCTCAAGGGAGGGGAACTTGAACAGAGCGCGACGACTGTGCCGCCCCTTGGCCCGGTGCGCGGTTGACAGCTTTGGCTAACAAGGTTAGCTTCAAGCTAACAACGTTAGCCGCGCCATCCGAGGAGTGTCATGACCGAGTACCTTGCCGTCGACGGCGGCACGATCGCCTACGAGGTGTCGGGCTCCGGCCCGCTGATCGTTCTCGCACACGGCATGGCCGACAGCCGCGCCGCGTACCGTGCCGTGATCCCCCAGCTGGTGGCGGCCGGCCATCGGGTCGCCGCGGTCGACCTGCGCGGCTGCGGCGAGTCCAGCGCCGACTGGCCGGCCTGGAGCCGCACCGCCATCGCCGGCGACCTGCTCGCCCTGATCCGCCACCTGGGCGGCCCGGCCGTGCTCGTCGGCCACTCGATCTCCGGCGGCGCCGCCACCATCGCCGCGGCGCAGGAGCCCTCGCTGATCAGCGCGGTCGTCGAGCTGGCGCCGTTCACCCGCAAGCAGTCGCTCCGCCTCGGCGACCTGCGGGTCAAGCGCTTCCGGCAGGGCATGCTGCGGCTGCTCGGCGCGGGCGCCTTCGGCAGCGTGCCGCTCTGGCGCTCCTACCTCGACGTGGCCTACCCCGGCGTGAAGCCGGCCGACTGGACCGAGCGGCTCGGCCGCATCGACTCCCTGCTGCGCGAGCCGGGCCGGATGAAGGCGCTGCAGGGCATGGGCCGCACCACCCCGGCCGACGCCGGCGCGCAGCTCGGCAACGTCCGCTGCCCGGTCCTGGTCGTGATGGGCACCCTCGACCCCGACTGGGCCGACCCGCACGCCGAGGGTTCCGCGATCGTCGACGCCCTGCCGTCCGGCCTCGGCCGCCTGGAGACGATCGAGGGCGCCGGGCACTACCCGCACGACCAGTTCCCCGACCAGATGGTTTCACTGACGCTCGCCTTCCTCCGATCCCTCCGGTCGGACGCCGCCAGTGCCTAGGGCCGGCCTGGACCCGACGGCCGTCGTCGCGGCCGGCGCCGCCCTCGCCGACGAGGTGGGCCTCGCCAACCTGACGATGGGCCTGCTGGCCGAGCAACTCGGCGTACGCACCCCGTCCCTGTACAAACACGTGGACGGCCAAGAAGACCTCAACCGCCGCATCGCCACCCTGGCGTTGAACGAGGCAGCCGATGCCGTCGGCGGCGCGGTCCAGGGACACGCGGGCCGCGACGCCCTCGCGGCCGCGGCCCACGCCTTCCGCGCCTTCGTCCTGGCACACCCCGGCCGCTACGCCGCGACGATCGGCATCGAACCGACCGGCCCCGACGACCCGCTCGCCACCGCGAGCCGACGACTGCTCGATTCCTTCACAGCGGTCCTGCGCGGCTACGAGATCGCAGAAACCGCGGAGATCACAGAAACCGCAGAAACCGCAGAACCCGACGTGGACCACGCCCTGCGCACACTCCGCAGCCTCTGCCACGGCTTCGCCACACTGCAGTCGGTCGACGCCTTCCAGTGGAGCGCCGACATCGACGAGAGCTTCGACTGGCTGATCACCTTCGCGGACCACGGCCTGCGCGCGATGTGAGAACGCCGCGCCGCCCTATGCCCGGGGTGTGCCGTCCCAGCGCCATGTGGTGAGGCGAGGGTGTCCCGGTAGTTCGGCGCGTCCGGCCGCCCACAAGAGGGTGGGCCAGGTGTCCGTGGAGGACGGTGCGTCCGGAAACAGCCGGGCGAGCACCCGAGCGCACAGATCGGCAGGCGGGCTCCAAGCGAGATCGAGACCCTGTGCCAGGTCGTGCATGTGCACCAGGGTCTCCACGATCCCCATCGCGGCGAAGCCCTCGGGGTCCGAGACACCGAAGACGTGGTGAGCGCGGGTCTGCGGAGGCGTCGTACGCACCATGGCGACCAGCAGCGCACCGCTCGCTTCCAGAACCTGCAGCAGTCCTGCGGGCCCCGCCTCGCGGTTCGCGTGAATGGTGTTCGCCGGACCGCCGGGCCGTCGGCTCTCGTACACGAAGGGCACCTCGCTGTCCAAGGGCGGTGTTCTGGGGCCCAGTTGCGCGGCGTAGGCGAAGAGGTCGTCGCTGAGGTGCTCGACGGTCTCCCAGCAGTCCCATTCCAGCGAACCGGCCCTGCCGTCCCAAGCAGCCGGAGGCGCCTCGCGAAGGACCGCCACAGCAAGCTGCACGGCACGGTCGACGTCGTCTGCGGTGACGGGGCGCTGGGAGGGGCCGGCATCGGCTGATCGGGACATGGCAGGACGGTACCGCGACCGGAAGAGCGGTTCCTCCTGTCGATCACAGGGCTGGTGGCCCGGCGAAGGTTTGCGGTGCGACGTCAAGTGGTTGACCAACTGCCGCACGTTCCACTCGGTGCAGGGCGTTGGCCAGGACCGCTGCTCGGATCGCACTGCGCGCAGATTCCGTTCGAACTCGGCACTGGACCCGAGGAACCGATCGATGAGCCCCTCGAACGCGTTGACCATGTGGCCCACCATGCCCGGGACGGGCGGCCGGGTCCGGCGGGTATCGGACGTCGAGGTGGAGTTCTCGGAATGTGGAGTTCTCGGAATGAGGATCAAGGTCCGGACAGGCCTGGCCTGTCCGGTCTCCCTCATGTTCGAGCCGCTTGCCCTCGTCGTGCGTCTGACTCTGTGTTCGGGGAGCGGTCAGTCCCACCAGCCGCCGTCAGCGTGCCAGCGTTGCACCCATTCCAGGAAGCCGGCCGCCTCCGGCATCGGATACGGGTAGGCGCCGACGTCGGTGACCACCCAGACCTTGCCTCGTTGGGGACCGGTCACGACCAGGACCCAGTAGAAGAGGCCGTCGTCGGTACCGAGCACGACGGAGCCGTGGTTGAAGACGTCGGCGACGCGCTCGTGATGGTCGTCGGCGAGGGGTTCGCTTTCCCAAGCCCAGGCCTCCTGGAGCGGGAACGGGGCGGCGGGATCGCGATCCCCTTCGTACGGCCAGTCCGGCGGAAGCCAGCCCAGAGGGAGAAGGCCGCCGTCTTCCGGCGGCCCGAGGGGCGACCCGTTGGCGACCTCGGCGATCAAACTCCGGTACGGCTCCGGAAGCACGACCCCGTGCTCGGATTCCCACGCCGAGACACCCTCGTGCCCCAGCGCCGGCTCACGCCACTCCGGCTCGATCGCGGAGCGCAGGAACTCCAAGGTGACCTCGGCAGGGCGCTGATCAGGTGATGTGGTGGTCATCGCCGCATGGTTCCAGAAGGGACTGACGGGGCTGCTGCGAGACCATCGGGCTCGCGCCTCGCACCCGCAGAGCCGTCAAGCCCGGACCCATCGGCAGGTTCAGAGCTTGGGCTCCACCGGGAAGGGCATCTTCTCGGCCCAACCGGCCAGGGCCGCCGCCGCGATCTCGCGGACTTCGCCGCCGACCGCGGTCTCCTCAAGGAGGGTTCGCTCGGCGTTGGGGACGGTGAGCTCGCGGTAGAACTGGAGGTCCTCGAAGCCGTTGACCGCTGAGTCCTGCTTGGTGGCGGCGTAGACGAGGCGGGAGACACGGGCCCAGTAGCAGGCCACCAGGCACATGGGGCACGGCTCGCTGCTGGAGTACATCACCGAGCCCTCCATCAAGTGGCGGCCGAGTTTGCTGCCCGCGGCGCGAAGGGCCATGACCTCGGCGTGCGCGGTCGGGTCGCGGAGCTCGATGACCGAGCTGGTGCCCGTGCCGACCACCTCCCCGTCGATGACCACCAGGGCCCCGAACGGAGTCTTGCCCTCGTCCTCCAGGGCGTGCCGGGACAGCTCGATGGCCTGGGCGAGAAAGGCGTGGTCCTCGGGGATCTCGGGGGAGAAGGGCACCTGGTCTCCAAGTCTCTGGTGGGCCGCTCACGACCGCGCTCACATGTGGACGGCTCACATGTAGACGGAGGGATCGGCGTCGCCGAACGGGCCGTCCAGGTTCATGTCGTAGCCCGTGAGGGGCGTGGTGGCACCGGCTGTATGGATGATGTCCAGCGCCAGCCCGGCCTGCCGGTGGTCGGTCCAGTCGCCGTTGTCCAGCACTTCGACCATATCCGGGATGGGCGCGGGCGACTGGTCGCCGCCCAGGATGAGACGGTGGATCCTGGGCGCCGGCCGTCCGTCCGCACAGAGCAGCAGACCGGCGGCCGACATCCGAAGCTGCCATTCCTCGAACGCCCGTGCAGCGGCGGCGAAGTCGACAGGGAGACTGTGCAGGACCACGCGGTCGACGGTGAGGCCGGCACCGCGCCGCAACTGGGCCCTCATGACGGCCTGGTCGATCTTGTTGCGGAGACCGAGGAGATCGGCCCGGAGCCACGCCAGATCGCACTGCACCACGACGGCGGCCGTCACCGTCTCCGACTCCAGCGCAGCGATACGCTCACGCCAGAGGCCCACGTCCAGGGCCGGATCCGTCATGCTCCCTCCTGGGTGTGCGCCCCGACCAGCGTCAGGACCTTCAGGCCTACGACGACGGCCTCGACCGGATCCGTCTCCGCGACCGTGGCCGCACCGGGCAGGACACGGGCGGCCAGACCGGCGGTGATCCGCAGACTGACCGAGGGGAGCATGGCGAGGAAGCCACGCAGCTCCGCGTCGTCCCCGCCGGGCACGAGCGGAGCCAGCCGGCACGCGACAGCCAGGATCACGGCGCCGGGCCGGAGCTGCGGCTCCACGTACGGGGCGGGCACACCGTACGCCCGTCCGACCCGCCCATGATGCCCATGCTCGCTCGCCGACCCGGCCGGAGCCGTACGGGAGAGAAGCCGGAGCAGGGCCGTACGCGCCTCCTCTGCCGTGTCGAAGTAGCGGTGAGTGGCGAACGTCCGCAGATACGCGCCCAGCAGTTGATGATCAGGGGTGAACTCGGGCCGTACGAGCTCCGGAGGATGACCGACCCGGCAGTCCCGCAGAGTGGCGAGCGCGGTCACCGAGGTCAGGGCCCAGAAGTGGTCGTACTCCTCGACGCTGCCGAAGGCCGTACGCGCCGAGTCCGCCGCCGGAGTGTCCACGGCGTCATCGACACCACCGAACAGCGACCGGCGCAGTTGCGTGAGGATGGACGCGCCGTCCCAGTAGTTCCCCATGAACTTCGTGCCGGTGAGGATCTCGTACACGCCGTACAGGGCACCGGCCTGATGCGCACCGTGGAACTCGGCGAAGTCCGAGCTCCACATCAGGACTTGGAGCGGATCCGGGAGCAGAGTGCCGAGTTCGTCCGGGCCACTGGCCGACTTCGGGTCCGGGTCGACACACCGCAGGATCCTTGACCGGGCGTCGGTACTCAGGGCGACCAGCTCACGGGCGGACCGGTTGGAAGCGACCCCGCGTACGGACATCAACAGCGCGGTGTTGGCCAGCCAGGCCAGATAGCGACTGAGGGCGCCGAGCGGCGGGGCGGGCTCGGGCAGGGGCCGGCACAGCCGCACGACGGAATCGACCAGGGCGTGACCACAGGTGGTCGCCTGGATCGGATCGGCCCCGCTGACGAGAGCGGCGCGGGCGAGCCGGTGCAGGACGTCGATATGGAGGGTGATCGCGTTCTCGGCCGCATCCACCGCGACCTCGGCCTCGATCAGCTGGTCTACGAGGTTCCTGACGGCGGTCGGGTCGTTGCTGGTCACGGCCTCGCTGATGGCGCCGAGGTAGGCGTTGACGACCGGGCTGTTCTCGATGCCGTGGGACAAGGAGCCGACGTCCGCGCCCGACTGCCCGAGCGCCTCGGCGAGCGTGCGGCACAGCAGCCGGTTACGACCGCCGACGCTGGCCAGACCGAAGAGCTGGACGAAGGAGAAGATCCCGAAGATGTTGGCGAGCAAGAACAGCAGCGCGCCGTAGGTCGCGCTGACCCTGTTGTCGCCGAGCAGCCCGCACGCGGTGAAGAGAGCCGCGAACCACCCGATCAGCACCCACTCCCGGAAGGCGATGTGCCCGTCTATCGCCTGTAACGAGGGCCAGGAGCTGGCCGCGGAGAAGGTGAGCGCAAAGATCACGGCTTCGCCGGTGAGCAGCGTGGCGAAGAAGGCGATGCTGAACTGGGTGGCGGCGACGACGTCATCGGCGCTGCGGGGATAGAAGACGGCGACGAGCGCGAGTACGACAGCACACACGCACAGCACAACTTGCCGACGCCTCTGTACCACGACTCCCGCCCGTTCCCCCGCGCCTCATGTGGTGCGTCCAACTCTTGCAGGAGGAGCGGAAGTTGCCAACAGGAGGCCGATGCTCGATGGTCAGACAAGAGGCAGACGAAATGGAGTACTTCACCATGTGGGCTACGAGTCTGCGCCATGTTTGGGTGGGGAGGGACCCTCAAACGAGATCTGTCGGGTCGTTCCGAGTTGAGTACGAGCGCGGTGAAACGTTGGGCTGATACCCCAATTGGCTGCTGACTGATATCCCTTGGCATGCCCACTAACGCCAGATTGGCATCAAAACACGCGGAGCGTATCTATCCATTTTGGCCAAGCCATCATCGATGTCCTGGTAAAGTTTCAGTTCTTGGGCCCCAGTGGGAATTGTGGACATTAGGGCTCCAGCTCCATGAGCTACTTGGCCCCGCTTCTCCCCAAGCTCTTGCATTTTATCGCGAAACTGGACAGTGAAGAAGGTGTCGCGAAATCCGAGCGGTATCAGAATCATATTGAGATTTGCCGGCTTTATCCCGTTATTTCCTGCAATTCTCCTCCTGTGGGCTTCGATAGCCTTTAGTAGCGAGCCGGATGTTGAATTCCAATTGGCTCGAAGATCTCTATTCGAGTATCCGGGGTATGAAGCCTGCGCTGAATTGCGGGGCAGGCTCAGCGGGTTAAGTGATTGAAAAACAAGCAGGTGATGTCCCGCATGGGTCAAGCGGGATTGGCGGCATCTTCTTTCGCTAACATCGAGTATGTTGCGCGCCACGCTCTCGACATAGTGCTGGACTTCGGCATGCATCAGGACCCGGAATGAGTGGAGTCTATCCGTGTCTGATTGACTTTGAGGAACTAGGTTTGGTGTCACGGAAAGCGATGTCGCCAGCTGCTGCACTCTGGCCCGGAGCGCAAGGATTCTTCGAGATCTCCGGCACGGCCCTTTGATCGATGTGCCCAGGTAGAGGTCAGTCATTTTTACGCCTTACGGGGCGCTATGGGCAGGAAGGGTAGGATGTAGTCGCTTGTGGCAACCCGCATTCCAATTGCCGCCCCCAAGGCCTGGCCCCAGAGGTCGATCCGACCGTTTACCGCATCGGCCCGCTTCGTGGTTGAGATCAGATAGGAAGAGAACTCCTCATCGTTGCGGCACAGATTCTCGAATGCCTCTATGACCCGATTGGAATTTTCCTTCGCCAAGTCTCGAATTTGCGGGTCTGCGAAATACCATGTCATTAGATCAAATACCGCCACGTTGAATCGTGGCATGTATTTATCTCGGCCTGCGTCGAACCGCAAGAAGGCGGTCCTGCCGAAGATGTCAAAGGTTGTTTCGATTGCGGATTCGAGGCTCTGGAGCAGATCTCTGAGGTTGGATTCGATCTCGCCGTAGTGGTCGTTTCCTCCGCGGAGTACGCGATCGAGGAAGTCTCGAAGATCCCCACCGTATTTGGTAATGTTGGTCTTAAAGGCGATGTAGCGAAGCAGGGTCTCTGCGTCCCTTAGGCGAGTATCTGCCTCTTTGAGTCGTCTAGCCCTCAGGAGGGGCCGGCTCTCAGCGCTCTCCTTGTTGATGAAGTAGGTGAGTTGGCCTGGGAAGAGTGCTTGTCGCAACTCGTGTGACGCCAGTGGCACACTGGCTTTGTTAAGCCGAGAAAAGATCAGGTGTAGCAGTGCTGGCGTTCGCCAGTTCCTCACAACGATTGTGCGGATCGGTTGGGCGTACATTGTCTGGATGAGGCGCCTAGTGTCAGAGCTCAGGCGAATTTCATCGAAGTTCTTGCCTGAGATGCGATCGTCAAGCAATTCGAGACCGGAAAGCTTGAGCTTTTCCGGATCTCCCTTCACAAAGGCCTTGAGCGCTGTCAGTCGCTGCTTTCCGTCTAGAACGTAAAAATGACTAGGGTTTGTAAGGCTTTCCGCCAGCACTAGCGGAGGAATGGGGAGCCCGAGCATAAGTGATTCGATGTACAAGCTTTGACGGTCACTATTCCAAGCGGTCCTGCGTTGGAAAGGAGGTGATGTAAAAATGACACCTTGAGCGTCTGGGGCATTCGGATCTGCGTCGATCTGATCGATTACAGAGCCGATAGTCCAGTCAACGGTGTAGATGACGCTGCCTTGAACTTGCTCAGCTGTGAGTTTCCCAGGCTCTTCGTAAGACTCTCCGAATTCGTCGTCCGGATCGATCTCGATCTCGATCTTTGAACTTCCCGCTTCTGGGGTGCCCATTAAGTCTCCTGCATGACTATGATTTCTTATGGCCACTAATCTGAAATCTCTAGTGGTGTGAGATCTAATCGAGTCCGTATCGATTGCATAGCGACAGATGAATCGATAGGCAGGCGCACCGGACTTCTCGGGTCGATTCGCCATCCGCACGAGAAGTCCAGATTGTCAATCTAGATTTTCTGTTAATCGACCGTTCTGGGTTCGAGGCTGGGGAAAATGGTCTCAGATCTCGATGCGGTTCTCAATCTTTCGGCCCTTGTTCCAGGCGTTGACGATCATCCGATAAGAGGTACTCACGCGAGAACCGGTGCCGCTGTTGTTGAAGCCGCCGCGGGAGGACTGGCTGAGAATCTCCGACCGCCACTTCGCGGCTGATCCCATTCGCTCCATCTTCTTGGCGAGCTCTTTGTCATCTACGAGATCGCCGTGGCGGCCCAGGAACATACCGATGCCACCCAGGAGCATGCCGTCCCACGACTCCGCAGACCGGCCCCACGCATCTTCGGCGATTGACAGGGTTCGATCGAAGACCTGAGCTCCATAACGATCGGTGATCTGAAGTACTCCCGACACTGCGCCAACGCTGTTGGTGGAGGAGGAGCCCAACGCAAGCTCGTGCTTCTTCAGGATGCGATCGGTGTCAACGAAAAGAGGAACGCCTCCGGTGAGCCCCACGTGGTATTCGTCGATGGGGCGCGGTTTGTGCGACTCGCGGTTCTTGATCAGGAAGAGGATGGCTTCTTGGGCTTGCGTGAGACCATGATGGATGTCTGCCCGCATGGTGGGAATCTCTGCGAGCGCGCATGCACGCCACCGATGCTGACCGTCGATGATATAGAGATCGCCGTCAACTCGCTGAGAGACGACGATCGAACCGATGGCCTCACGTACCAAGTGGTTCGCAATGTTCTGCGCGCGACTCTCATTCAAAGTTCGCTGCGCTTGGGGATCAATGTTGAGGTCGCTGATCGCGACCTCCTTCCCGTAGTCCACATGGTGGACCGGGAGCTCGAAGGTGTATCGAGCCTTAGGCATGAACGTGCCCTTTCACACCGCGTTTTGGGGGAGGGTTGGCATTGCCGGATTTGGGAAGCGGTGCACCGAGGATGATAATCACGTTGTTGTTGGTGTTTCAAGTGGTTTGAGGCGCAGACGAGTTAGCTGTCTAGCAGGCTCGTCAGTCGTGAAAGTCCCCACGGTGCAGGCTCTCTATGAACGACCGCCAGGCGTGACTGGCGACGGTCATGATCGGGCCGTCCCCTTGCTTCGAGTCACGCAGCAGGGTGTCGTTGCCGGCATGGGTGCACTCAATGCACTCTGTTCCGCTGCCGCCGCTGAACGAGGACTTGAACCAGCGGTGCGCTGGGGGCGTTGTCATCAAGG
This sequence comes from Streptomyces sp. NPDC101234, assembly GCF_044767525.1. NCBI lineage: Bacteria > Bacillati > Actinomycetota > Actinomycetes > Kitasatosporales > Streptomycetaceae > Streptomyces > Streptomyces sp. NPDC101234. The sequence continues at coordinate 276,314 of NZ_JBIWOA010000008.1, read as the reverse complement.
CTCCCTGAGTGTGCGATCGACAAGCTTGGCTGAGGATTCGAGGTCGAGTGCCTGGGCGCTGAGGTACTCGAACGCCAACCTATAACGCTCCAGTTCGGGTTGCTTCTCCATGAACAATCCGCCGCCGAGTAGATCCACGTACACCACGTCCAGTTCCGTGGCTGGACCTCGCAGGACAGCGAAGCTGCCAACAGACGCTGCGTGCGCGCCTGCCGAGAAGGGGAGGATCTGGACTGTGATGTGAGGCTGCTGTGCCACAGCGAGTAGGTGCCGGAGCTGCTCCTGCATGACATCCCGGCCGCCTACGCGCCGCCGTAGCGCCGCCTCGTCGATCACGCACCAGATATGCGGTGGATCATCCCGATCGAGGAGTTCCTGTCGTTTCATGCGGATGTCCACCATTTGCTGTACCTCCCGCTCTGGGCACTGCACCTCCGAGGCTCGGTGAACCGCCTCAGCGTAGGTGCGAGTTTGGAGGAGGCCGGGGATGTACATGCAGGCGTAGTGGTCTTCGCGTACCACTTCGTCTTCAAGCGTGAGCATGAGATTCATCGACTCTGGGATGGGGTCGGCGAGTGATCGCCACCACCCTTGGATCTTGGCGCCCTTTGCAAGCTCGACAAGGGCGAGGCGCTCGTCGTCGGTTGTTCCGTACTCGCGGCAGAGTGCGTCGACCGCCGGCCACTTGACCGTGCCCTCCTTGGTCTCGTAGCGGCTAAGGGTCGCCTTCGAGATGCCGACTCGTGCGCCCGCCTCCTCAAGAGTGAGTCCCGTGTGCTCACGGAGGCGACGCAGGTCCGCCCCTAGCTGGCGCCTGCGCGTTGTGGGTCCAACTGCCATTTTTTGCGGCCCTTCATGTCGATCCAGCTGATCGTCCTTGGTGTCCTTGTCTGGCGGCAAGGTGGCGCGCGCCGGGGGCGCTCGCAGTGCGGTTGCACCACCACCAACCCTGAATGAGAGTTCCATTTTGAGAGTTCCAATGCAACTCTCTGTGTGTGGCCCGACTCGGGCTGTGAACGGTAGGGGATGAGGGAGGAGACGGAAAGTGGACTGCATCACGGGTGTCTCGAGGAAGCCATGGAGCCTTCCATTCACTGCAAAACCGGAGGAGGTTGCAGCGCTGCGGCGGATCACGCGGCTTCACCTGACGCTCTGGGGGCTGCATGACGTCATCGACGCCGCCCAGATCTGTGTCAGTGAGCTTGTGTCCAACGTCATCAATCACGTGGGCGTTGGTACTCCCGGCACTCTGGCTGTCTCCATGAGGGGCACTCGGGTACGAATTGAGGTCCATGATCCCGACGCGCGGGCTCTGCCGACCCTGCTCGCCGCATCTGTTGAGGCGGAGTCCGGCAGGGGCTTGGCGATGGTCAATGCCCTTACCGACTGCTGGGGCGTTCAGCTCCAAGCCGACCGGAAGGTAACGTGGTGCGAGCTGGCGACGGACTTGGAGTCAGCTGGCGGGCATGCCGGCGGTATGCGTGTGAATCGAGTCGAGACGATGCTCGGTGTCTACGGGCGTGAGCGGGCTCAACCACTATCAGTGGGATCGGGTTTGCTGGGCATGGCGGTGGTGGAAGATCGGGCAATTGACTTCATTGCTGACGTCCTGCATTGGCTGAGAGCTCACGGTTGTGATGTCGACGAGGCTCTTGATCGTGCGCAGACCCACTTCGAGGCAGAGGTTGAAGAGGGCGAGACGCTGTCCCATTGAAGGGCCTGGTCGGCCAACGCATCGTGCGCGGCCTGACGGTGTCAGAGCGCCTGACTACCCTGCGGCGATCGTGGAGTACGTCCGCACGTCGGCCGGAAGGTTGTGCTTTAGGCGCTAGGTGATCGCCATCGGGTTGCTGTCGGTGTGCTCCTTGTAAGTGGCTGGACCGAGGAGCATCCATGGATGTGACTTGCCGATGTCGGTGTCCTTGTAGCGGCGCATGAACAGGAGAAGCGGCTACCCCGCTGGGAGTGGTGCTTGTAGCGCATGCCCGTAGGGGAGTTTTCGGCGGTTGCGTTCTGGGACTCCCCGTGGAAGAGGTGGCGGCTCAGAATAAAGTCTTTGTAGCGGATGGTGGGTGAGAATTCCCTTTCATTCTTCTCCAGGGTGATGAGCAGGGTGTCGGTCTGGATGCCCTCTTGGCTCCCGTCGGCCCCAGGTCCGCACCGCCCCGGTTCTTCGAGCCGCCGACCAGAGTCGGTGTTGGTGGCCGGAATGCCGCCGCCCGCTGCCGCGCGATGGCGACGAGGACGCCCTACTTGCGGTTCTGGGCACGCCGAAGTCGACCACGTTCACGACGAACCAACTGAACTCGCGTCCCAGGCCAGCCAGTTCGGCTCGCGCGAAATCACGAAACTGCTTGTAGGCGTCCGAGTGCGAGCCCGGAAACGTGCTCGATGAGCATCGTGCGAGACCCGGTCGCATGGACGAGATAGATCGTGGCTGTCAGCAACCGCTTCTCGGCTCCCGAATCCGCGCGTCTGACGGTCGGATTCGACTTCACCCGCAGCAGGCCGGCCTAGAGGAGATCCACATCGAGGCTCTCAGGATGGTCTTGGGGGTCGAAGTCCATCAGGTCGGTGTGAAACACGTTCCAGTGCGGTCGGTTGGCCTGCGGAGTATCGACGGCGAGGTTGTCCTCGTCCAGCAGCAGGCGCGGCTCGAGCACATATCCACGAAGGTCAGTCCGCTTAGTCTCTTCTCCCTCGGGTCTCGTCGGTCCGGCGCTGCGCCACGGCCGCTGCCACGCGTGCGGCCACTTCCTCAGGAGCTTCGTGCTCCCAGAATCGCAGCACCGTCCAACCTTCCGCGGTCAGATGCTCGGTCGTCTCCCGGTCGCGGGCCATGTTTCGGTCCAACTTGCGACGCCACCAGTCCGCGTTGGCCTTTGGCTGCGTGGCGTGCTGAGGGCAGCCGTGCCAGAAACAGCCGTCGATGAGGACCGCGACCTTGGCCCTGGTGAACGCCACGTCGACCCGGCGCCGAGGCATGCCCGGCACGGGGTACTCCACGCGATAACGCAGTCCGGCCGCGTGCAACAGCCGCCGCACTGCCAGTTCGGCCTCCGTGTCCTTGCTCGCCTGCCTGCTCATGCGGGCGGAAACGGGAGGAGAGGATGGGGCGACATCTGACACAGGAGCATTTTGCCAGCGAAGGTGGATCGGCGCACAGCCAAGGGTGGGCCTGCCTCGTTGGAGTGGGCGCCGTCGCCAGAGGGGCCGCCCGCTTCTTCGTCAGTGTCGTGCCTCCGCGGCCCGCCTCAAGGGCGCTCCCGCTCCGCTGCGCTCCGCGTCCGCGTCGGCTGCGCCGATGGCCCTGCGGGCCACCCTTGACCCGGGCCGCTCCGGCACGGGTTAGAAGCGAGCGGGCGGCCCGGGGAAAGTGGCGGCTTTCCGGGGTGTGCCGTGGGGTCGGCTGCGTTTCCGGGCGGGGTTGGGGCGCGTCGGCTGGGTGGGGGCACGCCGGGTTGTTCGGCGGGTGCGGTGGTGTCTTACGAGCGATCTGTGGCGGTATCCCGTTGATGTCAGTGGGGCGGGCTAGGGTCCCTGGTCACGGTCGGCATCAGTGGGTGCGGGCCCCGGTGACGTGCCGTCAATCAATGGAGTGGGCATGGGATTTGGAGTCACGTACGCGGACTTTTCGGTTGAGCCGGCGCGGCTGGCCAACGGGCGGGCGCGGTACGACGGGGCCCGGTTCGCCGGGGCGCATGTGGTGGTGGGGGCGGGCGGGACGGTGGCCGTGGACTTCGAGGTGGAGGACCCGGGGGATGTCGTCCAGGCGACGCTCACCGTCACGGCCCTCGTGTCCAAGCTCGGTTCCTCGCCGGGGTACGCGCCCATGACCGTACGGCTGCAGGGCAAGGTGCTCGCCGAGGATCTGACCGTGCCCGGTGGTGGGGACCTGGCGCATGACAATGTTTTCGCCGTGCCCGGGGATCTGCTCATACCCGGCACCAACACGCTGGAGATACAGTCCTCGGCCAAGGCCTCCAGCATGCTCTGGTTGTACCGGATCACCCTCGACCCCGTCTGGGAGCGCGGCCGTTCGGAGCGGGCCCGAGTGGCGGAAGGCGCCCGGGACTCGGTGTTCGCCTTCCGTACGGAACTGCGCCCGGCCCATGCCGCCAACGGCCCCTGGCAGTCGGCGCCGAGACTTCTCTTCCACGTCGACCGCGGCGAACAGTCCCTGCCCGCGCAGCTCTCCTGGCGAGGCGAGGACGGAGCCGAGGCCGCTGTCAGCTTCTCGGGCGAGATGTCCGGCTTCCATGGTTGCTACCGTGCGCAGGACGGCACGGCGTACGAATATCGGGGAGATCTCACCGACCGGTGGCCTTTCGCCGACGAGATCGAGCACCTTTCGGCGGCCACCCTGAACCGCTTCCACGCGGAGGAAGGGTGGGGCGGCGGCTGGCACCGCTCTTCCGAGCTGCGGCTGCTGGTCGACGACGGTGGAGCGTCCGTCGAGCGGGTGAGCTGGCGCGACCAGCGCGGCAACTCCGGCACGGCCGTCCTGCACACCGCCTTCACTGACGTCGAGGTGACGGGGGTCGAGGCGAGTGACGAGTACGACGACGCCGGCGAGGTGGCGGACAACCTCCTCGATGGGCGGCACAGTAAGTGGCTGGGCCGGGACGACACCGCACGGCTCGACTTCGCCCTCGCCCGCCCCGCCGCCGTCGCCTCGTACTCCCTGATGTCGGCGAACGACGCGCCCGACCGCGACCCCCGCGACTGGACGCTCCACGGCTCCCACGACGGCCGCACCTGGACGCCGTTGGACACCCGCGCCGGTGAAACGTTCAGCGGGCGCTTCGAGACACGGGAGTTCGTGCTACGCGGCCACGCACGGACGTACCGCCACTACCGTCTCGACATCACCCGCAACTCCGGCTCGACCGAGACCCAGCTCGCCCGCGTCCGCTTCGCCGGAGCGCCCGCCGGGCAGGCCTTCACCGGCTACTACCAGCGCCACAACGAAGGCCCCATCGGTTATCGGGGCACACCCGTCAGGACCGAAGACTCCGGGCTCACCGCCGTTCCCGGGCTTGCCGCGGAGCTGGAAGCCGCCGTGTCCAGCCTGACCGAGACCTCCCGGACACTGGCTGCCCTGGCGGCGCAACTCCGCAAGCACTGACCCGAGGCGGACGAGAGGAGCGGGGGCGGGCCGGTGCTTCAGGCGCCGGTACCGCCGTGGCACTCGGCGTAGACCGAGCCCACCCCGCACCAGCAGTCCGAGCTGCGCTGAGGCGGCCAGGCCACCGCTCGGCCTCGGGCCGCCAGCGTCGTCGCGTACTGCGGGAGCAGGGCGGAGTCGCCCGGTGAAGAGCTCTCCGACGCGGCGAAGGCCTCGTACGACGGGACCGTGCCCGTGACGATGCCCAGGTTCGGGGTGCCGGAGGTCGAGAGCTCGCGGAGGGAGGACTCTATGGTCGAGAGGTGTTCGGGGTGGGAGGGGTACTCGGTGGCCAGGTCGGGGTACGCCGACAGGAGTTCTGAAAGTTCCTCCGCCGGCCAGTGCAGGACCGCCACCGGGAACGGGCGTGAGAGGGCCTCGCGGTAGGCGCCCAGCTCGGCCTGGAGGCGGGAGATCTCCGCCTCCAGCTCCGCCGGGTTGTCCGAGCCCAGGGACCAGACGCGCTTGGGGTCGTGGAGTTCGTCCAGGGAGACCGAGGACGAGTGGAGGGTGTCGGCGCGGGCGTCCCAGTCGTCGTGGGGGAGGCCCAGCATGCGGCGGACCCGGTGGCGGCCGAAGAGGAGGGGGCGGGTGGCGTAGGGGGGTTCCGGGACGTCCGTGAGGAGGAGGGTTGCCGCCTCCGTGAACGTGTCGTGCGCCGCTTCGAGTTCGTCGTGGGATTCGAGGGATTCGGCCACGATCACCCAGGGGGCCGGGTCGCGGGGGGCGGTGGTGCGGAGACCGTCGATGATCGCGCGTGCCTCTGCCTCGTGGTCGTACTCCCACAGGTTCGACGCCTTCAGGGCGCGGACCAGGGGCGCGTTCTCCAGCTTGTCCGGGGTGGCGAGCAGACGGTCGTAGAGCGCGGTCGCGGCGGGGCGGGCGTCGGCCAGTTCCAGGTGGGCCGCGGCCTGGAGGAGGAGGGCCTCGGCGTCCGCGGGGTAGAGGCCGGCGGTCCGCTCCAGGCGTGCCGCTTCGGCTGTGTGGTCGACGTTCTCGGCAGGCGTGTCGGGGCGCATGAACGACACCGTACTGCCCGGCGGTGACAAAGGAGAGATAGAGATGGGGGGCAGTCGGTCGTGAGGGGAGTCGTTTTATGCAGTTCGTGTTCGGGGGGCGCGTCATCGAGTGGCGAGGGCCCGCGCCGTACTACTTCGTGCCCGTGCCGGAGGAGGAGTCCGAGGAGGTTCGGGCTGTCGCCGCCATGGCCTCGTACGGGTGGGGGGTCATTCCCGTCGAGGCGAGGGTGGGAGACGGCGTGGTCTTCGAGACGTCCCTGTTTCCCAAGGACGGCGGGTATCTGCTGCCGCTCAAGAGTGCGGTGCGCAAGCCTCAGGGGGTGGCGGTGGGGGATGAGGTGCGTGTCGAGATGAGCGTTCGGCTGTGATGGCGGAGGGGGCAACGGCAGTCGCCGTGCCCCCTCCGCCACCGGTCGCCTTCTAGATCGTGACGCCGTCGATCTGCAGGGTCTGCACCGCCTTCGCCGCGACCGACACCGCCACCGTCTTTCCGGACAGGTACGTGTCCGAGTACGACTTGTACGTGTCGCCGCCCGTCGTCACCGTGTTCCAGCGCGGGACCAGGCCGCCCGTGCCGCCGGTCACCGTGGTGAAGCCGGAGAGGTTGAAGGTGAAGGTCTGGGCGGAGGTGGCGGTGTTGAGGGCGACTATCACCAGGCGCTTCGCCGAGGAGTCGTAGGCGGCCACCGCGTTGCTCACGCCCGTGTCGAGGATCTTCATCCCGGGGCGGATGTGGCGGCTGAACTGGGCCATCACGTAGTACTTGGTGGTGATGGCGCCCGCCGTCAGGGTGCTTGCGTCGTACGCGATCATCGCCCAGTTCGTGGACGGGTCCATGACCTGCCAGTAGACCCAGGCGGTGGGGTGCAGCCAGCGGAAGTCGTAGAGCAGGTTGAAGGCCATGGTGTAGCCGGTGCCGTCGTTGTCGCCGGTCTCGGAGTTCCACAGGGCCTTGCCGGCCGTCGTCACGACGTCCGTGTAGAGCAGGTCGCGGCGGCCGCCCGAGCCCTGGTAGCCGTGGACGTTCACGCGGTCCACGTAGCCCTTCGTGGTGGAGGAGAAGGCGCTCCAGGTGGTGCGGGCCAGGTCGTAGCTCGTCTCGTCCGAGGCCGAGATCTTGGTGCTGGTCAGGCCTCGGCTGTTCAACTCGCTGCGGAGGTAGGGGAGTACGGCCGCCTGGACCGTCGAGTCGATGTGGCAGCCCTCCTGGGTGCCGGTCGCCGTCCACCAGGCGGACGAGGGCTCGTTGAAGGCCTCGACCGTCGCGAAGTTCACGCCCCAGTTGTTCTTGGCGTACAGCGCGACGGACGCCAGGTGGGAGGCGTGCTGGCGGTAGTTCCAGGACTGGAGGTTGTTGCCGCCGTCGGCGGCGCCGGACGGGTTGTGGTTCAGACACATCCACCACATGGGGGAGTTGGCGAAGAGCTCGGCGGTCGCGCCGCGGTTCACCGCCTTCACGAGCATCGCGCGCTGGGTCGCGTCCGCGGTCCAGTTCCAGGCCGAGGACGTCGGGTCCTCGTTGTTCCAGTCCTGCCAGTAGCCCTCGATCTGCTTGAACGCGGGGATGTTGGCGGACGCCACCATGCTCTCGCCGTTCACGGTGTTCCAGCTGGACGCGCCCAGGTTGTAGCGGGCGATGTTCAGGCCCAGGCCGGGGAGCGAAGTGCTGTTGTACGTCGTCGACTTGGTGGTGAAGAAGATGTCGGCGAAGTCGTCCCTGGTGCCGAAGACGTTGCCCCACCAGGCGAGGGACGTACCCCAGCCCTCCCAGGTGCCCCACGAGGTCGACGGGCTGACGGCGATCGTCGCGTCGGCGCGTGCCGTGCCGGTGGCCAGGGCGCTGCCCAGGAGGCCGCCTCCCGCGGCGGCCAGGAGTGTTCTGCGTCGGATCATGGCTGTTTCTCGACCTCTCCGTGCGGCTCAAACACCGGTTCCCGGACCGGCGTCGACTCGTCCCCCCGCATGCCAACACGAAGCATCAGGTGTGGCGTGTGGGGTTGTCGAGGGTTGCGACAGCGGTTTCTAAAACCCGTGGAGGAAGTGATCGCGGGGAGGGACTGCGACAGGAAGCCCTACGGCTCTGGTGACTTGGCGGCGGTCGCCCTATCGTGCGGGCCGGCTGTGGGCCTGTTGTGGGCCGGCGGGAGGTGTGCGATGCGGCGGGGCGTGGGACGCGGTGACCGGAGGGGCGTGGGAGGCGGTGGGCGACGGGTCGTGGTCCACGGTGACCGGCGGTGGCGGGCGCGGCGACGGCGGGTGGTGTGGACCGGGGGTGAACTGCTCGTCACCGTGGGCGTGGTGCTCATGCTCCTCGTCGTGCACCAGCTGTGGTGGACCAACCGGGAGGCGAAGCAGGGAGCCGAGCGGAAGGTGGAGGCGCTGGAGCGGGAGTGGGGGCGGGGCGATGGCGGGTCCGCCGGCTCAGGAGGTTCGAGCGGTGCGGACAAGGGCGGTTCCGGTACGGCACGCTCCGCGCCGTCCACCCGTTCCGGTTCCGGCCGGCAGCAGACGTCGTACACCACGCGGGTCGTCGCCTCGCAGGCGTACGCCATCCTCGTCATCCCGCGTCTCGGTCTCCGCGTCCCGATCGCCGAGGGGGTCAGCAAGCCGAACGTGCTCAACCACGGGTACGTCGGTCACTATCCGGGCACTCAACAGCCGGGTCAGGCGGGGAACTTCGCTCTGGCCGGGCATCGCAACACCCACGGCGAGCCGTTCCGCTACCTGCCCCGCCTCCGGCGCAAGGACACGATCGAGGTCGAGACCGAGTCGGCGACCTACACCTACGTCGTGGACCAGATCCTGCCGCAGACGTCGTCCCGGGACTCCGGGGTCGTGCGCGCCGTACCGCGTTCGATCGTGAAGCCGTCGTACGGATACAAGGAGCCCGGGTACTACATCACCCTCACCACCTGCACGCCCGAGTTCACCTCGCGGTACCGGATGGTGGTGTGGGGGAAGCTGGTGTCGATGCGGCCGTGGGCGTAGGCGCTTGCGGTCTTTGCCGTGCCTTGGGCTCGCCGATACCTTCCGCATAACCGCTCTCCATAGTGTCTTGGGTTGGCATGTGCACAGAGTGAAGTGCGGGGGTGGGTGGCATGTCGGACCTGAAGAAGGAAGCCGCGTCGATGCACAAGGCGGCGTCGGGGCTGCGTGGGGTGGGGCATCACACGGCGAAGCCGTTGCAGCAGTTCCGGGCGCAGTCGCATGACCTGGATGCGCTGGGCGCTCTCGGGTCACTGCTCAGTGCCACGGGCGAGATACGCGAGGGCATGACCACACTCGCCAGACTCACCCAGCAGTTGGGCGAGGAGTGGGACGCGGAGGCGAAGCTGATCGGTGAGGTCTCCGACGCCTTCGATCTGCTGGACGTGCTGATCGCGGCCGCGGCCCAGGGCGAGAAGGGCTGACCGGGCGTGGTTGACCTCAACCCCCTGCACTACATCAGCAAGTTCAACCACATGTTCGGCGACTCGGTCGCAAGTGGTCTTGAGTTCCTGGGGATTTCGGATCCGGCGGTGGATCCGGACGGGGTTCGTGAGATCGCGACGAAGTGGCGGCACCTGGCCGGTGGTCTGGACGACGCCGCCACCGCCGCGGAGCGTGCCTTGCGGGGCGTGGAGTGGGACGGCAAGGCGGCCAAGGCGTTCGGCAAGCGCTCCAAGGCGGCTCGCAAGCAGGCCACGGAGATGGCGCACGCGCTGCGCGAGGGCGCCAAGGCGCTCGACGACTTCGCCGACAAGGCGCACGAGCTGCTGTCCGAGATCGGCGTGATGCTCGCGGAGATCGCCGAGTTCGAGATCGCGGGCCTGGCGCTGTCGGTGCTGACCGCGGGTGCCTCGGATGTGGCCGCCACCCTGATGGCGGGCGAGCGGGCGCTGAAGGTGGTGGCGCTGATCGGGCGGATCGAGGAGGAGGGCACCGCCCTCGGTACCGCCGTACGCGAGATCATGGAGGTCATCCGGAGTGTGGAGCGGGCGCTGAAGGCGCTCAAGGAGATCCGCGCCGTCGCCGGGGTGGCCAAGCTGGCCAAGGAGGGCGCGACCTTCACCGCGTTCACCACGCTGCTGGAGGACCCGGGCGCGTTCAAGGACCCGGAGAAACTGGCGGGGATCCTTGCCGAGGGCGCGGTGATGGGCGTCGGGTTCGGGATGCTGGGCAAGGCGCTCGGCAAGGGGTTGAAGGCGCTGGGGCCGGCGGCACTGGCCCGGCTCAGCAAGACGATGGGACTGGACTGTGCCGCGTTCGAGCGGCTGAAGCTGAGTCCGGGCTTCGACAAGCTGCCCGCTTCGATCCGCAACATGGTCAAGAAGTTCGTGCGGGACCCGATCGACGTGGCCACCGGCGACATGGCGCTGCCCCGCACCGACGTGTCCCTGCCGGGCGTACTGCCCCTGGTTCTGGAACGTACGCACATCTCGTCGTACCGGTGGGGCGGCTGGTTCGGGCCCAGTTGGGCCTCCACCCTCGACCAACGCGTCCAGGCCGACGAGGAGGGCTTCGTGTACGCGGCGGCGGACGGCGCCCGCCTGTGCTTCCCGCCACTGGATCCGCAGACCGACGAGCCGGTGCGCCCGCTGACCCCGGGCTCGCGGCTGACTCTGTCCTGGGACGCGGAGACCGACGGCGCGGTCCGTGTCACCGACCCGGACACGGGACTGATCCACGTCTTCCACTCCCCGGTCGCCGCAGCCGACGACACGGCCGTCGACCTGCCCCTGCAGCACATCCAGGACCGCAACGGCAACCGCATCACCGTCGAGTACGAGCAAGGCGACCTTCCGGGCGCGGTCGTCCACTCCGGCGGCTATCGGATCGCCCTGGACCACGACCCGGCCCGCTCCCGCATCACCGGCCTGCGCCTGCTCGACCCCACCCGCCCGGACCGGCCGGGCACCACCCTGCTCACCTTCGGCTACGACGAGCAGGGCCGGTTGGCCGGCGAAACCAACTCTTCGGGGCTGCGGATGCGTTACGAGTACGACGTCGAGGGTCGCGTCACCTCCTGGACCGACCGGAACTGCACCACTTACTGGTACCGGTACGACGAACAAGGCCGCGTGATCGCCACCGGCGGCACCGGTGACGCCCTCGCCTCCACCCTCACGTACGACGACGCCACCCGCACCACCTCCGTGACCGACTCTCTCGGCCACACCCGCGTCTACGAACACAACGAGAACCTGCGGCTGACCAGGGAGACCGACCCCCTCGGCAACACCATTCGCCAGGAGTGGAACGACCAGCTGCAAGTAACGGCCTTCACCGACCAGACGGGATGCAGCACGCACCTTTGCTACGACAGCACGGGGGACATGATCAAGGTCATTCGGCCTGACGGTTATGAGACGGCTGCCACGTACAGCGCCCTTGGGCTGATCGAGACGGTGACGGACCCGGTCGGCTCGGTGTGGCGCAATATCCACGACGATCGTGGGAACCGCATTGCCGTCGTGGAGCCGAGTGGAGCGACAACCCGATTCGGTTACAACAGCTCCGGGCACCTGACGTCGGTCACCGATGCTCTGGGACGCACCACGTCCGTACGGAACAACGCGGCGGGCGTGCCGCTCCAGATCCGGGATCCGCTCGGCAGTGTCACCGGGTATGAGCGAGACTCCTTCGGCCGCACCATCGCACTCACGGATCCCCTGGGGGCCGCGACCCGCACGGAATGGACCGCCGACGGGCAGCCGAAGCGACGGATCACGCCCGACGGCAGTTCGGAATCCTGGGCATACGACGCCGAGGGGAACTGCACGGCCCACACCACCCCCACAGGAGCGACGAGCCGCTTCGAATACGGCCACTTCGACCTGCTGACTGCCCGTGTCGATCCCGACGGTGCGCGCTACGAGTACATGTACGACACCGAGTTGCGCCTGGCGAAGGTGACGAACCCGGCCAATCGTACGTGGCATTACGTGATCGATGCTGCGGGACGCCTGGCCGCCGAGACAGACTTCGACGGCCGCACACTCAGCTACTCTCACGACGCGGCCGGCCGTCTCGTGGGCAAGAGCGACACCCTCGGCCAGATGGTCCGGTTGGATCGCGACGCCCTCGGTCACGTCGTCCGCAAGGACATGCTCGGTCTGGTCACCACATACGCGTACGATCCCGCCGGACGTCTTGTGGACGCATGCGGTCCGGACGCGTCATTGAGCCGACAGTTCGACATCAGCGGCAACTTGAGCGCCGAAACCGTCAATGGGCTCACCACACGGTATACGTACGATGAGCTGGGCCGCCGTACGAGCCGTACCACTCCCGTCGGCGCGGTGAGCACCTTCGGGCACGATGCTGCGGACAACCTCGTCGCCCTTGTCGCCGCAGGCCGCACGATCAACCTCGAATACGACGCCGCCGGCCGAGAACGCGCCCGGCGCGTCGGCGAGTCCATCGTGATGTCCCATACCCACGACGTGGTGGGTCGGCTCACCCGGCAGGCCGTGACAAGCCCCACCGGTCACGTCATCCAGGAGCGCGGCTACAGCTATCGGTCGGACGGCTACCTCGAGCGACTGGACGATCACCTGAACGGCAGTCGGCGCATGACGCTGGACGTCATGGGGCGCGTCACCGAAGTCCGGGCGGAGGGCTGGGCGGAACGCTACGCGTACGACGAGTCCGGCAACCAGACCGCGGCGGACTGGCCGGAGGTACACCCGGGCCACGAGGCCGCCGGGCCGCGAGTGTACGACGGCGGCCGCATCACACGGGCTGGGCGCGTTCGGTATGAACACGACGCTCGTGGCCGGATCACTCTTCGCCAGAGGACAAGGCTTTCCCGGAAGCCGGACACCTGGCGCTATACCTGGGATGCCGAAGACCGGCTCACAACGGCCGTGACGCCCGACGGCACGGTCTGGCGCTATCTGTACGACCCTCTGGGGCGCCGCATCGCCAAGCAGAGGCTCACTGCCGACGGCACAGCCGTCGCCGAACAGGTCGACTTCACCTGGGATTCCAGCACGGTCTGCGAACAGACGACCAGAGTCGCGGATTCGCCACGTCTGGTCACCCTCACCTGGGAGCATGACGGCTTGCACCCGCTTGCCCAGAGCGAACGTGTGACTCTTGCCGAAGCACCTCAAGAGGAGATCGACTCACGCTTCTTCGCGATCGTCACCGACCTCGCCGGTGCACCGACGGAACTTCTCGGCGAAGAGGGAAGCGTCGCGTGGCGGACACGCTCCACGCTCTGGGGCAAAACAGCGTGGACGGCGAAGAGCGCGGCCTACACTCCGCTCAGGTTTCCGGGTCAGTACTACGACCGTGAGACCGAACTTCACTACAACTACTTCCGCTACTACGACCCCGAGAGCGCCCGCTACCTCTCCCCGGATCCTCTCGGGCTGCTTCCGGCTCCGAACCCCCATACCTACGTCCACAATCCACTCACGTGGACCGATCCGCTCGGACTCGCGCCAGAGTGCCGTGAGCTGGGACTGCGTGATGCCGCACAGCGGGCGATCAGCCGACTTGAGAACATCAAGAAGGACCCTCTCGGAGAGATAAACTCCCAGCCGAACCACAACCACTACAGCGCCGCTCGCCGGGAGGCGAATGGCGAGGTTGTCGCCAGGAAACCTGATGGAACTCCTTTCGACCACATCGCCGACCTGACGCAGGCCCGCAACGGCTTGAACAACATCCGTCAGATCCTGGATGCGGAGTTGAGGAATCCACCGGAATCCATCACGGACCGCGGTTTGGAAGTCCTGAAGAAGAAGCGTAAGGAAACCATTGACGAGCTCGACCGTCTGAATGGCTTCCTGCACTCGATCGGCCACCGCTGAGCGGTGCACGATCCCGCCGCAGGGGCTCGGACCGCTTTGGCTCGCGCCTGGAACAGGAGAGGACCCGACGATGTCCCAGCCCATGGCCCTGGACAAGTCGCTCGAACAGTTGGAGGGGCGCCGCTGGCCGGATCCACCTGAGGAAAGCACCTCGCTGGTCAAGGCCATCCACCAACTCCGCCGACGCCCGATCGGAACCCTGGAGTCCCATGAACTGGCCAGGTTGATCACCCAGAAGGAGGGGGTGCCCCTGCTCCTGCCCCTGGCGGTGAAGATCCTCACTGAATCGGCACGAGCCCAGGCGGAGGGCGGCTACTTCTTCGACGACGAGCTTCTGTACGCGGTAGTCGTCGTGGATCCGGAAGTATGGAAGGAAAACCCCGACCTCGCTCGCGAGCTGAAAGCCGCCGTGACGATGCTGACCGACCTGTCGAGCTACGTGAAGCCGGACGTCGAGACTTTCCTCGCCTCGCTTCCCGAGGAGAATTAGGCGCACGGTGGTCGCGTAGTTGTCGGTCGGTGGTCTCGACGCCTTCCGGTACGAGGCGTTGTCGCAGATGCGGGAGGATGACGCCGTCTTGTCGCTCTCGATGCACCCCGCGGTGGCACCGGAACCTCATCCGATGACGCCCTGCCCGCATCTCCCGTAACAAGCGGCCTGGCCGTCCGTTGATTCGCTGGGACGGCTACGACACGCTCGCAAAATGCACATCCGTCGGCACGTCGCTGGTCAACTCCAACAACAGGTTCATCGCTTACATGTGCAATCAGGAGACCAAGGCGTACGTCCTCTGGGTCGAGGAACGCATCAGCTGACGACGGCCTTCGCGGCCATCGCCAACGGCCCGGCGTGCCACTCCGGGTGTGCCGGGCCGCTTGCCAGCCAACCGTCTTGGATCCGCGCAACGCTCCCCGGGACCGCCACGGCCGGACTCCCGGATCTCAGGGGCAGAACACGTCTGCGGACGAATGGTCGGTTTCCCTGCCGGACGTCATGTCCTTTCCCGCTACGGACACCGAACTCCCGCATCCGAGTGGGGGCTTCACCACTGCGCTCCAAGTGACGAACCCGCTCTGGTCCACGTCCGCCGTGCCTTGCGCCAAGGTCTTGCCGCTTCCGGTGAACGTGAAATGAGCTTTTCCGCCCGGTGTGAAGTTCTCGCCGTCAACTCCCAGCGAGGTGGCGTTCTTGCCGGGGACGTCGTTGCCGGCATCGACATCTATGATCCGAGGAGAAGGTTCAGTGGGCATGGTGCGATCCCTTACATCGGCTCACGGCTTCACGATCTGAATCCGAGAGATGCAAGCTCCTCCTCCCAATGTGTACCGACACCGGTGGCACTGCAATGTGGGCGACTGCGGCCGCGGTCGCGCGCCGTAGGCTCCCGTCGCCGAATGGGAGGTCCGACGTGGGTTCTTGGGCGCACAGGACTTGGCCTGCTGCCGCACTCGTCGCGGGATTCGCGGGATTCGCGGGATTTCTGAGTGCTTGCGATCCGGCGACCATGGATCCCACGGACCCTGCCAACTTCAGCTCCGTCGCCTTCGTCAACGACACCGGATCCCCGGCCGTCCTGTTCGAGTGCGGCGACAGCCGTGGGCGTGACTGCCATGACATGAGCGGTCGACTCGCTCCCGGAGAACGCAGCGACGAACAGGTGTCCTGGGGGACAGGTCTCGATCCCTGGCAGGTTCGGGACACGCGGGGGCGGGTGGTCGGCCGGCTTCTCGTGAGCTCACCGCGTCGTGAATCCGGAGCCGTCTACTACCTCGGCGATGCCGAGTCCCGGCCCGGAGGGGCAACGGCTCCACGCGTCTCGCCGCATCCCGACCCGACGCAGTAGTGGCCGCGTGCCGCCGGCGAACGGCTCCGCGAGGCCGTATCGGCAGGGCGAACCCTGCCGATACGGCCCTAGTGCGCCCGCTCCCGCAGCCCCAGTACCCCCGCCGCCCCCACGGCCGCCAGCGCCGCCGACACCACCATCGCCACGTCCGCCCCGTGGGCCAGGCCGCCGCCGCTGGACGTCGCCAGGGCGATGGTCAGGGCCACGCCCGCGCAGGAGCCGATGTAGCGGAACGTCTGCTGGGCGCCCGAGCCCATCGCCGCGCGGGCGGTGGGGACCGACTCGACCGCGAGCAGCGGCAGGGCCGCGTTGAGGAGGCCGCTGCCCACCCCGCCCAGGACCATGCCCGGCAGCAGGCGTGGCCATGAGCCGGCGTCCAGCGCGCCCAGCATGGTCAGCGCGCCGGCCGCGTGCAGCAGGAAACCCGCCGCCAGTTGCCAGCGCGGGGAGACGCGGCCCGCCAGGCGCTTGGCCTGCAGTGCCACCGTGAAGGACAGGCCGGACCAGAGCAGGAACAGCCATGCCGTGTTCATGGCGGACATCCCGAGCGTCCGCTGGAGCAGCGCCGGCAGGAAGCTGAACAGGCCTATCACCGTCAGGCCGGTGAAGAGACCGGCGGTGGAGGAGCCCAGGAAGCGGGGGCTGCGGAGCAGGGCCAGGTCGATCATCGGGGTCGGTGAGAAGCGCCGCTCGATCAGGGTGAAGACCGCCAGCAGGATCACCGTCGCCGCCAGCAGCAGGCCCACCTGCGGGCGCAGCCAGCCGTCCCGGCCCAGGGTCAGGGCCGCCACCAGGGACACCAGCGCGAGGCCGAAGGTCAGGGCCCCGGCGACATCCGGGCGGCCGCCGCGCGGTGAGCGGGACTCCGGCAGCGTACGGAAGGAGAGCGCCGCCACGATCAGCGCGGCCGCGCCCAGTACGGCGTACGCCACCCGCCAGTCGGGCATCGCCCCGGCGACCAGCGGGCCGACCGCGATGCCGCCGCTCACGAACGCGCCCCACACACCCGTCGCGTGCAGCCGGCCGCGCGGGCTCGGGTACGCGGTCACCAGCAGGCCCAGGCTGCTCGCCAGGATCGCCGCGCTCGCCGCGCCCTGCGCCACCCGGGCGAGGGTGAAGGCCCAGGTGGAGGTCGTCAGACCGCCGAGGGCGGTGGTCAGGCCGAGGGCGAGGGTGCCGGCGACGAAGATGCGGCGGCGCCCGTAGTCGTCGGCCAGGCTGCCCGCCACCAGGAGGAGGGCGGCGAGGCCGAGCGGGGTGCCGTTCAGGAGCCAGGCCTGCGCGGAGGCCGGTGTGTGCAGGGCCGCCGCCGTGTCCGGGAGCGTGACCACCGGGGCCGTGTACGTCATCAGGGCCACGGCGGTCGCGGCACTGGTCAGGGCGAGGGCGGAGCGGGCGCCTCGGGTTGGGGACGAGGGTGGTTCCGTGACGGCCGGCGTACTTGGCGAAGGGCTCGCAGGCTTCAAAGTTCTTTCATTGAACCTAGTCATGGCTGTACCGTAACACCGTCGGTTCGTTCATTGAACCCGTAGCTGCGAAACTGACTAAGGTGGACTCCATGGCACTGGGCAAGGACTACGCGACGCAGGAGTGCTCGATCGCCAGCGCGCTGGAGGTCGTAGGCGAGCGGTGGACCCTGCTCGTCATCCGCGACGCGCTCTACGGCGTCCGGCGGTACAACGACTTCCTCGTCCACCTCGGCATCCCGCGCGCCGTCCTGTCGGCCCGCCTCAGGACGCTCACCGAGGAGGGGATCCTGGAGAGGCGCCGGTACCAGGAGTCGCCGCCCCGGGACGAGTACCTCCTCACCGACTGCGGGATCGCGCTCTGGCCCGTCCTGCGCGCCCTCGGTGTCTGGGGGCGCGAGCACCGCATGGAGCGCCGGCTGCGCTACCTCCGGCACGTGGAGTGCGGTACGGAACTCGGGTCGTACGGCGAATGTCCCGCCTGTGGAACCGTCGTACCCGTCGCGGACGTTCTCCTTACGCCGGGACCGGGACTCAACCCCGACCCGGCCGATCCGGTCAGCCGGGCGCTCCTCAAGCCCAAGAGGCTCCTGGAGCCGCTGGAAACGGATCATGTGTAATAGGCGGCAGTGAGCATGGGCGTATGCGTGAGCGGAGGGGGCTGGGCGATGCGTGTGAACGGCCGTTGGGTCCTGCCGTCGCGTCCGGCCGCCCTTCTGTTGCTCCTGCTCCTCGACCTTCTGCTGCTCGACTCCGGCAGCCTCTTCACCACCGTCGCGCTCGCCGCGACCGCCGCCGCCGGATCCGCCCTCGCCGTCTGCGCCCTCCGCGCGGCCCGCTCCGCTCCCGCCGTACCGCCCACCCGGGTCCGTACGGCGATACGCGACCGGGACCGGCGCACCGCCTTCCTGCCGCAGCGCGATCCGGATGCGAAGGGTCGCAGCCGCCCACGAGCACCCGGACACGCCCTCCAGGCGACCACCGCGTAGGGCACCCGGCCGATCGGATCCGATCCGATCTGATTCGGTCCAAGCCGGTCCGATTCGGTCCGGTCCGGTCCGGGTGACCCCGCGCGGGTCGTCATGCCGTCCCACCTCTTCACTCACGGCACGACGAGACCCCTCGGAGGGCTCCCACCCATGTCCGTTCCCATGTCCGTTTTCGCCGGCCTGGTCGAGCATCTCGCCGACCTGCTCCAGCCGCTCTTCCACGCCTCGGCGGCCGCCGCCGCGATCGTCCTGTTCACCGCGCTGGTACGACTGCTCGTGCATCCCCTCTCCCGCGCCGCCGCCCGCGGCCAGCGCGCCCGCGCCGCGCTCCAGCCCAGAATCGCCGAGCTGCGGAAGAAACACGGGAAGGACCAGCAGGCCCTGCAGAAGGCGGTGCTGGAGCTGCACGCGGAGGAAAAGGTGTCGCCGTTGTCCGGCTGTCTGCCCGTGCTGCTGCAACTGCCCGCGTTCTTCCTCCTCTACCACCTGTTCTCCAACTCCACGATCGGCGGCCATGACAACGGCCTGCTCTCCCATGAGCTGCTGGGGGCTCCGCTCGGCGGGCGGTGGGCCGACGTCCTCGGCGACGGGGCGTTCGGGAGCGCCGGGCTGGTCTATCTGTCGCTGTTCGCCCTGGTCGCCGTCGTCGCCACCTTCAACTTCCGTCGCACCAGGCGGATGGGGATGGGGACGGGGACACCGGCGGTGACGGGGACGGGGGCCGGGACGGCGGGGGTGAGTGAGGGGGAGCAGCAGGTGCCGGGCCTGGGGGCGGTCGCCGGACTCGCGCCGTACATGTCCTACTTCACGCTCGTCACCGTGGCCGTGGTGCCGCTGGCGGCCGCGCTGTACGTGGTGACCAGTGCGGCCTGGAGCGCGGTGGAGCGGGCGGCGCTGTATCGATGAGGCTGTGCCGATGAGGCCGTATCGATGAAGGCGGCGCGGCTACGGTCCAGTACGTGAACAGGCTCTTGCCCGCTGCACCCGCATCTTGGAGGATCGACCAGTCCTCCGATGGCTGCACACGTCGGCCGGGCGCCCGCTATCAAGGGAGATGGTGACGACCATGAAGCTGCTGCGAGTCGGTACGGCGGGGGCGGAGCGGCCCGCGCTGCTCGACGCCGAGGGAACCCTGCGGGACCTGTCGGGTGTCGTGGACGACATCGACGGGGCGCTGCTCGCCGACGACGCGGCGCTCGGCCGGGTCCGTGCCGCCGCCGACGCCGGGGAGCTGCCCGTGCTCGACGCGACCGGGCTGCGGATCGGGCCGCCGCTGGGGCGCATCGGCAAGATCGTGTGCATCGGGCTCAACTACCACGACCACGCGCGTGAGACGGGGGCCGAGCCGCCGGCCGAGCCGGTCGTCTTCTTCAAGGCCGCGGACACGGTCGTGGGGCCGAACGACACCGTGCTGGTCCCCCGCGGGTCCGTGAAGACCGACTGGGAGGTCGAGCTCGCCGTCGTCATCGGGCGTACGGCGCGTTATGTGGCCGACGACGAGGACCCGTTGGCCTATGTCGCCGGGTACGCCGTCGCGCACGACGTGTCCGAGCGGGAGTTCCAGATCGAGCGGGGCGGGACCTGGGACAAGGGGAAGAACTGCGAGACGTTCAATCCGCTGGGGCCGTGGCTGGTCACGGCGGACGAGGTCGGGGATCCGCAGGAACTGTCCCTGAAGCTCTGGGTGAACGGCGAACTGAAGCAGGACGGGACCACGGCCGAGCAGATCTTCCCGGTCGCGGAAGTCGTGCGGTACGTAAGCCGGTTCATGGTGCTCTACCCGGGTGACGTCATCAACACGGGGACTCCGGCCGGGGTCGCGCTGGGGGCGCCCGAGCCGAAGCCGTTCCTGCGGGGCGGGGACGTGGTGGAGCTGGAGATCGCGGGGCTCGGCAAGCAGCGGCAGGAGTTCAAGAACGCCTGAGGGGCGTGGGGTTGCTCAGCGCGGGCGGGTGCGGCGTCGCCGTGGTTGCTCGCGCAGTTCCTCCCCCAGCCTTCGGCCGGGGGTACCCCCAACGCCCCTGACGGGGCGCTCCAGGGAGGGGCGTCTACAGCTTCAGGAAGTTCTCCAGGGCCTCCACCACGAAGCGGTGGTCCTGGAGTTGGGGTAGGCCGGAGACTGTCACCGAGCCGATCACGCCCACGTTCTCCACGTTGATCGGGAACGAGCCGCCGTGTGCCGCGTAGGTGTCCGGGTCCAGGCGGGACGACTCCTCGAAGGACGTGCCCTTCGCCCGGAAACGGGCCCCCACCAGGTACGAAGCCGCGCCGTACCGCTCCACCACCCGGCGCTTGCGCTCGATCCACGCGTCGTTGTCGGGGGTCGAGCCGGGCAGGGCCGCGTGGAAGAGCTGCTGGCCCGCGCGGTGGATGTCGATGGCCACCGGGGCCTGGCGCTCCCTTGCCATCTCCACCAGCAGGGAGCCCAGCGCCCACGCGTCGTCGTTGGTGAACTGCCTGAAGACCAGGCGATGTTCCTGCTTCTCCAACTCCTCCACCGACGGGGTGAGTTCGGGAGTGGACCGCGGGGTGATCTGCGGGTGGTGCATCAGAGGGTCACCGTCACCTTGTCTCGCGCCGAGCGGCGGGCTGCTTCCAGTACGTCCAGGGCGGCGGCCGCCTCCAGGGCGGTCACCGGGTTGGGACCCTCGCCCCGCAGGGCCGCGGCCACGGCCGTGTAGTACGCGGGGTAGTCGCCGGGGACAGTGGGGACGATACGGCCGCCGCCGGTGACCGGGGACTCTCCCGCGCCGATACGGCCGTACAGGGACTCCGGTTCGGCACCCCAGCCGTCCGAGGTGCCCGGGCGCTCGCCCTCGCGCAGCGCCGCCTCCTGCGGGTCCAGGCCGTACTTGACGTAGCCGGCCTTCGAGCCCAGCACCCGGAAACGCGGGCCGAGCTGGGCCGTCGTCGCCGAGACGTAGAGGTGGGAGCGGACGCCGTTCGCGTGGGTGACGGCGATGAACGTGTCGTCGTCGGTCTCCGCGCCGTCGCGGCGGATCACGGACTCGGCGTACACCTCGGTGGCCGGGCCGAAGAGGACCAGGGCCTGGTCGACGACATGGCTGCCGAGGTCGTAGAGGAGACCTCCGATCTCTGCCGGGTCGCCGGACTCGCGCCAGCCGCCCTTGGGCTGCGGGCGCCAGCGTTCGAAGCGGGACTCGAAGCGCCAGGCGTCACCGAGCTCACCCTCCGCCAGCAGCTTGCGCAGGGTCAGGAAGTCGTTGTCCCAGCGGCGGTTCTGGAAGACCGAGAGCAGCAGGCCGTGCTCCTCGGCGAGGGCGGCCAGCTCGCGCGCCTCGGCGGCGGTGCCGGCGACCGGCTTGTCCACCACGACCGGCAGGCCCGCCTTCAGCGCGGTCGTCGCCAGCGGGACGTGCGTCCTGTTCGGGGACGCGATGACGATCAGGTCGAGTTCGGCGGTCCGGTCGAACAGCTCGTCGGGGGTGGCGGCCGTCCGGACGTCCGGGAACTCGGCCTTCGCCTGCGCCTGCCGCTCGGGGTTCGAGGTGACCACCGTGTCCAGGGCGAGGCCCTCGGTGGCGGCGATCAGGGGTGCGTGGAAGACGGATCCGGCGAGGCCGTAGCCGATGAGGCCGACGCGGAGGGGAGTGGCAGCTGTGCGGGTCATGGGTTCCACTTTCGCAACGCTGTTGCCAAAGTGCAAGTGGCAGGGAGAATGGGTGGCGTGAACAGGACGAGGAGCGGGCCGGGCGCGGCCGGAGCGAATCTGCTCGCCGTGCGCAGTCACAACACCGCGCTGGTGCTGGATCTGCTGCGGACGGCGGGGAGCGAGGGCATCAGCCGGCTCGAA
Organism: Streptomyces sp. NPDC101234; assembly: GCF_044767525.1. Classification (NCBI taxonomy): domain Bacteria; kingdom Bacillati; phylum Actinomycetota; class Actinomycetes; order Kitasatosporales; family Streptomycetaceae; genus Streptomyces; species Streptomyces sp. NPDC101234. The sequence continues at coordinate 254,213 of NZ_JBIWOA010000008.1, read as the reverse complement.
CTGGCCGAGCGGACCGGCCTGACCCCGCAGGCGGTCAGCAAGATCACCGCCCGGCTGCGGGAGGAGGGCCTCGCGGCGGAGGCCGGGCGGCGCGCGTCCACGGGGGGCAAGCCGGCCACCGTGCTGCGGCTGGTGCCGGAAGCCGGGCACGCGGTGGGCGTGCACCTCGACCGGGACGAACTGCGGGCGGTGCTCGTCGATCTGGACGGCAGGGTCGTGGCGGAGCGGCGCGCCGAGCTGGACCTGGGGGCGGGCGCGGCGGCCGTGGTGGGGGCGGTCGCGGAGCTGGTGGGGGAGTTGCGCGGGGAGACGGACGTCCTCGGCGTCGGGGTCGCGCTGCCCGGGCCGCTCGATCACATCCACGGTGTGCTGCACCGGGTCACCGGGTTCCCCGAGTGGGACGGCTTCCCGCTGCGGGACGCCCTCGCGGAGCGGCTCGGGGTGCCGGTCGTCGTCGACAAGGACACCAACGCGGCCGCCCTCGGCCTCGCCGTCGGCGGCGAGGCCGGGTCCTTCGCCTATCTGCACCTCGGTACGGGGCTCGGCGCCGGTCTGGTGATCGGCGACAGCGTGCACCGGGGGGCGCGGACCGGGGCGGGGGAGTTCGGGCACCAGGTCATCCAGCTGGACGGGCCCCCGTGCCACTGCGGCAACCGGGGCTGCGTCGAGGCGCTGTGCCTGGCGGCGGTGGGCCGGGGGGACGGGGGCGAGGCGGCGCGTGTCCTTGGCGCCGGGGCCGCGAACATCGCCGGGCTGCTCGACATCGACCTCGTGCTGCTCGGCGGCCGTACGGTCGCGGCCGCCCCGGAGACCTTCGTGCGGGGCGTCGCCGCCGTCCTCGACGGACGCGCCCGTCGCGAGGGCGGCCTCGGCACGATCGTCCCCGTCCGCCTCGCCCCCGGCGGCGACCGCGCCGTCGCGGAGGGTGCGGCCCAACTGCTCCTCGCCCCGCTGTTCGGACGGGCGGACGGCTGACCGAGCCGAGGCGGCAGACGGCTGACCGAGCCGAGCTGAGACGCGAGGGTCGCCCGGGCCGAGCTGGGACGCAGGGGCCGGCCGGGCCGAGCTGGGACGCGGCGGCTGACCGGGCCGAGCTGGGACGCGGGGGCCGGGCCGAGCCGGGAGCGGGGGTCGACGCGGGGGTCGGCCGAGCCGAGCCGGGAGCGGGGGTCGGCGCGGGGGTCGGCCGGGCCGAGCCGGTAGAGGGCTGATCGAGCGGAGTCGGGGCGTTCCGCGGAGTGGCGGCCTGCCGGCCCGGGTCGGGCGCGGCAGGATCACATGACCATGCGACTGAGCACGTCCCTGTCCCTCTGCGTGGCCGTGGCCGCAGCCGCCGTCCTCGCCCCCGTGCCGGCGGCGACCGCCCTGACCGCCGTCGAGGCGTCCTGCGCGGGCGCCGACGAGCAGGGCTTCCCGCTCACCACCCGCATCCACGACGGCACCTCGGTCTACGACCCCGGCGGCGGCTTCGGCACCTGGTACCTCGACCTCACCAACACCACGCGCCGCACCTGCACCGACATCCACCCGGTCGTCGTCCTCGTCGACGACAAACGCGTCCTCAAGGCCTCCCAGACCGAGCTGGAGTTCTACGACGGCCCCCACACCCGCCCGGTCCGGCTGGAGCCGACCGACCAGTCCGAGCTGGTCGGCGTGTTCGACGGGAACGACTTCCCCGGGTTCAGCCTGGCACCGGGGGCGACCGTGTCGGTGAAGGTCAGACTCACCGTCACCTCCGACGCCGTCACCCCGAACGCCGTCACCGTCAACGCGGCCGCCGTACAGCGGCACGGGTCGGACGGGGCCTGGGTGGGGGAGTCGAACGACTACCGGTTCGGCATCGGCGACGACCCGCCACCGGCCCCGAGCGCCACCCCCACACCCTCCGCGACCCCCGCCACTCCCGCGGCCCCTGCCACCCCGGCCGCTCCCGCCACGGCCACCGACGCCGACACCGACACCACGACGGCCACCGCCGCCGTCCCCGCCACCGATTCGGCCGACTCGGACGCAACCCCGGGGAGCAGTCCGGGAAGCGGTTCCGGGAGGAGCTCCGGAACCGGCCCGGTGACCGGCCCGGTGACCGGGCCGGGCGACGCCCCCAACGCCTCCCCCGGCAGCGGCCTGCCCTTCGCCGAGGAGGCCGAGGAGGCCGGCGAACGCGCCCGCGAACTGGCCCGCACCGGCGTCGGCCTGGCCCACGGGCTGTTCACGGCCGCGCTCGCGCTCGTCACCGTAGGAGCGGGCGCGTTCCTGGTGGCGCGCAGACGGCGCTGAGCCGTACCTCAACTGCCTGGTGAGACGGGCATTCCCGGGCGATCCCGCGTGTGTCTAGGCTGGGGGGCGTCGGTACGCCGTGGTTCCGGCGCCCCCAGCTCACGCATGACCGCACGTACGCCATCCGCACGCCAGGAGACGCACCAACATGGCAGACCGCAAGCCCATCGAGTCGTGGCTCACCGACATGGACGGCGTCCTCATCCACGAGGGTGTGCCGATCCCCGGAGCGGACGCCTTCCTGAAGAAGCTGCGGGAGTCCGGGCGGCCGTTCCTGGTGCTCACCAACAACTCCATCTACACCGCCCGTGACCTGCACGCACGGCTGCGGCGGATGGGTCTCGACGTGCCGGTGGACAACATCTGGACGTCCGCGCTGGCCACCGCCCAGTTCCTGGACGACCAGCGGCCCGGCGGCAGCGCCTATGTCATCGGCGAGGCCGGCCTGACCACCGCGCTGCACGACATCGGGTACATCCTCACCGACCACGAGCCCGACTTCGTGATCCTCGGCGAGACCCGCACCTATTCGTTCGAGGCGCTGACCAAGGCCGTGCGCCTGATCAACGACGGTGCCCGGTTCATCGCCACCAACCCCGACAACGTCGGTCCGTCCACCGAGGGCGACCTCCCCGCCACCGGCTCGGTCGCCGCGCTGATCACCGCCGCGACCGGCAAGAAGCCGTACTTCGTCGGCAAGCCGAACCCGCTGATGATGCGGGCGGGCCTCAACGCGATCGGCGCCCACTCGGAGACCTCCGCGATGATCGGCGACCGGATGGACACCGACGTCCTCGCGGGTCTGGAGGCCGGGATGCGCACCTTCCTGGTGCTGTCCGGGGTCACCCAGCCCGACCAGGTCGACCGCTACCCCTTCCGTCCCTCCCAGGTCGTCGACTCGATCGCGGACCTCGTCGACCTCATCTGAATCCGCTCCGGCCGGCCGGGTACGAAACCTGACCTCACCCGTACGGAGCAATACGGCGCCTCCCGAGGATGCGGGGGCGCCCGGTGCGGGGGAGCCTCCAGATATCTGGAGGTTCACGATGGGCTCAATTCGCCTCACTCTCTGTACAGGACTCCTGGGCTGCGCCGCCGCCCTCGCCCCGGCGGCCGCCCAGGCGGCGGACGGCCGAGGGGTCACCGTGACCCCGGCTGCCCCGGCCCCCGGCTCCGAGGTGGCGCTGCGGGTGGGCGGCTGTTCCGGTACCACCGGCAACGCCGTCTCCACGGCCTTCGTCTCGGACGCCCGCCTCAGCGGCTCCGACGGCACGCTGGCCGGCGAGACCCGGGTCCGCTCCACGGCCGGCGCCGGCTCCTACGCCGTGAAGGTCAGCTGCGCCGGCTCCGTGGTCACCGGCACCATCACCGTCGTGGCACAGCAGGGCGGGCAGCTGGACGCGCCCGACGCCCTGCTGTCCTCGCCGGTCGCGCCCGTGCACGCGGGCGGCGGGGGCACCGCCCCGCTCGCCTCGGCGGACTCCCGGGCCTCCGGCCCCGACACCGCGCAGGCCGTGACCGGACTTCTCCTCGCCGGGTTCGCCGCGGCCGCCGTCGGGCTGCTGGGCGCCCGTCGGAGCCGCGGCCCGCGCTGAGGAGCGGCACCACCATGTCCGACGACACCGAACCCGCCGCCGGCGACGGACGGCTGCTGACCGGCGTGGCCTGGGCGATCCTGCTGCTCGGGCTGTGGCTGTGGGGCCGCGGGGTGACCGAGGCACCCGACGGTATGTCCGGGCCCACCACGGGCGACGTGGCCGCCGTCGGCCGCCCCGCCGGCGCCGAACTCCCGCCCGCCGCCAAGCCGTTGAACTCGGCCCTGCCCGAGCGCATCGACATCCCGGACCTGAGCGTGCAGGCCCCCGTGGTCGCTCGCGGCCTCGACCGGGAGGGCGGGATCGACCCGCCGCCCTTCGACCAGCCCGGCGTGGTCGGCTGGTACGGCTCCGGAACCGAACCGGGGGCCGCCGGCACCGCGCTCCTCGTCGGGCACGTCGACACCGAGACCCGGCCCGCCGTCTTCTACAAGCTCAGCGCCCTGCACCCGGGGGAGACGATCCGCGTGGTCCGCGCCGACGGCACGGTCGCCGAGTTCACCGTCGACGATGTGCAGGTCCTGCCCCGCGACCACTTCGACGCCCAACAGGCCTACGGCACACGGGAGTCGGGCCGCGCCGAACTCCGCCTGATCACCTGCGGCGGCACCTTCGACCGGACGGCCCACCGCTACACGGCGAACGTGGTCGTCTCGGCGTACCTCACGGGCGGCGGGCTGTAGATACCCGCGGCGGCCACTCGAACTCCAGGACAACCCTTGGTGTCTGTGAGGTGTCTGAGTGGCTGGCGGAGCGAAGTGCGCTCCGCGGGGAGGGGCAAGAATGATCAACCGCCGACGCAAGGCGGGGGCGGTACTGGCCGCCTTCGCCGCCGCCGTCGCCGTATGGCTGCCCGCCACGTCCGCGCAGGCCGCGGGCGGGCCCGTGGTGCACATCTTCGTGGTGAACGACAACATCGGGGTGCCGGTGCCGACCCAGGATCCGCCGCAGATCAGCTGGGGCCTGGACAACGACGGGCCGGGCGCCGCGAAGGACGTCACGGTCAAGCTCGACTTCAGCCAGGTCAAGGACTGGGTCACCGTCAACGGGAAGACGGTCGACACCTACACGGCGCCCGCGCTCGGCGACGTCCACGAGGGCAACAACGGAGGCGGCTTCGTGGACCTGCGGGCGAAGGACGGCACCCCGCTGGGCACCAAGGGCACGGTGACCCTCAGCGGCACCTCGTCGAACGGCACCGTGGTCTCCAAGACCGTCGAAGTGACAGCGGGCGACGTGGAGTTGAAGGTCAACAAGCTCGCCGACCGCAAGGGCGACAAGCCCGGTTCCACCATCGAGTCCCCGCTCACCATCAGCAACACCGGCTCCCTGCCCGCGAACGGCGTCCAGCTCCAGGTGCTCACCACCCCCGGCCTCTCCTACGCGGACAGGTTCTCCAACTGCTCCTACTCCACGGCCTCCGGTGACTTGTACGGCACCACCCAGCAGGCGTTGTGCACCTTCGACACGACCGTCGAGCCGGGCAAGAGCTACCGGCTGGACCAGCCGCTCAAGCTGGACGTGAGCAAGCAGGCCCTGTACGAGTACATCCGCCGCGAGGCCCTGCCCGTGAAGGACGCCAAGGCGCCGTCCGGGAGCGGCCCGAAGCTCTCCCTCGTGGCCGCCGGAGCCGCGGACACCGGTGGCGTGGAGCTCGGCAGGCAGTACGTCATGGTCGACAACACGGCGGACATGGCCGCGGGCGGCGACACCGCCGCGGGCGCGCCGGGCGACCTGGTGCACGTGGACCTCACGCTGAGCAACGAGGGCCCGGCCCGGATGGCCAACGACGTCGGCGACGACCAGCCCGCGCTGCTGTTCACCGTCCCCACCGGGACCAAGGCCGTGGAGATCGCCGACCGGTGCCGGGTGTGGAACCCGGAGTCTCAGTCGAGCACCGGGGAGCGGACGCCGGGCGCCCCGCAGTACATCTGCTTCCCCGAGCCGAACCAGTTCGAGGTGGGGGATACCCGGACCTTCCGGTTCGGCCTGGAGATCCGCAAGGGCGCGAAGACCACCACTGGTGAGGTCCGGGCGACGACGTCGTACGACACCGCCCTGGAGTTCGACCACGACCACGCCAACAACACCGCGGCGGTCAAGGTCGAGGTCGAGGGCAGTGACAGCGGCTCCGCCACCGCCACGGCCACCCCGTCGGCGTCCGCCACCGCCAAGACCGACGGCAACGGCGTCGGGACCCAGACGGTCGCCACCGCCGACGACTCCACCGGCTCCCTCGCCAGCACGGGAAGCAGCGGCATGCTGCCCGTCGCCGCCACGGTGGGCGCGGGCGCGCTGCTGCTCGGCGGCGCTCTGGTGTTCGTGGTCAGGCGCCGCAAGGCCTGACCGGAGGTCCGGCCGGGGCTCGCCGGCCCGGCCCGGTCGGCGGCCCGCTCCCCCTGAGGCCGCCGACCCGGCTGGTCCTCAACCGCGCGCGCTCGGGCTGCGGGAGTAACCCGGCGACCGGCGCGGGAGGCTGGGAAGGCGGGCCCGAGGGGGAGAGCCGCCTGCAAGCGACTGTAGAGGGGAACGGGCGCCCGGGCCTAGGTTCCGGTCCCGCCAAGCATCCACCGCGCCCGTCAACTCCGGCTGTAACAGGTCACCGACAAGGCTTGCGTGACCTCGTGGCGAGTGCGGTGGGTATGTCACGATTGGGGCCTGACCCAGTACACCCAGGGGGGAATTGGATGTACGACAGCAGGGGGGTCCGGTCGGCGGCCTGCGCGTGGGCGCTGGGAGCGGCCTTACTGGTCGCGGGGTGTTCCTCCGGAGGCGGCGGGGACGGTGACAAGCCGTCCGCGAGCCCGGACAGGGCGCTCATCCAGCAGCCCAAGGAGGCCGACCCGTTCTGGGTGAACCCCGACTCCAACGCGGCCCGCCAGGTCAAGGCCTACGCGAAGGCCGGCAAGGACGCCGACGCCGAGCGGATCCGCAGGATAGCGGCACAGCCCACCGGCGAGTGGATCGGCCCGGAGAACCCGGAGCAGGAGGCGCGCGGCTTCACCGAGGCCGCCCAGAAGTCCGACCGCACCGCCCTGCTGGTCCTCTACAACATCCCGCACCGCGACTGCGGCCAGTACAGCCAGGGCGGCGCGGCCGACGGCGACGCGTACCGGGCATGGATCGACGGGGTCGCCCGAGGTATCCAGGACCGTCCCGCGACCGTCGTCCTCGAACCGGACGCCGTACTCCACCTCGTCGACGGCTGTACGCAGGCCCGGTTCGCCGAGGAGCGCTACGACCTGCTGCGCGGCGCGATCGCCAAGCTCAAGTCCCTGAAGAACACCAAGGTCTACCTGGACGCGGGCAACGCCGGCTGGGGTCACCCCGACCAGATCTACCAGCCGCTCCAGCAGGCGGGCGTCGCGCAGGCCGACGGCTTCGCGGTGAACGTCTCCAACTTCTACTCCACCCAGGACTCCATCGCCTACGGCAAGCAGTTGTCGCAGAAGGTGGGCGGCAAGCACTTAGTGATCGACACGAGCCGGAACGGCAACGGCCCGTACAGCGGTGGGAATCCGGAAGAGCGGTGGTGCAATCCGCCGGGGCGGGCGCTGGGGGAGACGCCGACCACGAAGACGGCGGATCCGCTGGTGGACGCCTATCTGTGGGTCAAGCGCCCGGGGGAGTCGGACGGGACGTGCAAGGGCGGGCCGCAGGCGGGGGACTGGTGGCCGGCCTACGCCCTGAAACTGGCCGGGGCGTCAACCTCCTGAGGAATGACGGCCGTTGTCCGGGCCGGCCCGCGCGGGCGGGCCGGCCCAGGGTGACGCCCGCCAGGACGAGCAGCAGCCCGAGCAGCTGCCGGCCCGTCAGCACCTCTCCGGCGACCACCGTGCCGAGCAGTACGCCGGTCAGGGGGTTGAGGAGTCCGATCAGTCCGACCGTCCCCGCGGGCAGGTGCCGCAGCCCGGTGAACCAGGCGACGAAGGCCAGCGCGGTGGCGACCAGGGCCACGTAGACGAACGCGAGGAGCGCGGTCGGGGAGAGTGCGGGGGGCGGCCCTTCCACCGCCGCGGCGACCGGGAGCAGGAAGAGACCTCCGGCGGTGAGCTGCCAGGCGGTCGAGGCGAGTACGTCGGTACCGGCGTTCCACCGCTTGGCCAGGATGTGGCCGAAGGACGACACGAGCATGGCGGCGGCCGAGGCGAGGACTCCCGGCATGCTGACGTCCTCGGCCCCCGTGAGCAGCATGAGGCAGACCCCGCCGAGTCCGATCGCGGCGCCGGCCAGGTGGGCGGTCCGGGGCCGCTCGGAGACCAGCGGCCAGGCCATCAGCGTCATCGTCAGGGGGGACACCGCCATGACGGTCGAGGCGACGCTCGTCGCAAGCAGCTGGGAGGCGGTGTAGACGAGGACGAAGAACACGCTCATGTTGAGCAGCCCGAGGACCGCGGACCGCCACCACCACGCACCGCGCGGCCGCTGTCTGCACAGGGCCAGCAGGACGAGGCCGGCGGGCAGCGCCCGCAGGGCGGCCCCGTACAGCGGGGTGTCGGCCGGCAGGAACTCGTGTGTGACGTAGTAGTTGGCTCCCCAGGCCACCGGCGCGACGGCGGTCAGTGCCACCCAGCGTGCGTTAGCTTCCATGGAAGGCAATATAGCTTCCCGGGAAGCTATTATGGAATGCATGGAGCACGGCGAACCGATGGACCACGTGGCCCGCATCCAGGCCGACTGGCGCCGCGAGCGGCCCGACATCGACGTCACCCCGCAGGGGGTGATCGGCCGGCTGCACCGCCTGGCGGGCCGGCTGACCGGGGAACTCTGCCTCGTCTACGACCGCCACGGCCTGAGCGAGGGCGAGTTCGACGTGCTGTGCGCCCTGCGCCGCGCCGGGGAGCCCTACGAGCGGGCACCCGGCGAGCTCGCCGCGCACACCATGGTCACCACCGGCGCGATGACGAAGCGGATCGACCGCCTGGAGCGGGCCGGCCTCGTCACCCGCCGCCGTTCCGACGACGACCAGCGCGGCCGGATCGTCGCCCTCACCGGACCCGGACGCGAACTGATCGACCGCGCGTTCACCGACCACATGCGCAACGAGCGCCGCCTGCTGGACGCGCTGACCCCCGCCGAGGCCGAGACGCTCGAAACACTGCTCACGACCTGGCTGTCCCGCGTGGAGGACACCCCCTGGGACACCCCGTAGGGCACCCCTAGGGCACCTTCACCCACTGCGCCTTGCTCGGCGTCCCCTGGTCGTCGTCGACGAACAGCATGTACCAGCCCGACTGCACCAGGTTCCGGTTCTTCGGCATGGTCACCGTGATCCGGTTCCCCGACGTCGTGAAGTCCAGCGCGATGCTGCGCTGGTCCACGTCCGTCACATGGGTCGTCGCGCTGGGCCGGATCAGCCGCACCTTCTTGATCGTCGAGGCGTGCTGGGACGTGAACGTCCCCGAACCGCCCCGGGCGATGGTCTGCGGACCGCCACTCAGGGACGGCCGTGAGTCCCGGTACAGATAGGGCGGGGTGTAGATCTCGATCCGCTGCTCGAAGACGCCCGGCCTGGTGTTCGCCCTGTCCGCGTAGAGCGGGTTGGACCCGAAGAACATGACCCGGCCGTCCGGCAGCAGGATCGACCCGGAGTGGTAGTTCCGCCCCACGAGCGGATCGGCCACCCGCTTGAAGGAGTTGGCTCCGGGGTCGTAGAGCCGTGCCTGCAGGATGTCGGAGTCGCTGCGGCCCCGGTAGTCCTCGGAGCCGCCCGACACCAGCACGGTGTCGTCCGGCAGCACCGAGATCTGCGGATACCGGGTGCCCTTCTCCAGCGAGGGCCCGTCCGTGAACCTCGGGTCGGCGTCCTTGAGGTCGATCAGCCGGGTCTTCTTCGTCGACAGCTCGGACTCGCCGACCCCGCCGCCGCCGACCACCAGGTACTTCTCGTCCTGCGCCGGAGGCAGCAGCACGGTCCCGGACGTCTCCAGCATGTTCGGGTCGCTCAGCCCGGGGAGTTTCGTGAACCGGTTGGTGTCCACGTCCCAGATCCCGGGGTCACGGCCCACGTCGTCCGGCCCGTACCCGGCGTTGGAACCCGAGTAGAAGAGCTTGCCGTTCTGCAGGAGGAACAGCGCGGGATAGGTCGGGAACTGGCGCTTGTACTTCGTGTACGTCCAGGTCTTCGTCGCCGGGTCGAAGACCTCGTTCTTCCCGGGGACCAACTGCCCGATGTCGTCGAGACCCGAGACGCTGAGCACCTTTCCGTCGGACAGGGTGGTGAGCGTCGGATACCAGCGGGCCTCGTTCATCGGGTCGACCTTGATGTACTTCTCGGCGACCGGATCGAATTCGTACGCGTTCTTGATGCCCTCGAAGTCCCGCTTGTCGAGGCCGAGTTTGTTGGCGATGCCGTAGGTGTTGCGGGCGTCGGCGCCGGTCAGTCCCTCGATGCTGTAGTTGTCCTGGGTGCCGGTCTCGTACTTCGTGCCCTGCTCGGGCGCCTCCACGATCACCCGCGCGTAACCGGGGTTGTTCCGCAGGAACCTGCCGGTGCTCTTGTCGAAGACCTTCGTCGCGCGCGGGATCAGCGCGGAGTCGTCGGAGACGAAGGTCTTGCCGTTCTGCTTGCCGGTGAACCTCGTGCCCTTGGGCAGGGTCATCGGTTTGTCGGGGTTCTCGTTGTAGAGGATCATGACGCCGCCGGCCTTCTTGACGTCGCCCTTGAGCTTCTCGTACTGCTTGGTGCCGCCGGCGATCAGGATGTTGCCGTCGGCGAGCTGGGTGTGCCCGGTGCAGAACAGATCGGCCGGGGTGGGGACCTTCTTGACCGTGCCCTTGACGGGGTCCCAGATCCGGCTGTCGTAGATCTTCGCGTCGAAGTTGTCCTGGTTGTTGCCCGAGCCCGCGACCAGCAGCACCTTCCCGGTGTGCAGGAGTACCGCGTGGATGGTGTCCTGGCGGTACTCCTTCGGGAACTCGATGACGTCCCAGTGGCCGTTCTCGGCCTTGTACTCGGGTCTGTTGATCTTGTACTGGTGGTACTGCTCGGTCCCGAAGCGGTAGACCCACGGCCCGTTCATCCCGGCCAGGACGAGAACCACCGCCGTGCCGATCGCGAGACGACGAGCCCGGCGGCGGCCGGCACTCTCGTTCATTCCTTACGACCCCCCAGCCCGCCGAGCGCGATCCGCATGGTCTGTTCGGTGTTCGTGCCGGTGGGCGGTGTCCAGGCCGGCCGCTGCTGCGGCGCGTGTCCCGCGGGCAGGTATCCGGCCGGCACCGCGTCCTCCGGCTCGGCCGCCGCCACGGGTGCCCCGCGCTCCTTGCGCAGCGTGTACTGCCAGGCGAAGATCGGCGCGGCCGTGATCAGCAGCGCCAGCGAGGCCCAGGTGAGCATCGCCGGCTGCGAGTGGCCGTTCAGGAAGCCGGAGACGAGCGAACCGCCGAAGACGACGATGAAGAACCAGTGGATCCGGAACGTCCCGAAGGCGGTGTCGGGGCTGGCCGACTCGCCCTTCGGCGTGACCACGAACCTGCTCCTGCGGCGCAGTACCGCGTCCATGAGCGAACGGGCGTAGACGGGTGCGGAGAGGGCCGACATCACCATGCCGGCCACTCCGCCCGAACCCTCCGGCTCGTGCGGGGAGACGTTGTGCCGGCGGTTCCAGATGTAGAGGCCGATCTGGAGCGCGGAGGCGTTGCCGTAGAGCATCAGCCACACGGTCGGGTCGATGTTCACACCCGAGGCACCCAGGCCCAGGAACAGCGCGCAACTCAGCGCCGCCAGGATCCAGTTGAGGGCGGACATCGGGTAGAAGATGATCATCATGGTGTAGTTGAAGAGCTTGCCGGGACCCAGGCTGAACAGGCCCTTCCAGTACTGCTTGAGGATCGTCTCGTAGGTCCCCCGGGACCAGCGCAGCTGCTGGGTGAAGAAGTCGGTCCAGGAGTTCGGGCCCTCGCCGACCGCGAGCACGTCCGGGGTGTAGACCGAGCGCCACTTCCGGCCCGTCGCCGGGTTCTTGGCGCGGTGCATCTCGAAGCCGGTCGCCATGTCCTCGGTGATCGAGTCGTACAGGCCGCCGATCTGCCTGATCGCCCTGATGCGTACGGCGTTGGAGGTGCCGACGAACATGGGGGCGCCGTAGCGGTTGCCGGCGCGCTGGATCAGGGCGTGGAAGAGGAACTGCTGGGACTCGGCGGCCTTGGTGACGAACGTGTCGTAGTTGCCGTACACCTGCGGGCCGATGACGAAGCCGACGTCCGGGTCGCGGAAGTAGCCCAGCATCCGCTCCAGGTAGTTGGGGAGCGGGACGTGGTCGGTGTCGACGGAGGCGAAGAAGTCGTACTCGTCGCCGTGCGCCTCCAGCCAGGCGTTGTAGTTGCCGTGCTTGGTCTTGGCGCGGTGCGGGCCCTTGGGGCGGTTCCACTTCTCGACGCCCTTGCGGCTGAAGTGGTGCACGCCCAGGCGGGCGCAGACCGCCTTCACCTCCGCGTCGTCGCCCTCGTCGAGCAGCCAGACGTGCAGCAGCCCGCGGTGGCGGAGCCGGACGGCCGCCTCCAGGGTCCGGGTGACCATGTCGAGGGGTTCCTTGCCGGGCACGAACGTGGTGATGAAGGCGACCCGGGTGCCGGTCTCGGGGACCACCGGGACCGGGTCGCGGGCGACCAGGGTGGCGTGCGCGTTCGACAGCACGTTCATGCAGCGGAAGAACTCGATCAGGCCGATCGACACCAGCATCACGATGTCGAGGGCCGGCAGGAAGTCGTAGGCCGGGTAGTCCCGCTGGGTCCAGTGCTCGGGCTGCAGCAGCCAGGTCAGCAGCACCAGCGAGAGCAGCGGGGCCGCGCCCAGCATCAGCGCGGCGCGCACGCGGTGCGGCTCCTGGGAGAGCAGCGAGCGGTACTGCACCTGGTACGGCCTGCTCGGATCGGGCTGGGTGAGGGGGCCCGCGAGCCGGCTGTAGTGCTCGTAGTCGTATCTCGGCAGCGTCTTCTTGATCCGGCGCAGGGCGCCGGTGGTGCTTCGGTGCGCGGGCACCCGGAGCTGTGTGGTCCGTGACGGATCGTATGTCTGTGCCGGGTCGTATTCCTGTTCGTGCCGGGCGGCGCCCGTCGGCGTCGACGTCATGAGTCTTCCCCCCCACACGCGCAGACCGGCGCGTGTCTGTCGGTCCCACCGCCCGATCCGATCCCCCTCGACCCTCTCGGGCGCGTCAATGGCGGGGCACGGTCGTCCCACAGAAAATGGACACGGACCGTGACCGTCCGGTTGCATGATGCCCCCCTCGGCACCGATTCATGACGGGGCCCCTCTCCCCGCAGATCTGGCAACCGGGGTTATCTACCCCCCAAGTGCCCGGAATCACCGGCACTTCGGACAACCAGGGTTCTACGGTGTTCAGCATGATCGCAAGGTGCGAAACGCGCTGTTTACCGGTCATACGCGTTCAACGTGGAGCGTGTGGGGATTGTGTGGACCGGCCGTGTCGGTTGTTGACAGAAGAGGGCGCACGCCAGCAGGCCCCCCGCTGCTGCGGAGGGCCTGCTGCTGTCTGTGCGCCGCCAGGGACTCGAACCCCGGACCCGCTGATTAAGAGTCAGCTGCTCTAACCAACTGAGCTAGCGGCGCCTGCTGACATCGAGAACTCTACCCGACCCGCGACGGTGCTCCCGACCACCGGCCACCGGGGTGACCTCTGTCCGCCTCCTGCCGTACATCATTCGCACCGTCAGCATGCGCACCGGGATGACAGTTGGGAAACTTGTTAATGTGCACAATCCCGGACATACCAACAAAAAATATGAGGGGAGTCGCATGCCGGCCCCGGTATTCGAGGAATTCGACCCCGCGAACGACTGCGAATGCCCCGGATGCGTCCACTGGCGGCGGGTGGGCCCGTACCCGCTGCCCGGCCGCTTCGGCGGGCACCCGGCCGCCCGGAGCGTCCTGGTCGTGGCCGCCGCCGCGTCCGCCGCCCTCGCCGCGGGCGCCCCGACCGCCGCCGCCCACGGCACCCCGCCCGCGCCCCACCGGCCCGGGGTCCCCGGCGACGGCGAGCCCAGCACCCCGCAGGGCGCCAAGTCCCCCCTGCACGGCCAGGGCGGCACGCCCGTGCAGGGTCCGGTCCAGACGCCCCCGACCACCCGCACGGAGATCATCAACCGAGCCAAGACCTGGGTCGCCGCCCAGGTGCCGTACAGCATGTCCCTCTACTGGACGGACGGATACCGGCAGGACTGCTCCGGCTATGTCTCGATGGCCTGGAAGCTGACCGGGAACGAGTGGACCGGCAGCCTCGACCAGTTCGGCACGAAGATCACCAAGGAGGAGCTCCAGCCCGGCGACATGCTGCTCTTCCACAACCCGGCCGATCCCGAGAAGGGCTCCCACGTCGTGCTCTTCGGCGGCTGGACGGACTACACGCACACCTATTACACGGCGTACGAGCAGACACCCCCGCACGCCCGCCGCCAGTCCACGCCCTACGCCTACTGGAGCAACTCCGCCAAGTACGTCCCCTACCGCTACAAGGGCCTGGTCGCGGACCCGGGCGCGGCGGGCGCCGAGGCCGGGAAGGCGGCGGGGCCGTACCCGGGGGCGGCCTACTTCGGTCCCGGCGCCGACAACAAGTACGTCTCCCTCCTCGGCCGGATGCTGGTCGCCCGGGGTGCCGACGGCTACTACGCCAAGGGGCCGGGGCCGGTCTGGGGCACCGCGGACCAGCGTGCGACCCAGGCCTTCCAGCGGGCCCAGGGCTGGACCGGTGCTGCCGCCGACGGCCTGCCGGGCCCGGGCACCTGGGAACTCCTCGCCACCGGCAAGGGCAAGAACATCAAGCCCGCCGTCACGGGCACGACCACCCCCGCCTCGCACGGGGTCCCGGGTTACCCGGGCAAGAACCACTTCCGCCCCGGCGCGACCAACGACTACGTCGCCCGGCTCGGCAGGCGGCTGGTCGAGAAGGGCTTCGGCCGCTTCTACCCCAAGGGCCCGGACGCGGTCTGGGACGAGGCGGACCGCCGGGCCGTCGAGGCGTTCCAGCGCACCCAAGGCTGGCGCGGCGGCGCGGCCGACGGCTACCCGGGGCCGGAGACCTGGCGCCGGCTGTTCCTGTGACGACCCCGACGATCACCTGAGTCACCTGAGTCACCTGAGTCACCCGAGTCATCTGAATCACCTGAGGCATCTGGCGCGGAGGCTGGAGGCAGGCATGAGTACGACCACCGCACACACCCCTGATTCGGACGAGCCCCCGGACGGCGGGACGCCCGTCCGCCCGGCCCCCCGGCTGATCCACAACGAGACCACCACCGAGATCCCCGTCCATCTGCTGTTCCGCGACGACCCCGACCCGGTGTCGGTGCCGCTGCGGCCCGCCGTCGTCGCCCGCCGGCAGGGCACCGGCGAACAGCCCCGGCTGCGCCGCCCGGTCATGACCAAGCCCCGTCCGGCCGCCGCCGTCGACCCCGCACTGGTGGAGCGCCCCGCCGGGGTGCTGCCCGGCGTGGCCGGGGTGGCCGCCGGGCTCGGCGGGGTGGCGGGCGGCCTCGCCGCCACCTGGTGGGCGGGGGCACTGCCGCCGCTCGTGGCACATGCGCTGTATCTGCCGGCGTACGCGGGCGCGGGGGCGGGATTCGGCCCGGCGCAGTGGGCCGCGTGCGCCGGAGCGGGCGCGCTCTGCCTGTTCGGCTTCGGGGGGCTCGCGCGCGGGGTGACCGGACAGGCCCGGGTGCTCGGCCTGTTCGGCCGTTATCGGGGGACGGTACGGCGCACCGGCCTGGTCTGGATCAACCCGCTGCTGTTCCGGCGCCGGGTCGACGTCCGGCTGCGGCACTGGCGCAGCGAGGAGATGCCGGCGGCGGACGGCAACGGGGTCGCGCTCAGGGTCGTCGTCCTGGTGGTGTGGCGGGTGCGGGACACCGCGCGGGCGGTGCTCGGTGTCGAGGACCACGAGACGTATCTGCGCGAGTGCGTGGAGGCCGCGCTCGCCCGGGTGCCGGTGGAGCCGGCGGGTACGGCCCGGGGTTCGGTCGAGGTGGCGGCGGACGCGCTGAGCCGGCTGGTCTCGGCGGACGCGGCCGGGATCGGTCTGGAGGTGTTCTCCGTGCGGCCGGTCCGGGTGGAGTACGCGCCGGAGGTCGCCCCGGCCATGCAGCGCCGCCGGATCGCCGCGCTGGACGCCCGGCAGCGGGCCGGGATGCTCGCGGGCGTCGTGGACTCGGTCGAGGACACGGTGACCCGGCTGACCATGCGCGGCCTGGTCGAACTCGACGACTACGAACGCAAGGTGCTGGTGCGGGATCTGACGGTGGCGTTCTGCTCGGGGCGCGTCGAGTCCCTGCCGTGAGGAGACGGGCCGTGGCATTGGTATGGACATGTTCAACAGTCGGCAATAATCTGAAACTTGGTCTAGACCTGCACGGCTCACTGAACCTCCCCCACGTTCTCCAGGAGCGGCAGCATGCGTAAACGGACCAAGGTGTCGGCCGTCGTACTCGGCGTGGCGACCGCCGGAGCCTTCGCGCTCTCCACCGGCGGCGCCAGCGGACACGGCTACACGGACCTCCCCATCAGTCGGCAGAAGCTCTGTGCCAACGGCACGGTGGCCAACTGCGGCGACATCCAGTACGAGCCGCAGAGCGTCGAGGGCCCCAAGGGCTTCCCGGCCTCCGGCCCCGCCGACGGCCAGATCTGCAACGGCGGGCTGAGCCGGTTCGCCCAGCTCAGCTCGCCGACCACACCGTCGGGCGGCGCCTGGCCGACGACGAAGGTGACGGGTGGCCAGTCGTACACGTTCCGCTGGCAGTTCACGGCGATGCACGCCACGACCGACTTCAAGTACTACGTCACCAAGCAGGGCTGGAACCAGAACCACGCCCTCGCCCGTTCGGACCTCAACGCCACACCGTTCCTCACCGTCCCCTACAACGGCCAGCGCCCGCCGGCCACCCTCAGCCACAGCGGCACCCTGCCGTCGGGGCTGAGCGGTCACCAGGTGATCGTGGCGGTCTGGACGATCGCCGACACGGGCAACGCGTTCTACGCCTGCTCGGACGTCACGTTCTGACCGGGGTCGTTCGACAGCTGGGTAACACCGGGTCGATCTGAGCTTCGCTTGAGGACCTGCCGCAGGGTGCAGGGGTACGTTCCCGAACACCGGTCAGTCGGACCGGTGTTCGGAATCGGGGGACTCCCATGGGCCTGATGGAAGCGGTCTTCTACATCCTTCCCGGCATCTTCCTCGTCGGCGGTGTCCTCGGGGTGGTCAAGACGCTGAGGCGGTCGAGCCGGATCAGCCGAGTGTGGCGTCACGGGCGGACCGCCGAGGCGCGCTGTCTGCGGTCGTACACGACGACCAGCGGCGGCGGGGAGATGTCCGTGACGACCACGCTGCACCATGTGTACGAGTTCAGGACGGCCGAGGGGCAGGTTGTCCGTTTCAACGAGGCGAGTGGGCCGTCGACTGTCATCGAGGGTGACTTCGTGACCGTGTACTACCTGCCGGAGGACCCCTCGGGGGCGACGGCACAGCCGCCCGCGCAGGGGAAGCTGGCCGCGGGTACGGGGTGCCTCGTGGCGTTCTTCACGGTGTTCATCCTGTTCTCGCTCGGGTTCATGGGCGTGGCGCACTTCATCTTCTCGGTGACGGGGGATGTGGCTCCGTGAGGTCGTGGGGATGTGCGGGCCGGTGGGGGCTGGTCGCGCCCACGCGGCGGTAGCCGCACATCGATACAGTCCCGCGCCCCTGGGGTGTTGATCTGACGGAGTGTCAATTAATCTGCTTCTCCATGGCCTTCCAAAGGCGCACGATCGCCGAAGCAGTGGCCGCGCGATGGGGTGACCATCGGCCGGGGTTGTGGTGCGGGGAGCGGGTGTACACGCACCACGAGGTGGCTGCGGGGGCGGCGGCCCGGGCCGCGTTGTTCGCCGATCTCCTGCCCCCGGACGCCGTGCCCCACATCGGTGTCCTCCTCGACAACACCCCCGAGTTCCCGCTCTGGCTGGGTGCCGCCGCGCTCGCCGGAGCCGCCGTTGCCGGGGTCAATCCGACCCGGCGCGGTGCCGAGCTCGCCCGGGACATCCGGCACATCGAGTGTCCGGTCCTGGTCACCGAGCGGGCCCGGTTGCCGCTGCTCGCCGGGCTCGAACTCCCCGGCGTCCGGCTCCTCGTCACCGACGAACCGGAGTACGGCGCTCTCCTCGCCCCCTATCTCGGTGCCTTCCCCGATCCCTCCCGGGCCGCCCCCGCCGACCGGATGCTGCTCTACTTCACCTCCGGTTCCACGGGCGCCCCGAAGGCCGCGCTCTGTTCGCAGGGGCGGCTGGCGGCGGCCGGGCGGTCGCTGGTGCAGCAGTTCCGGGTCGGGGCGGACGATGTGCACTACATCTGCATGCCGATGTTCCACGGCAACGCCGTGATCGCCGACTGGGCGCCCGCGCTGATGGCGGGCGCCGGTGTGGCGTTACGGCGGCGGTTCTCGGCGTCCGGCTTCCTGGCCGACGTGCGGCGCTACCGGGCCACCTACTTCACGTACGTCGGGCGCGCGGTGCAGTACATCCTCGCGACCGAGGCGCGGTCCGACGACCGGGACAATCCGCTGCGGCTCGGCTTCGGGACGGAGGCCGGGGCCGTGGACGCGGCCGCCTTCGAGGAGCGGTTCGGGGTGCGGCTGGTGGAGGGGTACGGGTCCTCCGAGGGCGGGGCGGCGATCCAGTGGTCCCCGGGGACGCCGCCGGGTGCGGTGGGGCGGGCGGCGGCCGGTCTCGTCGTACTCGACCAGGAGACGGGGGACGAGTGCCCGGCGGCCGTCTTCGACTCCGGGGGGCGGCTGCTCAACGGGGACGAGGCGATCGGGGAGCTGGTGAACCGGGCCCCGAACCCCTTCGAGGGGTACTGGCGCAATCCGGCGGCGGAGGCCGAGCGGCGCCGGGCAGGCTGGTACTGGACCGGGGACCTGTTCTACCGGGACGGGGACGGCTACCTGTACTTCGCGGGGCGGACCGATGACCGGATACGGGTCGACGGGGAGAACCTGGCCGCCGCGATGATCGAGAACATCGTGGCCCGGTACGGCGGCGCGGACGCCGTCGCGGTGTACGGGGTGCCGGATCCGGTGACCGGGGACCAGGTGATGGCGACGATCGCCGGGCGGTTCGAGCCGCTGGACTTCGCCGAGTTCCTGCTGGCCCAGACCGATCTGGGGACGAAGATGGCACCCCGGTTCGTACGGGTCGTGGAGCGGATGCCGGTGACGGCCACCAACAAGATCCAGCGGGCGGCGCTGCGGCGGGAGGGGGTGCGGTGCGCCGACCCGGTGTGGTGGCGGCCGCCGGGGGAGCAGACGTACCGCAGGCTGACCCCGGAGGACGCCGAAGGGCCCCTCGTTTCCACGAGAGGCCCTTCCTGACGGGGGTGTGGGTGGCGGAGCCCCCACCGCGCGCGGCGCAGCCGCGCAAAAACAGAGATGGCGAGCCTGGTCCGCGCCTTCCGCGGGCATGGCTCGCCATCGTCATCGTGCGCCGCCAGGGACTCGAACCCCGGACCCGCTGATTAAGAGTCAGCTGCTCTAACCAACTGAGCTAGCGGCGCATGACTCTCGCCGACCGCTTGAGACTGGCCCTCGCGGCTGGCGACGAAGAAAATACTACCTGGTCCGCAGGGGTGCTCTCGACCAGGTTCAGATGGCCAGGGAGAGGAGCACCGGAGCCGCGCTGCGGTTCAGGGCGTCGGCGGCCTGGCGGAGCCGGTGCGCGTGCTCCACCGGCAGGGACAGGGCGAGACAGCCCACGGCCGAGCCCGCGGTGATCGGGACCGCCGCGCACACCGTGCCGATCGCGTACTCCTGGAGGTCCAGGACGGGCACCGTCGGCGGCTGCGCCTCCAGTCGGGAGAGCAGCAGCTTGTCGCTGGTGATGGTGCGCGAGGTGAGGCGGGCCATCTTGTGGCGGGAGAGGTGGTCGCGGCGGGCGTTGTGGTCGAGCTGGGTGAGCAGGCTCTTGCCGATCGCGGTGGCGTGCGCGGAGGAGCGGAAGTCCACCCACTCGTTGACCGCGGGGGTAGCCGGGCCGGCCGCGTACTGGCCGATCTTCACCTCGCCGTCGACGTACCGGCTGAGATAGACGGCGGCGCCGACCGAGTCGCGCAGCCGGTCGAGGGTCTGCTGGAGCTGCTGGCCGAGGGCGCGCTCCCGGTCGTGTGCGGAGCCCAGGCGGCGCAGGGTCTCGCCGGTGACGTACGCGCCGTCGGCGATCTGCTCGACATAGCCCTCACGGCGCAGCATGCGCAGCAGCGCGGTCAGCCGCTCGGGATCCAGACGGGTGAGGCGGGCCAGCTCGGTGTCGGTGACGCCGGCGGAGTGCCGTGCCACCGTCTCCAGGACGCGCAGGGCGTCCTGGGCGGAGTGGTACGGGGCGGTCGGCTCGTGCTTCAGCGCCACGGTGGTCCCCCTGCGCTCGCTCGACGGTACTGCTTCGGCAGCACTGCTTGGGCCGCGATCCGGTCTGCGGATCCTCTCCACGATAACGGGCAAGAGCCGGAAACGGAGGGGGTGTTGGCGAGATTCCGGCCCTCCCAACTGCGGCAAAGACCCTCTGGCATATGCCAGCGGAATGACCCGACCGTTGGACCTCGGGTGATCGAGCGTTCACTTCGTGTAATCGGGGCGGCCCTGCAAGGAAACTTTTACGGCGCTGTGTACCGGCCGGTCACAACACCGCGCCCAGGAACTCCCGGGTGCGCTCGTGCTCGGGTTCGCTGAAGATCCGCTCCGGCGGGCCCGCCTCGATGATCCGGCCCGAGTCGAACATCAGGACCTGGTCGGAGATGTCCCGGGCGAAGTTCATCTCGTGGGTCACGCAGAGCATGGTGATGTCGGTGGTGCGGGCGATGTCCCTGAGCAGGTCGAGGACGCCCGCGACCAGCTCGGGGTCGAGCGCCGAGGTCACCTCGTCGAGGAGGAGCACCTTGGGCCGCATGGCCAGCGCCCGCGCGATCGCGACGCGCTGCAGCTGGCCGCCGGAGAGCTGGGTCGGCCGGGCGTCGGCCTTGTCGGCGAGGCCCACCAGGTCCAGCAGCTCCCGGGCCCGCGCCTCCGCCTCCTCCTTGGGCAGGCCGAGGACGGTCACCGGAGCCTCGGTGATGTTGCGCAGCACGGTCATGTTCGGGAACAGGTTGAACTGCTGGAACACCATCCCGATCTGCTTGCGGACCTCCCGCAGCTCCTTCTCCGACGCCGGGAAGAGCCGCTGCCCGTCGACGGTGATGGTGCCGGTGTCCGGCTCGGTCAGGGTCATCAGCAGCCGCAGGATCGTGGTCTTGCCGGAGCCGGAGGGCCCGATCAGGGTGACGTGCCGGCCCGCCTGCACGGTGAGGTCGAGCCCGTCGAGGACGGTGTTCTCCCCGAACCGCTTGGTCACCCCCTCCAGACGGATCAGCTCGGTCGGGGTCGTATCGGACGGGGTTGGCTGCTTGCTGGTCTCAACGGACAAGGCGACGCTCCAGGGTGCGCAGAAGAAGGGAGGCGAGGTAGGAGATGACGATGAAGGCGACGCCGATCACCGTCACCGGCTCGGTGAACTGGAAGTGCTGCTGGGAGAAGAGCCGCGCCTGGCCCAGCATCTCCAGCACGGTGATCGACATCAGGATCGGCGTGTCCTTGAGCATCGAGATCACGTAGTTGCCGAGCGGGGGCACGATCCGGCGCAGCGCCTGCGGCAGGATGACCGCGAACCAGGTCCGCCGTGCCGGCAGGCTGAGCGCCGTGGCGGCCTCCCACTGCCCGGCCGGCACCGCCTCGATACCGGCCCGGTAGACCTGCATGGTGTACGTCGAGTAGTGCAGGCCGATCGCGAAGACACCGGTGGTCAGCGCGGAGAACGTCACCCCCCGCTCGGGCAGCACGTAGAACAGGAAGAACAGCTGCACCAGCAGCGGGGTGTTGCGCACGAACTCCGTGACCACCCCCACCGGCCAGCGCACCCAGCGGCTCGGTGTGCGCATCAGCAGCGTCCACACCAGCCCCAGCGAGAACGAGATCAGCGATCCGAGGACCAGCGCCTGCAGGGTGACCAGCAGACCGTCCCAGAAGTGCGGCATGAACTCGCGTACGGCACTCCAGTCCCACTTCACGCGACACCACCGACCCCGGTCGTCTCCCTGCGTTTCACCGCACGCGCCTCACGTTCGCTTCCCGGGGCCTTGCCGATGCCGGCCTTCAGCCGCTTCTCAAGACCGCGCATCAGCCGGGTGATGACGAACGCGATCACGAAGTAGATGAGGAGCAGGTAGGTGTAGATGTGCGCGCTCTCCTGCAGCGCAAGCCGCACCAGGTTCCCGCTGAACGCCAGGTCGCCCATGCCGGTGATCGACACCAGCGCGGTGCCCTTGAGCAGTTCGACGAGCAGGTTGCAGTAGGAGGGGATCATCTCCGGCACCGCCTGCGGCAGCAGGATCAGCCGCAGCCGTTGCCAGGGCGTGAAGCTGAGCGCGATCCCGCCCTCCTGCTGCGCCGGGTCGACCGCGTTCAGCGCCCCGCGCACGATCTCCGAGCCGTACGCGCCGTACGTCAGCCCGAGCGCGAGGGTGCCCGCCCACAGCGGCACCAGCTGCCAGCCGAAGGCGACCGGCAGCACGAAGAACACCCAGAAGATCATCACCAGGGCCGAGGTGCCGCGGAACACCTCGGTGTAGAGGCCGGCGAGGAAGCGCACGATCCAGTGCCGGTTCGTCCGCGCCACGCCCACCACCAGCGCCACGGCCGTCATCAACAGGCCGCTGAGGAGCAGTAGTTGGATGGTCGTCCAGGTCCCCTTGAAGACGAGGTCCCACAGTCCCGAGGTCATCCGCTCTTGCCTCCCCCGCACAGCTCCTTGGCCGTCAGGTCGGTCATCTCGGCCCGGGTGAAGCCGAACGGCCGCAGGATCCGCAGCAGTTCGCCGCTCTTCTTCAGCTTGCGCAGCTCCACGTCGAAGGCGTCCCGCAGCCGCGTCTCCGCCGACCGGAACGCGAACGCGCCCCCGTCGACATGGGGTCTGCCGCCCACGAGCGGCGCGAACGGCTTGGTCGCCTCGGCCTTGGCGGACTTCTTGACGACCTCGCGGACGGTGACCGCGGTCCCGGCGAACACGTCGACCCGTCCCGCCTCCACGGCGTTCAGCCCGGCGACCTGGTCGGGAACGATCAGGATGTCGCTCTCCTTGTACCCGGCCTCGACCGCGTACTGGATCTCCGCGTAGCCCGTCCCCGTGGCGAACTTCGCCTTCTTCGCGACGATGTCCCGGTAGTCGTGCAGCCCCTTGGGATTGCCCTTCCGCACGACGAACGAGTCGAGCATCTGGTAGTCCGGGTCGGCGAAGATCACCTGCTGGCACCGTTCGGGGTTGACGTACATCCCGGCGGCCACGACATCGAACTGCTGCGAATTCAGTCCGGGAATCAGCGAACCGAACTCGGTCGGTACCGGCTGTACGTTGTCGACCCCGAGCCGCTTGAAGATCGCCTTCGCCAACTCCGGTGCCTCACCGGTCAGCCGGCCGTTCTTGTCGATGTATCCGAAGGGGATCTCACCGGCGATCCCGAGCCGTACGACACCCTGGGCGCGCAGCCGTTGCAGCAGGTCACCGCCGTTGGTGGCGGAGGCGGTGGCCACCCGCGAACAGCCGGCGGCGGCGAGCGCGCCGACGGCGGCGGCACCCGCGAGCACCGCCCGCCGAGAATGTCTGGATTCATACCTTGATGTGTCTATGTTGTTCCCGTGTGGTGGAGCCATGGCGGCGCGGCTACCCTCGGCCAACCCACTTATGCACCATGGATTGCATGGGCAATCGACGCATCGAAGTCTCGCTGGTCAGCCGAGGGGTCACCGCCACGGCCCGGCTCCTCGACGACCGTGCTCCACTGACCTGTGCCGCCGTCTGGGACGCCCTGCCGCTGGTCGGCGACGTCTACCACGCCAAGTACGCCCGCAACGAGATCTACGCGCTTTTCCCGCCATTCGCGGAGGCGGAACCGCCCCTGGAGAACCCGACCGTCACCCCGATCCCCGGTGACCTCTGCTACTTCTCCTTCGCCGGCACCGAGTTGGGCACGAAGGCCTACGGCTACGACCGCGAGGTGCGCGCCGGTACCACCGTGGTCGACCTGGCCCTCTTCTACGAACGCAACAACCTGCTGCTCAACGGGGACGTGGGGTGGGTGCCGGGGATCGTGTGGGGCGAGGTGGTGGAGGGCCTCGCGGAGCTGGCCGAGGCCTGCAACGACCTGTGGCGGAACGGCGCGGCGGGGGAGCGGTTGGCGTTTCGGAGGGCGTGAGCCACGTCGCCGCTAAGCCGCAACGGTGCTGCTCGGCGGTGCCGAAGCCACCCCCGCCTCGTACAGCGCGTGGGCGGCCCGCAGGACCAGGTCGTCGCGGTGGCGGGCGGCCACGATCTGCAGGCCCACCGGCAACCCTTCGGCGTCCGTCCCGACCGGGACCGTCGCCGCCGGCTGCTGGGTCAGGTTGAACGGGTAGGTGAACGGGGTCCAGCCCGTCCACCTGCGGTGTCCCGACCCCTGCGGCACCTCCGCGCCCGCCTCGAACGCCGTCAGCGGCAGCGTCGGCGTCACCAGCAGGTCGTGGCGCTCGTGGAAGCGGCCCATCCGGCGGCCCAGGTCCATACGGACGTCCACCGCCGCGAGATAGTCCAGCGCGCTCAGCCGTGCCCCCTGCGCGCAGATCTCCCGCAGCCCCGGGTCGAGCAGCGTCCGCCGGTGCGGGGAGAAGCGCTGTGTCAGCCGGGCGGCGCCCGCGAACCACAGCGCCTGGAAGGCCTCCACCGGGTCGCTGAAGTCCGGGTCGGTCTCCTCGACGTACGCCCCGAGTCCGGCCAGCCCCGCCACCGCCCACCGTACCGCCGCCGCGACCGCCGGGCGGACCGCCACCTGGCCGCCCAGGGAGGGGGAGAAGGCCACCCGAAGGCCACGGATGCCTCCGGCCAGGCCCGCCACGAAGGAGCCGGACGCGGGGGCGAGGGCCGACCAGTCCCGGGCGTCCGGAGCCCCGATCACGTCCAGCATCAGCGCCGCGTCGGCCGCGTCCCGGGTCATCGGACCCACGTGCGACAGCGTGCCGAAGGCGCTCGCGGGGTAGAGCGGGACGCGCCCGTACGTGGGTTTCAGCCCGAAGATCCCGCAGAAGGACGCCGGGATGCGCACGCTGCCGCCGCCGTCCGTGCCGAGGGAGAGCGGGCCCGCGCCCAGGGCCACCGCGGCCGCGCTGCCGCCGCTGGAGCCGCCTGCGGTGCGGGAGGGGTCGTACGGGTTGCGGGTGATCCCGGAGAGCGGGGAGTCCGTGACGCCCTTCCAGCCGTACTCCGGGGTGGTGGTCTTCCCGATGAACACCGCGCCGTGCTCGCGCAGCCGGGCGACCGAGGGCGCGTCCTCGTCCCAACTCCCCGCCGCGGAGATCGTCTTGGAGCCGCGCAGGGTCGGATGGCCGCGCATCAGGAGGATGTCCTTGACCGTCACCGGGACCCCGTCGAGCAGGCCCTGCGGCTCGCCCCGCCGCCACCGCTCCTCCGAGGCCCTCGCCCGCGCCAGGGCGTCCTCCTCGGTGAGGCGGACGAAGGCGTTGACCTCCGGCTGGATCCGCGCCGCCCGTTCCAGCGTCGCCCGGACGGCCTCCACCGGGCCGAACCCGCCGGTGCGGTAGCCGTCGAGGAGCTGCCGGGCGGTGAGGTCGGTGAGGTCGGTGAGTTCCATGGTCCCCTCCCGAAAGTCAGTGACCGGGCACGTACCCGCGCTTCTTGTCGACCACGTTCACCAGAGATCTGCCCGCCGCCCACCGCTCGTACAACTCCACGAACTGCGTGCCCAGTTCGTCCCGCCAGCCGACCGTGTCCCCGCTCATGTGCGGGGAGACGACCAGGCCCGGCACGTTCCACAACGGGCTGTCGGCGGGCAGGGGTTCGGTCGCGAAGACGTCCAGGGCCGCGCCGGCTATCCACCGTCGGGTCAGCGCCCGCACCAGCGCGTCCTCGTCGACCAGCTGACCGCGGCCGACGTTGATGAAGCACGCCGACGGCTGCATCACGCCGAAGCGGTGCGCGTCGAACATGCCGTACGTCTGCTCGGTCAGCGGGGCCGCCGCGATCACCCAGTCCGCGCGGGACATCAGCCGGTCCAGGTCGTCGGGTCCGTGGATGCCGGTGCGCGGGACCCGGCCGACCAGTGCGGTGGTGACGTCGAGCGCCTTGAGGGTGCGTACGATCGCCCGGCCGATCGGGCCGGAACCGACCACGCACGCGCGTGTGCCGCCCACCCGGCGCGCCTCGCGGTGCCGCCAGGTCCGCTCCCGCTGGAGATCGAGAGTCCGGGGAAGGTCCTTGGCCATCGCGAGGACCAGCGCGGCCACGTACTCGGCGATCGGCCGGTCGAAGATCCCGCGTGCGTTGGTGACGACCGTGTCCGACGCGGCCAGCTCGGGACACAGCAGATGGTCGACGCCCGCGCTCGCGGTGTGCACCCAGCGCGGCCGCGGCCCCTCGCCCGGCCAGGCCTCGCGGACGGCGTGCGAGGCGAAGTCCCAGACGAGCAGGACATCGGCCTCCGGCAGCCGGGACGCGAGGCCCGCCGCGTCCGTGTGCACGATCCGGGCGCGGCCGGTCAGCCGGCCGAGCCGCGGCGGCGGGTCGGCGTCGAGGACCAGCAGAGTGGGCACGGGCGGCGTCATGCGGGGTGGTCTCCCGGTGTCCGACAGCGTCTGACATGGGCGGATGGAACGTCTGACATGAGCGGATTGACCACGCTCGCACCCGAACCTACCTTCGTCAACACGGGCGTATCCGTCGACCGTTACCTCCTCGATCTCCAACGTGAGGCCGGTGACTTCCCATGGACGTCTCCTTTCTGGGCGGGCCTCGTCCCCAGCGCGGCGTGGGCGTCGTGGCGCCCTTCGACTTCGCGCTCGACCGCGAGCTGTGGCGCTGGGTGCCGGACGAGGTGTCCCTGCACCTGACCAGGACACCGTTCGTCCCGGTCGAGGTCAGTCTCGACCTGGCCCGGCTGGTCAGCGAGCACGAGACCCTCGGCGAGGCGGTACGCGCGCTCACGGCCGTGGCACCCGAGGTCGTCGCCTACGCCTGCACCTCCGGCAGTTTCGTCGGCGGCATCGCGGGCGAGCGCGCGATGTGCGAGGCGATGACCCGCTCCGGCGCGGTGCCGTCGCTGACCACGTCCGGGGCGCTGCTCGACGCGCTGACCGAGCTGGGGATACGACGGCTCGCGCTGGTCACGCCGTACACCGTCTCGGTCACCCGGGTGCTGGAGGAGTACGTGGCGGAGGCGGGCGTACGGGTCGCCGGCTGCGCGTTCATGGGGCTGACCCGGCACATCTGGCAGGTGCCGTACCGGGACGTGGTCGCCATGGCCCGGCAGGCGGTACGGCCCGGGGCCGCCGACGCGCTCTTCATCTCCTGCACCAACCTCGCCACCTACGACGTCATCCCCCAGCTGGAGGCCGAACTCCGCATCCCCGTCCTGTCGGCCAACCAGGTCACGATGTGGGCGGCGCTGCGCAGGATGGGTACCCGAGCGGTGGGGCCTTATCAGGCGCTGATCCGTCTTGGGGACGAACCGGCGTCGTCGCGTGACTGGCCCGCACTGCCGGAAGAACAGCAGGAAGGGTGGACATGACAGCGCTCGGACTCCTCTACCCGGGGCACTCCGCCGAGGACGACTATCCCCGTATCGAACAGCTCCTCGGCAGCGACATCCGGGTGGACGTCGTCCACACGGACATCGGTGAGGACGCGCACCGGGTGGACGCGCTGCGCGAGATGGGCTCCGCCCAGCGGCTCGCGGCGGGCGTGGCCGAGCTGCGGCTCGCGGGCGCCGACGCGGTGGTGTGGGCGTGCACCAGCGGAAGCTTCGTGTACGGCTGGGAAGGCGCCCAGCAGCAGGTCCGCACCCTCGCACAGGCGGCCGGGCTGCCCGCCTCCTCGACGTCCTTCGGCTTCGTGCACGCGGTACGGGAGCTGGGGGTACGACGGGTGGCGGTCGGCGCGACCTACCCGGACGACGTGGCCGCGCTCTTCGCCGACTTCCTGCGGGCCGGAGGCCTGGAGGTGACCGGGATGAGGTCGGCGGGGATCGTCACGGCGGCGGAGGTGGGGACGTGGGGCGAGGAGGAGGTGCTGACCCTCGCGCGGGCCGCGGACGTGGGGGAGGCCGAGGCGGTGCTCCTTCCGGACACGGCGCTGCACACGGCGGCGCACCTGTCCCTGCTGGAGAAGGCGCTGTCCAAGCCGGTGCTCACGGCGAACCAGGTGACCGTGTGGGAGGGGCTGAGGCTGGCGGACCGCCGGGTGAACGCGCCGGCCCTGGGCACGCTGTTCACCCGCGAGCCGATCGTGCAGGTCTGACGGGGCCGCCGTACCAGGGGGCGCCGCCCCCTGGACCCCCGAGACCTCCGCCCACCCGCCACCCGACTCGGTCACTCGAAAAGCGAGGAAAAGAACCAAGGAATAAACGGAGACCTCCTCCTGTTATCGCCCCTCAGTACAGTTCACCGCCGCGATCAGGAGGCTCTCACCGTGTCGGCAGACGAGATCCGGGGCATCACGCACGGGACCGCCCCCGTCCCCCTCTCCGTACTGGATCTGGTGACCGTCGGCACCGGCAGTACCGCCACCGACGCCCTGCGCACCAGCGTCGAGCTCGCGCGGCTCACCGAGGCGCGCGGCTTCCACCGGTACTGGGTCGCCGAGCACCACTCGATGCCGGGTGTGGCCTCCTCCTCGCCCGCCGTGATCCTCGCCCACCTGGCCGCCCACACGGAGCGGATCCGGCTGGGCTCGGGCGGCGTGATGCTGCCCAACCACGCGCCGCTCGTCATCGCCGAGCAGTTCGGCACACTGGAGGCGCTGGCCCCGGGGCGGGTCGACCTGGGGCTCGGGCGGGCGCCCGGGACGGACGGGGCCACGGCGGCCGCGCTCCGCCGTACCCAGACCCTCAACGAGGGCGCCGACGATTTCCCCCAGCAGCTCGCCGAGCTCACCCGGTTCCTCGACGACGACTTCCCGGACGGGCACCCGTACCGCAGGATCCACGCCATCCCCGGCCCGGTCCAGAGCACGACCCCCGGCGGTGTGCAGTCCCCGCACCGGCCGCCGATCTGGCTGCTCGGCTCCTCCGGTTTCAGCGCCCGGCTCGCCGGCATGCTCGGACTGCCGTTCGCCTTCGCGCACCACTTCTCCGCGCAGAACACCATCCCCGCGCTCGACCTGTACCGCGAGTCCTTCAGCCCGTCCGCCGTCCTCGACGAGCCGTACGCCCTCATCGGCGTCTCCACCCTCGCGATGGACGACGAACGCGAGGCGCGCCGCCAGGTGCGGGCCGGTGCGCTGAACATGCTGCGGCTGCGTACCGGGCGGCCGGGGCTGTTCCCCGACCCGGACGAGGCCGACAAGCACGAGTTCTCCCCGATGGAGGAGGAGTTCGTGCACTCCTGGACGTCCAACATCGTGCACGGCACCGCCGACGAGGTCCGCGCCGGTCTCGACGACCTGCACAAGCGCACCGGCGCCGACGAGCTGATGCTCACCTCGCACGCCCACCGCGGCGAGCTGCGGCTGCGCTCCTACGGGCTGATCGCCGACGCCTACGGGTTGCCGACCGGGGTGTCCGCGTAGGACTTGGTGTCCAGCAGCTCGGAGATACGGTCCGCCGTCACCGGCCGGGAGTAGAGCCACCCCTGGCCGGTGTCGCAGCCGATGTGGCGCAGGCGGGAGGCCTGTGCCGAGGTCTCGACGCATTCGGCGGTGACGGTCAGGCCGAGGCGGTGGGCCAGCTGGATCATCGCCTCCACCACCACCTCGTCGGCGGGGTTGGGGCGGTCGCCCGGGTCGTCGTACTGGAATCCCCTCACGAAGGACCCGTCCAGTTTGAGGACCGAGACCGGGAGGCGGCTGAGGTAGGCGAGGTTCGAGTAGCCGGTGCCGAAGTCGTCGATGGCGATCCGGACGCCCATGTCGCTGAGGGCCTGGAGGGCCTGCAGCGGGCGGCCCGCCGAGCCCATGACCGCCGACTCCGTCAGCTCCAGCTGGAGCAGGTGCGGGGCCAGCCCGGTCTCCGCGAGGGTCGCGGCGACGTCCGTCACCAGGTCCGAGTCCCAGACCTGGCGGACCGCGACGTTGACGCTGACGAAGATCGGCGGCTCGCCGGGGTGGTCCAGCTGCCAGCGGCGGGCCTGGCGGCAGGCGGTGGTCAGGGCCCAGCGGCCCAGCGGGACGATCGAGCCGTCCTCCTCGGCAAGTCCGATGAACCGATTCGGCGTCAGTGTGCCGAACTGCGGATGGTGCCAGCGGACCAGGGCCTCGACCCCGTTCAGCCGGCCGTCCTCCATCCCCACCAGCGGCTGGTACTCGAGCACGAACTCGCCGCGTTCGATGGCCGGCCGCAGGGTGGAGGAGAGCGCCTGGCGGGTCATCCGGTGGGCGTTGCGCTCCGGGTCGAAGAGCGTCCAGCGGGACTTGCCGTCGGCCTTCGCCCAGTAGAGCGTCGTGTCGGCGGCCTGCATCAGACCGGTCGCGGTCGTGCCCGCCGCGTGGCGTTCCACCACCCCGATCGACGCCGACAGCGACAGCCGCTGCCCGGCCAGGTCGAACGGCGCCTGGAGGGCGGCCAGCGCCGACTCGGCCAGATCGGCCAACTGCTCGGTGCCCGTCGAGTCCTCGACCAGCAGCGCGAACTCGTCGCCGCCGAGCCGGGCCACCAGCGGCGCCCCGGCCCGCGCGAAGCCGGCCTCGTCACAGACCCGGGTCAGCCGCTCGGCGACGGCGGCCAGCAGCCGGTCACCGACCCGGTGGCCGAGGGTGTCGTTGACCGCCTTGAAGCCGTCCAGGTCCAGGTAGCACAGGCCGATCCGGCCGGTGCCGCTCCGCTCGTACGACTCCGCCTCCAGCGCGGCCGACAGTCGCTCGAAGAACAACGTCCGGTTGGGCAGCCGGGTCACGGGGTCATGCATCTGCAAGTGCCGCAGCCGGGCCTGGAGTTCGCGGCGCTCGCTGATGTCGGAGACCGACAGCAGGACACCCGGCCGGTCCTTCGCCAGCGGCGAGATGGTGACCTGGACCCACACCGAGTGCCCGTCGGGATGCTTCAGCCGCCGGGTGCAGCGCAGCTTGGCGTTCCGGCCGCGCAGCACCTCGCGATAGGCGTGCCAGGTACGGGCGTCGGAGGCCAGGTCCAGCAGATCCGCGGCGACCCGCCCGGGCAGGCCGGCCGGGTCGGCGCCGATCAGGGTGCCGAACGCCTCGTTGGCGGTGGTCACGAGGCCCTCGCGGTCGACGACGGCCATGGGTAGCGCGGCGCCCGTGAAGGCGTGTTCGTATGTCTTCAGGTCGGTTGTCTCGTCGTACGACTTCCGACAGGTCTTGTCACTCACTGTGACGGCGGACCGGTCGAGGTCTGCCGCGGGCGTCGGCCCTTCGGACGTTCCGCTCACCGCTCGCTCCCGCAGTGCACTCGATCTCTGTCCGTGCAGGAAAGTGTGCCGATCATAGAGGCTGGCCCGAGGGCCTTCCAGCCACTGTCCAGTGTCCCCGATGAACCGGCGATTCTGACAGATCGTTTCTGCCCGCACCTGGACGGGTTCTTGAGCCGCCCGACCACTTGTGACGTTCCGTGAGTTTCTCGGGGTGTCGGCCGTTCGGGTAGCGCATGGGTCACCAGGGGATCCCTCACCCTTCTGGTGCAGATGAACAGGACATATAATGACAAACCCACGCAGGCTGGGTGCGGTGTCCCGCGAACCGCCCCGGAGGTTTTTCCGTGCCGCGTCTCCCGCTGCGCAGCACCGCCGCCGTGTCCACCACGATGGCGGCGCTCGTCACGACGACGATCCTGACCGGACCGTCGGTCGCCGAGCCGTTCTCCACGGCTCCCTGTGCCCTGCACCGCACCGACGCGCACCACTCCGAGGGTCTCGACACCTGGAACGCCGCCTACACCCGTCCGACGCACCCGCTTTCGGCCGTGATGGTGTTCCTCTCCTTCCCCGACGCCACCCCGCGCACCACGCCGGCGGAGCTGGCAGCCGACCACTTCCCGGCCACCAGCCGCTACTACGAACAGGCCTCCTACGGGAAGTTCACGATCCATCCGCACCCGCTGACGCACTGGCTGCGGATGCCCCGGCCGTCTGTCGCCTATGGCATGCAGCGCGACTGGAGCATGGCCCTGCGGGCCGCCTACCTGCGGGACGCGTTCGCGGTCGCCGATCCGGAGGTCGACTTCTCGCGCTACGACATCGTGTACTTCGTCGCCGACCCGGACGCGCCCGGAGTCGACTCCGACGCCACGAAGGTGGTCAACCTGAGCACCCCGATGCACCTGGACGGCACGGACGTCCGCCGGGTCGTCACCGTCTTCGAGAAGCATCCGCCGGACCGGCTGGTTCTCGCCCATGAGACCGGTCATCTCTTCGACCTCCCCGACCTCTACCACCGTCCGGTGGACGGCAAGGGCGACTGGGACACGTACGTCGGCGACTGGGATCTGATGGGAAGCCAGTTCGGACTGTCCCCGGATCTGTTCGCCTGGCACAAGTGGAAGCTGGGATGGCTGGATCCGCGCCAGGTGGTGTGCGTACGGGGGGCCGGGCCGACCCGGCTGACCCTGGAGCCGCTGTCGGCCGGGCCCGGGGTGCCGGTGCCGGTGCAGGGCGCGGCGGGCGCCCCGGCCTTCGGGCTCGGCAACGGCACGAAGCTGGCGCTGGTGCGCACCGGTACGGACACCGTGCTGGCCTTCGAGGCGCGCGGCGCGACCGGCAACGACAGCACCGCCTGCCGGCAGGGCATCCTGGTCTACCGGGTCCGCGGCGAGGCGGCCTCCGGCGGCGGCCCCATCGAGGTGGTCGACGCCCATCCGCGCACCGAGGCCTGCTGGGAGAACTCGGTCTACCCGCCCCTCGCGGACGCCCCGGTCTCCCTCGGCGAGACCTTCACGGTGCCGGGCGACGGCGTGAAGGTGGAGGTGGAGGGGCGGACGGCGACCGGCGCCTGGAACGTGAAGATCACACCCGGAGAGCCGGACGACCCGGGAGAGTCGGCAGGGCTGGGCTGAGGCCCCGGAAGCGCAAAAACAGTTGGGCCAAGCTCGCAGGAGCTTGGCCCAACCGTCTACTACTTCGCGTGCGCCGCCAGGGACTCGAACCCCGGACCCGCTGATTAAGAGTCAGCTGCTCTAACCAACTGAGCTAGCGGCGCCTGCTGACGTCGTAGACATTAGCATCCTGATCGGTGGGAGGAAAAATCGATATCCGCACGGTCGAGCGGGCCGCCCGTACCGCCGCCCACAGCAGGATCTCGGGGCCCGGCAGCCACGGGTGCCGGGTGTCCGGGGCGACCAGCCAGCGGGAACCGGCCGGGGCGGGGGCGGACCGGTCGCCGCTCGGCGCCGGCACGGTCACCGCGTCGCCGGTGCCGTGGCACAGCAGCGGCGGTACGCCCTGACCGCGGCCGCCCCACTCCTCCCAGCCCAGCAGCGAGGGCAGCCGCGCGGCGGTGCCGGGAGCGGCGAACAGGAGCATCCGGCCCCGGAACACCGCGACCGGCCCGGAGCCCGGCCCCTCGTCCCACAACCGGTCCAGCATGCGGCGGCCGAACATCGCCGGGGCGTTCACCACGTCGAAGGCGGTACCGCAGGGCAGGACGACCGGGGCGTCCGGCCGCTCCTCCCAGAACGCGAGCGTGCTCCGCGGATACGTTCCTGCCGAGGCGAGCCAGGCGGCTCCGTCGGCGGTGACCCCGGCGGCGTCACCGAGGTCGCCGGGGTCGCGGAGAGGTGTCTCGTACGGGTTGCTGCTCATGGGGAATTGATACCCCCGGTGAGCGGCCGCTCCCTGTGAGTTGCCGGAAAACGGGACAGGGTGGAGCGGAGGGGCGTATCTTGCCCGCCTGGCATATGCCGTCCGCCAGGGCCGGACAGCCGTCCGTGCTAGATCTGCTCGGGTCCCTGCCCTTCCGCACCCCTCAGCAGGTCCCGGCCGAACTCGACCATCTTCTTCGCGTAGTCCTCGGTCCACTCGGCCCGCTCGGCGATGTCGGCCGGGGTCAGCCGGTCGAAACGCCGCGGGTCGGCGAGTTGCGCGGCCGCCATGGCCTGGAACTCCACCGCCCGGTCGGTGGCCGCCCGGAACGCCTGGGTCAGCTCGGTCGCGCGCGCCAGCAACGCCCGGGGGTCCTCGATGGACTCCAGGTCGAAGAAGTGCTCCGGGTCGGCGACCGCTTCCACGGGCTCGAAGAGCAGGGGCGCGGGGCGTAGCCGCGGTTCGTTCCGACGCGGCGTGGGCTCCGCCATGTCTGGTCCTCCTCGTACGGTTCTACGGTTCGATGGCCACCGACCATTGTCTCGCGCCCGCGCAAGAGCACCCTGAGGCCGATGACTGACACTGCGCTCGCCCGGCCGCCGAGACAGTGCTCAGGGCCGCCAGGTCACCCGGTGTTCGGCCAGGTGGGCCAGGACCGCGTGGTTCGCCTCCCAGCCGTCCGGGGCTGTGACCATCGGCCGCCTCCGGCGGCGCGCCGGACTCCGTCCGGCGGATGGGGCGCGGCAGCCGAGGCCGGTCGGGCGGGCACCGAAGCATCGGTCAGGGCCGCCAGGTCACCCGGTGTTCGGCCAGGTGGGCCAGGACCGCGTGGTTCGCCTCCCAGCCGTCCGGGAACTTCACGAGCGTGCCCAGCTGGACCGGTTCCGTCGACGGGTAGTCGTCCAGGAGGTCGGTCACACCGGCCCGGCAGACCACGATGCAGGCGTGGCGGTGGCGGGAGGCCAGGACGCACAGGCGGCCCGTCTCCAGGTGGAAGGCGGTGGCGTCCGGGCGGCCGGAGAGCGGGTGCAGGACCACCGTGACGTCGTACTCGCGGCCCTGGAGCCGATTCGCCGTGTCGACCGTGACATCGCTCACGCCCAGCTCCGCCAGGGCCGCGCGGACCGCCGCCGCCTGGTCCCGGTGGGCCGTGCCGACCGCGATCCGGTCGGGGGTCAGGGGCGCGGGGTCGGGTGAGCGCTCCGAGGTCGCCGCGCCGCCCCGGTCGAGCAGCCGCCGTACGACCGTCGCCACCGCCCGGACCGCCTCCGGGTCGGTGCGCGGGGTGTGCCGGGCGGGCAGCTCCAGCAGACCCCAGCCGGACTCCGCCGCCTCGTCGATCACCCGGTCGGGTCCCGAGCCGTCGGACGGGACGGCGAAGGCGAGACTCCGGTCGCCGTGGCCGGTGCCGCTGCGGAACGGGGTGTACGGGTAGAACGCGCCGGAGACGAGCGGGGCCGCGGAGGCCGGCAGGCGCCAGGAGACCGGGAGGCGGTGCTGGGGGAGGCCCGGGTTGTGGGCCAGGAGCGTGGAGACGGCGGAGGCCGAGGGGTCGTACGACAGGCCCGCCCACTGCTCGCTGCCCACGATCGCGAACGGGTCCAGCTGGCCGGGGTCGCCCACGAACAGCGCCCGCTCGAACAGACCGGCCACGGCCAGCAGCGAGTCCGAGCGCATCTGGTACGCCTCGTCGACGATCGCGTGCCGCCAGGGCTCGTCCACCTGGACATGCGCCCACTTCGCGGCGGTGGACAGCACGACCGATGCCTCTCTGAGGTCGGCCGCCTTCGACGACTTGCGGACGTTCGGCAGATCGTCCAGCGCCTTGTCGTACGGGTCGGCGTCACTGCTGTGCAGCCGGCCGACGGGGAGCTCCGGGTTCTTCTCGGCGAGCCTCAGGACCAGGTCGTCGACCTGCGCGTTCGTCTGGGCGACCACCATCAGCGGGCGGCCCGCGTCGGCGAGTTCCAGCGCCGCGCGGACCACGAGCGTGGACTTGCCGGCCCCCGGCGGGGAGTCGACGACCACGCCACGGTCGGTGCCGTGCAGGGTGTCGTGGAGGATCGCGGCGGTGGCACGGGCGGCGGCCGTGCCCGGGTCGAGATCGACGTCGGTCGTCACAGCATGTCCTCCTCGGTCACCGTGTCGGCCGCCTCCTGCGCCGCCTCGCCCGGCGGCCCGCCGTGTGTCCACGGGGTCGCTTCCGGGTCGGGCAGCTTCGCCCCGCCGCGCTGCTCGTGTTCGAAGAGGGTGAAGGTGAGCCGGTCGCCCTGCTCCGGGACCGAACCGGGCTCCGGTTCCTTGCCCCGGCCCATCTTGTCCAGCACCCGCAGGACGACGACCCCCTCGGCCTCGTACCCGGCGAACTCCATGGACTGCGGCTTGCCGCCCAGTGAGCGGTAGGCCTTGGCCCGCTCGCCCAGCTGTGGCCGGTCCTCCGTGCGCACTGTCACCAGCGGGCGCGGGCTGGGCCGCTTGCCCTCGCTGTACGCCATGACGACATCGAGGACCTCGCCCGCGAACGCCTCCCCGGTCAGCCGCCGCCCAGCCATCACCAGCGGGTCGTCGAGCGCCTCCTGGGCGTCGAGGCGGGCCTGTTCGCGTTCGCGCGTGGCCAGTTTGTTCGCGGCGGTGACCGCGTCGTCGCGGCGCGGCTGCGGCGGCTCGCCGGCCACGACCCGGTCCCGGTGGCCGGTGAACGACCAGCGGTCGCGGGTCCACCGCTCCTCGGCCCGGACACCCTCCGGCAGTCGGTGCAGCAGGTCGAGGCCGCGCCAGACCGCGTCCCAGGTGGGCCGGGTCCGGCTCTCGACGAGGTCGCGGATCTCCCGTTCGGCGGTGGTGAGGATCGCCAGCCGGTCGTCGGCCTGGAGGCCGTCCTCGGCGGCGGCCAGGGCGGTCCGGGCCCGGTCGTAGCGCTCGAAGGCGGGGGCCAGCAGCTTGTTGTCGAACGCCGGGTCGGTGGCGGGCCCGGCCGGCGGGCACACCAACTGGCCGTCGGGGTCCCGCGCGAGCTCGGCCGTGCGCGCGGCCGCCGCGCCCGTGCTGCCCTGCGGGGGGTCTATCCAGGCGAGCAGCGCGCCCAGGTGCTGGTCCTCGACGCCGGACTGGCCGGTCGCCCAGTGCCGGGACAGCAGGTCCGTCATGGCGAGCAGCAGAGAGGAGCCGGGCACCCGGGCGCGCTCGCCGAAGTGGGTGAGCCAGCGGCCGAGCAACGGCACCCGGGGCGGCGCCGGGTAGGGCGCTTCGGGGTCCTGCTCGGCCGTGCGCCGGAACCGCATCGAGCGGCCCAGCAGCCGTACGTACTCGACGGCCGCGCGGCCCGGCACGATCAGCTGGGGGGCGTCCGCACACAGTTCGACCTCGACCTTGACCCGCTTGCCGGTCTCCGGGTCGGTCTCGGTGCGCTCGGCTGCCTCGACGTCGTCGGCGAAGGAGTCCAGGTACGGCAGAACGACGTCGGCGAGTTCGGCGAGGAAGGCGAACCGCAGGTCCCGGTCGCGCGGCTGGGGTACGACGAGCAGACGCGGCGCGTCCCGGTCGGTGCCGACCAGCGCGCCGAGCGGGGCACCGGCCTCACCGGCGGTGGTGAGCGGCACGAGGACGAGCGGGCGCTCGGACAGATGCCGGTGGCGGACGGTCGCGGCGGGCCGTGCGGTGCCCGTGCTCACGGCTTCGAGACGGGCGAGGGTGGTGATCAGGGACACGCGGCCCCCTGAAGTGCCTCCGCCCGCAGGGCCGCCGCCCTTCTGAGGGCCGCCACCGCCGGGTCGTCGGGGTCGCCGCTCTCGCCGCGCGCCGCCGACAGGACGTCCTCGACCGTGGTCAGCCCGCCCAGCTCGGCGCGGACCGCGCGACCGAGCGCGGTGACCTCGTCGGCCGCCTGGGAGCGCTGTCGGCAGTGGAAGGCCAGTTCGCAGGCGGACAGGCACTCGGGCGCGTAGGTCGCCGGGACGGCCTCCACGGCCGCCGTGAGCTGCTCGGCCGGCAGGTCCGGGGCGAAGCAGGTGCCCTCGGGGAGGGTGTCGGCGATGTCCTGGATGCGGGTGAGCCGGTCCAGCTGACGGGCGGTGACCGCGCGCTGCTTGCGGACGTCCACCGCGGAGGCGGTGGGCAGGTTGGAGAAGTCCTTGGGGCAGACCAGCAGCACGTCGTGGCGCACCCGCGGGGCCGGGTCGAGCCGGGCCGCGACCTTCTCCAGGGCCAGTACGTACACGGCCGCCTGCCGCGCGGCGGCGCCCACCTTCGCCGGGTCCGCCGAACCGTCCACCATCGGGAAGGACTTGATCTCCACGACCGTCCAGCTGCCGTCGGGGTGTACGACCACCGCGTCCGGCTCCAGGAACGCGGGGGAGCCGGCCACCTCCAGGGCCAGCATCGGGTGGTCGAACAGCGACCAGCCACCCGCTTCGACGGCCTCGCGCAGTGCGAGCGCCGTACGGGCCGTGCGCCCCTCCGGGCCGGTCGCGGACAGGTCGGGCACGGCGGCCCGCTCGGCCGGTTCGGCGCCCGGATCGAGGTGCCCGCGCACCAGCCGCAGCAACTCGGCCCCGCCGTCCGCCTTCACCTTCGCCTCGAAGGCGTTGCCCCGGGTCAGCGCGAACTGCGACTGGCCGAAGGCCGCCGGTGAGCCGAGGGCGCTCGCCAGCGCGGTCTTGTCCACCCCGGCCCCGTCCAGGATCGCCCGCCTGCGGCACCCCGGGTTCGCGGCGAGCGCCGCGAGGGCGCGCGCGTCGAGGGCCTTGGCGGGGACGTCGGGGCCGCGCAGCTCAGCGAGCTGTTGCCGGAGCGCCGTCCCCCGCGTCTGACGGGGAGGCGTCCGGTTCGGCTCCGGAGGCGAGCCGGGGCTCGCGCTGCGATGGAATTCGCTCACCCGCCGAAGTCTGGCATCCGCCACTGACAACGGGGGAATCTGCGCTCTCCGAGCGCGCTGTGACGAGGGAGGTGCCCGGGACGATCCGGACCCGGATCGCGTCCGCGACCCGCATCACGTACGGCGCGAGCAGGAACCCGGCGCCCATCACGGCGACGCCCGCGACCGCGTCCAGGAAGTAGTGGTTGGCGGTGCCCATCACGACGATCGCGGTCAGCAGCGGGTACGCCACGCCGAGTACCTTGGTCAGCCGGGAGTTGCCGTACCGCCACAGCATCACCCCGCACCACAGCGCCCAGCCGCAGTGCAGGCTCGGCATCGCCGCGTACTGGTTGGTCATGCCGCCCATCCCGCGCGGGGCGCTGGCCTCGCCGCCCCACCAGCCGTACGAGCTGTACTGGGCCATGGTGTCGACGAAGCCGTACTTCGCCTCCAGCAGCCGGGGCGGGCAGGTGGGCAGCAGGGTGAAGCCGATCAGACCGATGAACGTGGACGTCATCAGCCAGGTGCGGGCCTGCCGGTAGATCTCGGAGCGCTTGCGGAACAGCCAGACCAGGATCACCGGGGTGACGATGTAGTGCAGCGAGGCGTACCAGAAGTCGGCGGGTATGCCGAGCCAGGGCTCGCGGGTGAAGAGGCGGTTGAGCGGGTGCTCGGCGTTCAGGCGCAGGGTCTTCTCGACGCGCAGGATCGCCAGACCGTGGTCGACGGCGCCGGAGGTGTCCCCGCGTGCGAGGAGGCGGCCGGCCAGATAGCAGCCGTACACCAGCAGGATCAGCGGCAGCTCGGTCCACCAGCGCAGTCGGGTGCCCGAAGTCACCTCGGTGCCTGGTTTCTCGGTCTGCGGCATCCGACTGCCTCCCCCTTCTCGTCCAGTGTCTGCGCGGCGCCCGGCGGGCCGACCGTGACACTTTACGGTGTACGCGTGCCCGCCCTTGCGGGGTGCTCAGACCTCAAAGACGCGGGGAGCGCCCGCCGGGTTGCCCGTTCCCGGCGCGTTCCAGGCGCGTTCCCGGCGTGGGCGATGATGGAGGTGTCCCGCTTCCGAATTTCTCCCGAGAGGTTCTCCCGCTCATGGCACCGCGCATCCTGCTGGCCCGGCACGGACAGACGGAGTGGTCGCTGTCCGGCAAGCACACCGGCAGGACCGACGTACCGCTCCTGGAGGAGGGCCGGCGGGGGGCCAAGCTGCTGGGCGAGCGCCTGCACCGGCCGCCGTTCGACGGCCTGGCCGATGTCGAGGTGCGCACCAGCCCGCTGGCACGCGCGCGTGAGACGTGCGAACTGGCGGGCTTCGGCGACCGTGCGGCCCACTGGGACACGCTGATGGAGTGGGACTACGGCGGCTACGAGGGGCTGACCCCCGCCGAGATCCAGTCCGGTCGCCCCGGCTGGCTGATCTGGCGCGACGGCGTGCCCGGCGGCGAGACGCTCGCCGAGGTGACCGCGCGGGCGGACGAGGTGGTGTCCTGGGCGCGGTCGGCGGACCGGGACGTACTGGTGTTCGCCCACGGGCACATCCTGCGGTCGATCGGCGCGCGCTGGCTGGGCATGCCCCTGGACTTCGCGGCCCGGATCAGGCTGAACCCGACGTCGCTGTCGGTGCTGGGGTGGGCCTACGGAGAGCCCGCGATCGAGAGCTGGAACGATCTGGGGCACCTGGCTGGGTGACCCGGGGTGGGGGCTGGGCGGGGGTGGGGACGCTTACCGGCGCTCGCAGGGTGCCTCCCCCAGAGGGGGCCCCAGCCCACCCGTGCCGCCCTGGGGGCACCTTCCAGGCCCTTGAGGCACTGGGGGAGGCACGACTTCCCGCGACTGGAGAGAAGCGGCTGGGACAGCGCCCCGTCAGGGGCGCTGGGGGTACTCCCGGCCGAAGGCTGGGGGAGGAACTGCGCGACCAGCCCCCACCCACCCGCAGCCGAATGTCGGCCTACACACCCCTCGGCGTGGACGCATGCCGGTCCAGGAACTCCTGGACCCCGCTCGCCCGCCGATGCGGCAGCAGCACCCTCGCCGTGCCCGCCAGCATCCCCTGGATCCGCGACGACTGGACCTGGTCCAGCAGATCGAGCACCCGCATGCCGGCCATCGCCGCCTCGTCCGGCCGGCCGCCCCGCGCGAGGTCGTCGGCCAGTTCCGCCGTGTACAGCGCGATGTTCCGGGTGAAGTGCGGGTCCTGCAGGTCGGCCGCCCGGCGGGCATGGCGTGCGGCCCGCCGCCAGTCGCCCAGCGTGGACCAGCACTGGGCCTCCAGGCCCTCCAGCTCGGCCTCTCCGTAGAAGCTCATCCACTCGGGGTCGGCGTCCGAGTGGCCTCGCTCGAAGAGGGCCTGCGCCCGGGCCAGCGCCTGCTCGCAGCCGGTGCGGTCGGCGAGCCCCGCCCAGCCGCCCGCCTCGCGGAGCGCGAGCAGCGACATGAGCCGGGGCGAGCCCAGCGGCCGGCCGACCCGTTGCGCGGCCTGGGCCGCCCGCACCGCCTCCCGGGGGCGCCCGGCGTCGCGTGCCAGGAACGCCGTGTTGCAGAAGGCGTGCGCCTCCAGCCCCGGATCCCCGGTCATCCGCGCCGTCGCCAGCGCCTCCGCGTAGTGCGAGCGGGCGTCGTCGAAGCGGCCGGAGTCATGGGCCAGCCAGCCCACCGAGATGGCCAGCTCACCGGCGCCCGAGTGCAACCGCTCCGCGGTCGTCTGCCGGGTCGCGCCCGCGTCCAGCAGCGCGTACGCCGCGCGCAGCGGAGCCGCCGCGCGCCGGTACAGACCGTCCGCGCCGTGCCGGTCGTCGAGCAGCCGGATCCGGCGTACGGCCTCCTCCAGGGCGGCCGCGTGCGAGGACCCGGCACGGCGCACCGGCCGGTCCGCCGCGACGGCGTCGATCGTGAACTCCAGTGGGCCCAGCGTGGCGGCGGCCACGGTGGCGCCCCCGCCGGTCATGAATAGGCGACGCAGCACGTCGCTCTCCTCGTAGTTGTCGTGCGTCTCGTACGGGTCCTGCGGGTCATACGGCTCTACGGCCCCTTGCGTCTCACCCGTGGTGAGGGCGAGGGGCACGTCCTCCGGCGGCCGCGCCGCCCGTCCGCGTACGGACGAGCGGGGCGCGAAGCCGAGGTCGGCGAGCGTGCGGCCGGGGAACATGTGCAGGAACACCCGTTCGTACGCATAGTTCGGGCAGCGGATCTCACCCGCCTCGACCCGGCCGATGTAGCGCGCGTCACAGCTCACCCGCTCGCCGATCTCGCGGGCGGCACGCCTTACCAGCGCGGCGAACTCGGCCGGCGAGTGCCGGCCGCGCAGCTGCCTGAAGGCGAGGTTCGGCCGTACCGGCCGATCGGGCTGCGACGAGGTCGTGGTTGACGACGTCATGGCCGGGTCCTCTCGTGCGAACCGTCGAACCATGCCGGACTCATGGTGAGTTGTCCGTGTGGACCCTTGATTCCGGCGGGCAAGAACGTACCTGCTGTGTCGGACCCGTGACGCTGTGTTTGGCTACAAACCGGATATCTCATGCACGATCTGCCATGAACTGCCATCCTTTGCGGCTGACTTCCGCCGTAGCCGTTGACGAGGTGGCGCGTTGGACGTCATGGACTGCAAGAGGGCTGCGTGGTGGAGGCCGGGATGGAGACCAGCCAGAGCAACGATCCTTGTACGCCGTCGGTGACTTCGACGGCAGACGACGCGGGATGCGACCTCGTGACGGTGCCGGCCCGGCACGGTCTGGAGGCGGTCGACATCCTGCGCCGGGGGACCGGGGACGCGGTGGGGCCCGTACTCCACGACGACGGGGGCGGCACCCTCGGCTTCGTGGTGCCGGCCGGCACGGCGGCGGCCTGGGACGTCCCCGGCAGCACGTGCACGGAGACCGACGGGCGCGGGCTGCGGCTCAGCCCCGAGCCGCCGGTCGAGGGCTCCGACTGGCTGCTGCCGCCCGGCGAGGCCGACCTCGCGACGGACCCGGCGGTGCTGCGCCGGGCGCTGGGCGAGGCGGCGCGGCTGATCAAGGCGGCGGACAGCTGCCGCTGAATTTCCCGGGCGCCCGCCGCCTGGGAGAATGGCGGCGTGGGCAAGTCCAGGAACTCACGGCGCCGGTCGGCTGCCGCCGCCGAAGCCGTCGTCGAGGCCGTCGACGGCGGCCTCGCCCAGCTCATACCCGACCCCGACCGCGGCCGGGCCTGGACACTGCTCATCGACGGCGCCCCGCAGTCGCACGTCGACCTGGACGACCCGGCGTACCTCTCCTTCGAGTACCAGCGCCGCCTCGGCCATGTGATCGACCTCGTCGCCCCGCCGGGCCGGCCGGTGCAGGTCGTACACCTCGGGGGCGGTGCGTTCACGCTGGCGCGGTACGTGGCGGCGACCCGGCCCCGGTCCACCCAGCAGATAGTGGAACGCGACGCGGCCCTCGTCCAACTGGTGCGGCGGGAGTTGCCGTTGGATCCGAACGCGCGGATACGGGTGCGGTCCGTGGACGCCCGGGACGGGCTGGGGAAAGTCCCGGAGGGCTGGGCGGACCTGGTCATCGCGGATGTGTTCAGCGGGGCCCGCACTCCGGCGCATCTGACGTCCACGGAGTTCCTGGACGAGGTGCGCAGGGTGTTGAAGCCGGGGGGCGCGTATGCGGCGAACCTCGCGGACGGCCCGCCGCTCGCGCACCTGAGGGGGCAGATCGCCACCGCGGGGGCGCGGTTCGCCGAGCTCGCGGTGGTGGCGGACGCGGGGGTGTGGCGCGGCAAGCGGTTCGGCAACGCGGTGTTGGTCGCGGCCGACGTACAGCTGCCCGTCGGTGAGCTGACCCGGCGCTGTGCGTCCGACCCTCACCCGGGGCGGGTCGAACACGGGCGGGTGTTGAGGGATTTCAGCGGTGGGGCGGTTGCCGTGACCGATGCGGTGGCTGTGGCTTCGCCATCTCCGCCGCCTTCGGTGTTTCGGTGAGTCTGCGGGCCGGTGGGTGCTGAGCGCGCAGTTCCTACCCCCAGCCTTCGGCCGGGGGTACCCCCAGCGCCCCTGAAGCGGCGCTTCAGCCGGGGCTTCTCAGTAGGCGGGGGCGCTCAATAAGTCTGCACCTGCACCTGCGGCGCGCTGTCGTGCCAGGTGCAGAACACCGACACCCGGTCCGTGCTCCTGGCGAACTCGATGCGGATCCAGGTCTCCGTCTTCCACACCTGCATCGACCAGCCGGTGCCGGGGGTGGCGGACACCAGGGTCGCGCTGGTGTCCCCCAGGTCGAACACCGCCCGGCCGCCGTTGGTGTCGTAGGCCTTCACCTGGCCCGACGTGGTGGCGGAGGACGGGCTCGGGGTGGTCGTCGGGGTGACGGACGGTGTGGCGGCGGGCGTCCTCGACGGACGGGGGGACGCCGAAGGCGACGGACTCGGCGGGCGGGACGTCGGCGATGCCAGCGGCTTCGAACCCTGGGTCGTCGGGGCGTCGTCCGTCGCCGTGATCGGCAGGGCGCGCGGCGGGTCGTAGGCCGTGCCCGCCATCACCGTGTGGACACCCCACCACGACAGCGTGGCCGCCGCGCTCGTGGCGAGCAGCCAAGCCAGTACGTGTACGAGTCCTCTGCGCATCGCGGGCCATACTGCCTCAGGGGAACCGCCGTGCGCACTCGCCCCGAGTTATCCACAGGCCCCGA
Organism: Streptomyces sp. NPDC101234; assembly: GCF_044767525.1. NCBI lineage: Bacteria > Bacillati > Actinomycetota > Actinomycetes > Kitasatosporales > Streptomycetaceae > Streptomyces > Streptomyces sp. NPDC101234. Next base: position 210,051 of record NZ_JBIWOA010000008.1, on the reverse strand, counting down.
CCGGCAATGGCCGCATGGCGTACGGTGCGGCGCATGGCAAGTGTGCTCGTGGTCGAGGACGACCAGTTCGTACGCTCGGCGCTGATCCGGCAGCTGGCCGACGCCTCGCACACCGTGCGCAGTGTCGGTACGGCACTGGAGGCGCTGCGCGAAGTCGCCCATTTCCGTTTCGACGTGGTCATCCTGGACCTCGGACTGCCGGACCTGGACGGCTCCGAGGCCCTGAAGATGCTGCGCGGCATCACCGACGTACCCGTCATCATCGCGACCGCCCGCGACGACGAGACGGAGATCGTCCGGCTGCTCAACGCCGGTGCGGACGACTATCTGACCAAGCCGTTCTCCGTGGAGCACCTGTCGGCGCGGATGGCCGCGGTGCTGCGCCGGGCGCGGTCCGGCGGGGGCGAGAAGGCGCCGTCCAGCGTGCTGCGGGTGGGCGGGCTGACCGTCGATCCGCTGCGCCGCCAGGCCGAGTTGGACGGGATGCGGCTCGACCTCACCCGGCGCGAGTTCGATCTGCTGGCCTTTCTGGCCCGGCGGCCCGGAGTCGTCGTGCCGCGCAAGGAACTGCTGGCGGAGGTGTGGCAGCAGTCCTACGGCGACGACCAGACCATCGATGTGCACCTGTCGTGGCTGCGGCGGAAGTTGGGGGAGACGGCGGCTCGGCCGCGCTATCTGCACACCCTGCGCGGGGTCGGCGTGAAGCTGGAGCCGCCGGGTGCGGAAGGGGGGCCGGTCCGATGAGATGGGCACTGGTCAAGGTCTGTCTGGCGGTGACGGCGATGGTCGTGGTCGCCTTCGCCGTTCCGCTCGGTCTGGTCGTCAAGGAGATGGCCCGCGACCGCGCCTTCTCCAATGCCGAGCGGGAGGCGGCCGCCGTCGCCCCGGCCCTGTCCATCACCACCGACCGGGACAAGCTGGAGCGGGTGGTGGCCTCGGCCGGCGCCGACCGGGGCATGGCCGTGCACATACCCGCGACCGGGGGCAGTCCCGCCGTCGACATCGGGCGGCAGCGCGCCGCCGGCCGGGACATCGCGACCGTACGGAAGCTGGGGCGGGCCTCCACGACCGAGGTCGACGGCGGGTCCACCCTGCTGCAGCCGGTCGCGCTCAGCTCCGGCGCCATCGCGGTCGTCGAGGTCTATGTGCCCGAGTCCGAGGTGACCCACGGCCTCTCCACGGCCTGGGCGGTGCTCGCCGGCGTCGGCCTGGCGCTGATCGTCGGCTCGGTCGCCGTCGCCGACCGGCTGGGCGTCCGGATGGTGCAGCCCGCCCAGCGGCTGGTCGAGGGCGCCCACGAACTGGGGGAGGGCAAGCTCGGGGCGCGGGTGCCCGAGGAGGGACCCACCGAACTGCGGCTGGCGGCGGTGGCGTTCAACTCGATGGCCGATCAGGTCGTACAACTGCTCGCCAACGAGCGGGAGCTGGCGGCGGATCTCTCGCACCGGCTGCGGACCCCGCTCACCGTGCTGCGGCTGAACGCCGCCTCGCTCGGGGACGGGGCCGCCGCCGAACAGACCCGGGCCGCCGTCGCGCAGCTGGAGCGCGAGGTCGACACCATCATCCGTACCGCGCGGGAGGCCAAGCCGCAGACGGCGGCCGTCGGACCGGGTGCCGGGTGTGACGCGGCCGAGGTGGTGCGGGAGCGGATGGGGTTCTGGTCGGCGCTCGCGGAGGACGAGGGCCGCAAGTGGCGGGTGGCCGGGGCCGACCGGCCGGTCCGCATACCCGTCGCCCGGGCCGACCTGGCCGCCGCGCTCGACGCGCTGCTCGGCAACGTCTTCCGGCACACCGCCGAGGGCACCGCCTTCGCGGTCGACGTGCACAACGCGGAGGACGCGGTGATCGTGCTGGTCTCGGACGCGGGGCAGGGCATCCGGGACCCCGAGGCGGCGATGGCGCGCGGGCGGGGGTCCGGGGCGGCCGGGTCGACCGGGCTCGGGCTGGACATCGTGCGCCGGCTCGCCGAGTCCACGGGCGGGGACGTGCGGATCGGCTCGTCGGTGCTCGGCGGGACCGAGGTGCGGATCTGGATCCAGCTGGACGGCGGGAAGCCCGAGCGGAAGGGACACCGGGGGGCGGTGCGCCGACGCCGTTCGCGCAGGCAGCCGGGGGAGACGGGCAGGAGCGGAACCGGGGAACCACCGGAAGAAATGGTCTCTACCTTTAATCGGTCCCGATCCCTTCCTTAAGCGCACCCTAAGGTCTTCAACGACCGTCCCTATCAAGCCGTTTGTCCGGTTCCCGATCGCTAGCGTGCTGCCTCCCACCCCCCTCTCAGCAGGTGAAGGCAGGCAGCGGATGAGCACGCACCGGCGCAGAATCAGCAACAGGAGCAAGGCGATCGGCGGTCTGGTCGCGGCGGCCGTCGTCGGCGGCGGCGCGATCATGTTCAGCGGCATCGCACAGGCCGCCGGCGTCGGCGCCGTGTACTCGAAGACCAGCGACTGGTCGAGCGGCTACAGCGCGCAGTACGTCGTGACGAACAACAGCGGTGCGACGGAGAAGAGCTGGACCCTGGAGTTCGACCTGCCGGCCGGAGCGAAGCTCAGCTCGCTGTGGAACGCCGAGTCGAGCGTCAGCGGTCAGCACGTCACCGTGAAGCCGGCGAAGTGGGACACGGACGGTCTCGCGGTCGGAAAGTCGGTCACCGTCGGCTTCGTCGTCAACGGCAGCGGGGATCCGACCGGCTGTCGTATCGACAACGCGAGCTGTTCGACGGGCGGCACCCCCACCCCCACCCCCACACCGACTCCGACTCCGACTCCGACTCCGACGCCCACCCCGTCCCAGAGCACCGGCACGGGCACCGGATCCGGGTCCGGGTCCGGCACCGCGACCTCCGCCGCCTTCGCCCCGTACGTCGACACCTCCCTCTACCCGGCGTTCGACCTGCTCGCGGCCGCCGACGCGACCGGTGTGAAGAACTACAACCTCGCCTTCATCACCGACGGCGGCGGCTGCACGCCGAAGTGGGGCGGGGTGTCGGACCTGTCCAGCGACGGCGTGGCCTCCCAGATAGGCGCCCTGCGTGCCAAGGGCGGTGACGTCCGGGTCTCCTTCGGCGGCGCCTCCGGCTCCGAGCTCGCCACCACCTGCTCCTCGGCGGACGCGCTATCGGCGGCGTACGGCAAGGTCGTGGACGCGTACAACCTGACCAAGGTCGACTTCGACGTGGAAGGCGGTGCGCTGCCCAACACCACGGCGAACACCAACCGCGCGAAGGCCATCGTCAAGCTCCAGGCGAGCCACCCGAACCTGAACGTCTCCTTCACCCTCCCGGTGATGCCCGACGGACTCACCCAGGACGGCGTCAACCTGGTCTCCAACGCCAAGGCCAACGGCGTGAAGATCAGCGCCGTCAACATCATGGCGATGGACTACGGCCCCGCGTTCAGCGGCGACATGGGCACCTACGCCATCCAGGCCGCCACCGCCACCCAGGCCCAGGTCAAGAGCGTCCTCGGCCTCTCGGACTCCGCCGCCTGGAAGGCGGTCGCGGTCACCCCGATGATCGGCGTCAACGACGTCTCGTCCGAGGTCTTCAAGGTCGACGACGCCGGCCAGCTGGTCGACTTCGCCAAGTCCAAGGGGATCGGCTGGCTGTCGATGTGGTCCGCCACCCGCGACAAGCAGTGCGCCGGCGGCGCCAAGTCCACCGCGGACGCCACCTGCAGCTCGATCGTCCAGGACAAGAACGCCTTCGCCAACGCGTTCAAGGCGATCGGCTGACCGCACCGCGGATGCTCCGATGTCACAACCGGCAGGGCTGTCTCGTCCCAGGTCCCGGAGACGGACTTCGGGACCTGGAGGAGAAGCGGACATGACCAAGACCGGCATCATCATCGGCAGCACCCGCCCCGGACGAAACGGCGAGAAAGTGGCGCGGTGGGTCCGGGACCTGGCGGCCGAACACGCCGCCGGCCGCGCGGACTTCGACCTCGTCGACCTGAAGGACTTCGCGCTGCCCCTGCTCGACGAGCCCGTGCCGGCGCTGCGGACACCGGGCGGGCGGCCGCACACCCGGCGCTGGGCCGAGCGGATCGGCGCGTGCGACGCCTTCATAGTCGTCACCCCCGAGTACAACACCGCCCCGCCCGCGTCCCTGACCAACGCCATCGACTACCTCTACGAGGAGTGGGGCGGCAAGCCGGTCGGTTACGTCGGCTACGGCGTCTTCGGCGCGGTCATGGCCGTACAGAAGCTGCGCGCGCAGGCGGGAGTGCTGCGGATGGCGGACATCGGGCCGCAGGTGGCGCTGTCGCTGCGCGAGGACTTCGTGGCCTTCACCGACTTCCGGCCGCGGGAGTCGCAGGCGGCCGAGGTGCACGGGCTGGTCGACGAACTGCTGGCCTGGGCACGGGCCCTCGGGCCGCTGCGCGCGACCGCGGGGGCCGCCGCCTGAACGGGACACACGAGGCCTGCACGCACGGACACGGTGTACGCGGCACCCGCCGCGTACACCGCCCGCGTTCCCTGTGTGTTCAGAAGAACCCCGGCCCCCCGAAGCCCCCGAACCCGCCGGGTCCGCCGGGGCCGCCCATCGGCGGGCCGTGGTGGTGGAAGCCGTCGAACAGGGCGTCCGCCAGCAGCATGCCGCCGACGCCCGCCGCGCCCGCGACCAGGGCCGTCTTCCACCACGGTGTGCTGTACCAGCCGCCGGGGAGGGTACGGCCGCCGACCGTGCCGCCCGGGTAGTAGTACGGCGTTCCGGCGCCGGGGTGGTCCGAGGACGTGTACGTCCGCAGCAGCGGGCGGGCGGCGGAGTTGAGAGGCCGCTGATCGTTGCCTGAGTGGTGTCTGTGAAGTGGTGTCCGTGAAACGGGAGGGGGCGCGGAACCCCCCGGAACCGCGCCCCCGGTCCACCGAGCCCCCGGCTCAGGCCGCCCCGGTCTCAGGCCGACGCCGGTCGTGGCGCCGGGAGCGTTCCCGTGCGGGCCGCCTCCGCGTACCAGCGCGCGCTCGACTTCGGGGTACGGGCGAGGGTCGCGTAGTCGACGTACACCGCCCCGAACCGCTTGCCGTAGCCGTACGCCCACTCGAAGTTGTCCATCAGGGACCACAGGTAGTAGCCGCGGACGTCCGCTCCGTCGGCGATCGCGCGGCGCACCGCCGAGAGGTGGCCGTGCAGGTAGGCGACGCGCTCCGGGTCGTGGACGTTGCCGTCCGGGTCCGGCTTGTCGTCGTAGGCCGCGCCGTTCTCGGTGATGTAGAGCGGCAGCCCCGGGGCCTCCCGCGAGTAGCGCGTGATCAGCTCGTGCAGGCCCGTCGGGTCGATCGTCCAGCCCATCTCCGTGCGCTCACCCGGCGTCTGGTGGAAGGCGACGTCGTCGGCGCCCGGCCAGGGCGAGTGCGCGCCGGCACCGTGGCCGTCCGCGCGCGGACCGCTCGCCGTGCCGGACGCCGACGACACGAGCGCGGGCGTGTAGTAGTTCAGCCCGAGGGCGTCCAGCGGCTGGTGGATCGCGGCCGGGTCGCCGTCCAGGACGTACGACCAGTCCGTCAGCGATGCCGTCGCCGCGAACAGTGACTTGGGGTACGCGCCGTGCAGGATCGGGCCGTGGAACACCCCGTTGGCCAGATCGTCGATCGTGCGGACCGCCACCAGGTCCGCCGGGTCCTGCGAAAGCGGCCGTACGACCGCGGAGTTGAGGCTGATCGCGATCTGGTTGCGGGCCGGCATCGCCGAGCGCAGCGCTGAAGTGCCCAGCCCGTGCGCCAGGTTGAGGTGGTGCGCGGCGCGCAGGGCGGCCGCCGGATCGGTACGGCCGGGGGCGTGCACCCCGGAGCCGTAACCCAGGAAGGCGCTGCACCAGGGCTCGTTGAGGGTGATCCAGTGCTCGACCCGGTCGCCGAGCGCCTCGCCGACGATCTGCGCGTACTCGGCGAAGCGGTGCGCCGTGTCCCGCTCCGGCCAACCGCCCGCGTCCTCCAGCTCCTGCGGCAGATCCCAGTGGTAGAGCGTGATCGCGGGCTTGATGCCCTTCGCCAGCAGCTCGTCCACCAGCCGGCGGTAGAAGTCCAGGCCCACCTGGACGGCGGGGCCACGGCCGGTCGGCTGGACACGCGACCAGGAGACCGAGAACCGGTAGGCGTTCAGGCCGAGGTCCGCCATCAGCGCCACGTCGTCGCGGTAGCGGTGGTAGTGGTCGACAGCGATGTCACCGGTCTCGCCGCCGGCGGTCCTGCCCGGCGTATGGCTGAAGGTGTCCCAGATCGAGGGTGTGCGGCCGCCCTCCCGCACCGCCCCCTCGATCTGGTACGCGGAGGTCGCGGCGCCCCAGAGGAAGGCGGGAGGAAAGGCCTCGGTCGGCGAATCGGGCATGGAAGCGCTCCCATGGTCGGCTTGCCGCCATTATGCATGGGAGCGCTCCCATGGCAAAGAGGTGCCGTCAGGCTCCCGCGGTGCCGCCGGCGGCTCGGGGTGTCCGGCCCCTGGTAGGCGCTCCGGAAGCTCATCGTTCACCTCTCGGCGTCCGGTCCGGGCGTGCCGCGTCCCGGTCCGGGAAACCCCGAGCGCGCGGTGGTGTGCGGCGCAACTCCTGGGACGCCGACCGCCGTCACGTCTGTGACCTGCGTGATTCCTGGATGAGGCGGGCTGATGTCGGGCCGGTGAAACCCCCCGGCGCGACACGTTCCCGTGACGTCCGGAACACGCTTGGGCAACAACGCCGTTTTCAAGTCTTGACAGTCGGCCCGGCAGGAACCAGTCTTCCGGCATGCCGCGTGGGAGCGGTTCCACGGGTAGCCGGGGAATCTCTCCCGTGTGGAGCGAACCACCCCATGGCCTTTCCCTCTGTCGTCACCGCACCTCGTTGACCAGCACCTTTTCACCGCACGTCGAGTGCTGTGGGCCGGCCGCTGCTCGCACCGAGAGGGCAGGTCCGGATCGCCGGTCCCCGGCGGTCTGTTTCCTGAGATCCCGTTCCCCCACTGGAACAAGGAGTAGTGGAATGCGCATCACCCGTACCGGTCGTCGCGGCCGCAGAGCGGCGGCCCTGACCACAACGGTCCTGACCGCCTCGGCGCTGTTGCTGACCGGTTGCAGCAGCGGCAGCGACTCGAACGCCTCGGACTCCAACGGGAACATCACTCTCACGGTGGCGGACTTCGGGCAGTTCGGCTACAAGGAGGCCGACCTGTTCGCGAAGTACCACAAGCTGCACCCGAAGATCACGGTGAAGGAAGAGACCACCGCCAACGAGCAGGACTACTACCCCAAGCTCCTTCAGCAGCTGAACACGGGCAGTGGCCTGGCGGACGTCACCGGCATCGAGGTGGGCCGCATCAAGGAGGTCGCCGACACCCAGGCGGCCAAGTTCACCGACCTGAGCAAGACGATCAACGTGGACGACTGGGTCTCCTGGAAGGAGAAGCAGGCCACCGCCTCGGACGGCACGGTCATCGGCGCCGGCACCGACATCGGCCCGATGTCCCTGTGCTACCGCAAGGACCTCTTCGAGAAGGCGGGTCTGGCCTCCGACCGCGACGCGGTCGCCAAGGCCGTCGCGGGCGGCTGGGAGGACTACCTCAAGCTCGGCGAGCAGTACAAGAAGAAGGCCCCGTCCGGCACCTACTTCATGGACTCCGCGAGCGCCATGTACAACGCGGTCGTCAGCTCCTCCGCGCAGCAGTACTACGACGCCTCCGGCAAGCCGATCTACAAGGACAGCGCCTCCGTTCAGCAGGGCTGGAACCTGGCCGCCGAGGCCGCCTCGAAGAAGCTGACCCAGGGTCTGGCGCAGTTCACCGACGCCTGGACGGCGGCGCTGCGCAAGGGCAGCGTGGCGACCGTGGCCTGCCCCGCCTGGATGGCCGGGCAGATCTCCACCAACTCCGGTGACGCCTTCAAGGGCAAGTGGGACATAGCCAAGGCCCCCGGCTCGACCGCGGCCAACTGGGGCGGCTCCTTCCTGGCCGTGCCCAAGAGCGGCAAGCACACCAAGGAGGCCGCCGAGCTCGTCAAGTGGCTGACCGCCCCGGAGCAGCAGGCCGAGGTCTTCAAGGCGATCGGTGTCTTCCCGTCGAACAAGGGCGCCTATGACCTGCCCGGCGTGAAGAACGCGACGCTCCCGTACTTCAACAACGCGCCGATCGGCCAGATCTACGCCGACGAGGCCAAGACCATCCCCGAGGCGGTGCTCGGCCCGAAGGACGCGACGATCAAGGACACCATCTCCACGCAGATCAACAACATGGAGCAGCGGGGCACCAAGCCCGCCGACGCGTGGAAGGCCGCGACCGAGGCGATCGACAAGGTGATCGGCTGACGACCCGCGGTGCGGACGGCCCCGTCGGCCGCCCGCACCGCGCGCCGTGCCGTACGAGGTTCCGGTGCCCGGCGCGTGGGTAGGGCGCGCCGGACACCGGCGCGCCGCGTCCCCCGGCCGGGTCCGGTGCGGTGGGAGACCCCGACGTCGCCGTCCGGCCCCGCCCTGTCCCGCCCCCCGGCCGAATCCCCCCAGGAAGGAAATCCCCCGTGGCAACGACGACACCCACACGGGGTGCCCCCACCCCGCCCGCCGGCGGCTCCGGTGCCGTGCCGAACGGACGCGGCACCTGGCGCAGCCGGCTGTGGCGCTTCGACGACCTCGCGTCCCCGTACGCGTACATCGCTCCGTTCTTCCTCGTCTTCGGTGCCTTCGGGCTCTACCCGCTCCTCTACACGGGCTGGATAGCCCTGCACCGGGTGGAGATGACGAGCCTCAGCACCTCGGAGTGGGTCGGCTTCGACAACTTCACCAAGATCCTCCAGGACTCGGAGTTCTGGACGGCCGTCACGAACACCTTCCTGATCGGCGTCATCTCGACCGTCCCGCAGCTGCTCGTGGCGCTCGGCCTCGCCCACCTGCTCAACTACAAGCTGCGCGCCAGCACGTTCTGGCGGACGGTCGTGCTCACCCCGTACGCCACCTCGGTGGCGACCGCGGCCCTGGTCTTCGCCCTGGTGTTCCGGGCCGACGGCGGCATCCTCAACTGGGTGCTGCACTTCGTCGGCATCGGCAACACCGACTGGGGCAACGGCGAGTGGACGTCCAAGATCGCCATCTCGGTCATCGTGATCTGGCGCTGGACCGGCTACAACGCGCTGATCTACCTGGCGGCCATGCAGGCCGTGCCGGCCGACCTGTACGAAGCCGCCTCCATCGACGGGGCGACGCGCTGGCAGCAGTTCCGCAAGGTGACCATTCCCTCGCTGCGGCCGACGATCCTGTTCACCATCGTCATCTCGACGATCGGCTCCATGCAGCTGTTCGGCGAGCCGCTGCTGCTCCAGGGCGGCACGCTCGGCTCCACCGGCGGCAACGAGCACCAGTACGAAACCCTCAGCATCTACCTCTACAACTACGGCTGGAAGCTGGGGCATCTGGGCCCGGCCGCGGCGGTGGCCTGGGCCATGCTCGCCCTGCTGCTGCTCATCGCCCTGATCAACTTGATCGTCGGCCGGTTCCTGCGCAAGAGCGCGGCCTGACGGGAGCGATATCGATGACCACGACCAGCCCCACCAACACCGCACCGGGCCTCGACCCGGTGCCGCCGGTCGCCGCCCCGGGCAGGAACCGCGTACGGCTCAAGCTCGGCGCCGGACAGCAGCTCAAGGGCGGCCCCCTCACCTACCTCGCCCTGGTCGTCGTCGGCCTGGGCTCGGTCTTCCCGCTGTACTGGACGCTGGTGGCCGCCTCGCACGACCAGCAGCGGGTCCTCGACAGTCCGCCGCCGCTGCTGCCGGGCGGCAGGCTGTGGAGCAACCTGCAGACCGCCTGGGACCAGGCCAACCTGGGCAAGGCGATCGTCAACAGCGTGATCGTGTCGGGCTGCATCACCGCGGCCACCCTGTTCTTCTGCACGCTGGCCGGCTACGCCTTCGCCAAGATGCGGTTCCGCGGCCGGGGCGCCCTGATGACCGCGGTCATCGCCACCCTGACGATCCCGCCGCAGCTCAGCGTGGTCCCGCTGTTCATGATGATGGCGGACATCGGCTGGGGCGGAAAACTGGAGTCGGTGATCTTCCCGACCCTGGTCGGCGCCTTCGGTGTCTTCTTCATGCGCCAGTACCTGCTGGAGGCCCTGCCCTACGAACTCATCGAGGCGGCCAAGGTGGACGGCGCGACCAACATCCGCATCGTGTGGAACGTGGTCCTGCCCGCGGCCCGCCCCGCGATGATGGTGCTCGGCATGCTCACCTTCGTCCAGGCGTGGAACGACTTCTTCTGGCCCTTCCTCGCCCTGAACCAGGACAACCCCACCCTCCAGGTCGCGCTCGGCCAGCTCAGCGCCTCCTACACCCCCGACCAGAGCATCGTCATGGCCGGCGCGCTGATCAGCACCCTGCCGCTGCTGCTCGTCTTCGTGATCTTCGGCAAGCAGATCGTCGGAGGCATCATGGCGGGCGCCGTCAAGGGCTGACTCCGGGCGGGCCGCCCGACCCGTCTCCGGCGGTCCGCCCCACCGCGTTCCGGCGGTCCGCCGCCCGGGCCGTGCGGCGTCCCGCACCGTCCGCCGTCCCGTACGGGTCCGCCCCAGGTGCGGGCCCGTGCCCTGGGCCGGTGCCCGCGTGCGACCCGGCCGCCTTCCCGCAGCAGGACCGTGCCCGCCCCCTTCTCCACCTCTCTCCCCTTCCCCCCTTCTCCACGCCACTCCGGGAGCGTTCTCAGATGACCGCCGTACGAACCGAGACCACTGCCCAGTCGGCCTCAGACACCTCCTTCCCGCCCGGCTTCGTCTGGGGTGCCGCCACCGCCGCGTACCAGGTGGAGGGCGCCGCCGCCGAGGACGGTCGTACGCCGTCGATCTGGGACACCTACAGCCACACCCCCGGGAGGGTCCGCAACGGCGACACCGGTGACATCGCCGCCGACCACTACCACCGGTACAAGGGCGACGTGGCGCTGATGAAGGACCTCGGCCTCAAGGCCTACCGGTTCTCCGTCTCCTGGTCCCGGGTGCAGCCCACCGGACGGGGGCCCGCGGTCGAGCGCGGCCTGGACTTCTACCGGCGGCTCACCGACGAACTCCTCGAAGCGGGCATCACCCCGGTCGCCACCCTCTACCACTGGGACCTCCCGCAGGAACTGGAGGACGCGGGCGGCTGGCCGCAGCGGGACACCGCGCACCGCTTCGCCGACTACGCCGAGATCACGGCCCGGGCCCTGGGGGACCGCGTCGGGCTGTGGACCACCCTCAACGAGCCCTGGTGCAGCGCCTTCCTGGGCTACGGCTCCGGCGTGCACGCCCCCGGCCGTACCGACCCGGCGGCCACCCTGCGCGCCGCGCACCACCTCAACCTGGCCCACGGGCTGGCGATCGGGGCGCTGCGGGAGAACCTGCCGTCGACCGCGCAGACCTCCGTCACCCTCAACCTGCACCAGGTGCGCCCGCTGACCGACAGCGCCGCGGACGCCGAGGCGGCCCGGCGTATCGACGCGGTCGGCAACCGGATCTTCACCGGCCCGATCCTGGACGGGGCCTACCCCGAGGACCTGCTCGCCGACACCGCGCACCTCGTGGACTGGGCGGAGCTGGTGCACGACGGCGACCTGGCCGAGATCTCCCGCCCGATCGACCTGCTCGGCGTCAACTACTACTCGCCGACCGTGGTCTCCGCGGCCGTCGAGGGCGGCGCCGGCACCCGCAACGACGGCCACGGCGCGAGCGACCACTCCCCGTGGACGGGCTCCGACGACGTCACCTTCCATCTGGCCAACGACCAGCTCACCGCGATGAACTGGGCCATCGACGCGAGCGGACTGCACACCCTGCTGACCGGCCTGGCCGCCTCGCACCCGGGGCTGCCGCTGATGGTCACCGAGAACGGCGCCGCCTTCGACGACTACGTCTCGCCCGAGGGCCGGGTGAACGACCCGCAGCGGATCGCCTACCTCCACTCCCACCTGGACGCCGTCCGGCAGGCCGTCGCCGACGGAGCGGACGTGCGCGGCTACTTCCTGTGGTCGCTGCTGGACAACTTCGAGTGGTCCTACGGCTACTCCAAGCGCTTCGGCGCCGTCTACGTCGACTACGGCACCCAGCGCCGCATCCCCAAGGCGAGCGCACACTGGTACGCGGAGGTGATCCGCCGGAACGCCCTGCCGAGCGCCGGTGAGCAGGGCTGACCCGGTACGGCCCCGGGGGCGTGACGGGGCCCGGAGCGGCCGGGCCCCGGCTGTTACATTTCCTGGCCTGAGGGCTGCGAACGGAAGGCGGCGACCATGACGGTCAAGGGTGAGCGGGGCCGGGGCACTCGGCGGCCGACCCTGGAGGAGGTCGCCGCCCGGGCCGGCGTGGGCCGCGGCACGGTGTCACGCGTGATCAACGGCTCGCCCCGGGTCAGCGACGCGACCCGCGCGGCCGTGGAGGCGGCCGTCAACGAACTCGGCTACGTCCCCAACACCGCCGCCCGCGCGCTGGCCGCCAACCGCACGGACGCGATCGCGCTGGTCGTCCCCGAGCCGGAGACCCGGTTCTTCGCGGAGCCGTACTTCTCCGACATGCTCAGCGGCGTCGGTGCCGAACTCTCCGAGACCGAGATGCAGTTGCTGCTGATCTTCGCGGGCAGCGACCGCGAGCGGCGCCGGCTCGCGCAGTACCTGGCCGCGCACCGGGTGGACGGGGTGCTGCTGGTGTCCGTGCACGCCGACGACCCGCTGCCCGACCTGCTCGCCCAGCTGGAGATCCCGGCCGTGATCAGCGGCCCCCGCTCGGCGGAGGAGACGCTGACCTCGGTGGACTCCGACAACTACGGCGGCGCCCGGTCGGCCGTGGAGCACCTGCTGACCCGCGGCCGCCGCACGATCGCCCACATCACCGGCCGGCTCGACGTGTACGGAGCCCAGCGCCGCGTCGACGGCTACCGCGACGCCCTGCGCGACGCGGGCCGTGCGGCGGACGAACTCCTCATCGAACCGGGCGACTTCACCGAGGAGGGCGGCCGGCGGGCGATGGCCCGGCTGCTGGAGCGCGAGCCCCGCCTCGACGCCGTGTTCGCCGGCTCCGACGTGATGGCGGCGGGCGCCCGCCAGGTGCTGCGGGTGGCGGGCCGCCGTATCCCCGAGGACGTGGCGCTGGTCGGGTACGACGACTCGGCCATCGCGCGTCACATGGACCCGCCGCTCACCAGCGTCCGCCAGCCGATCGACGAGATGGGCCGCGCGATGATCGACCTGCTGCTGGCCGAGATCGCCGACCGGCGCCCGGCCGCCGCCCGGGGGCTGGAGCGCCGGCACGCGGTACTGCCGACGGCACTGGTGGCCCGGGCGTCCTCCTAGTTCTCCGGGTTCCCCGGGTTCCCCCGGAGGCAGGTCACTTGGTGGCGTGGACGGCGGTGTAGCCGCCGATGAGGTGACGGGCCTCCACCTTGGCGAAGCCGGCGTCCCGGAGCCACTGGGTGGCGTCCTCGACCGTGTACTCCGACCCGCCCTCGGTGTCGATGAGCATGTTGAGCGACAGCAGCAGGCCGTAGGTGTTGTGGCGGCGCTCGTCGTCGATCATGGCGTCGTAGACGATGAGGGTGCCGCCCTCGGGCAGGGCGTCGTAGGCCTTCTGGAGCAGGAACCGGCGCTGCTCCAGGTTCCAGTCGTGGAGGATCTGCCCCATGACGTAGACGTCGGCCTCGGGCAGCGGGTCGGAGAAGAAGTCCCCGCCGTGGAAGGTGAGGCGGTCGGTCAGGCCGTGGGCGGCGACGAACTCCTCGAACACCGGGCCGACGGGGGGAAGTTCGAAGACGGCTCCGGTGATGTCCGGGTGGGAGCGCAGGACGGCGGCGGGCACCGCGCCGAGGGCTCCGCCGAGGTCGATGACGTGCCGCCGGCCGGTCCAGTCGAAGTCGGCGGCCAGTGCGGCGGCGAGGGGCGTGCTGACGCCGTTCATGCCGTTGAGGAAGGCGCGCCAGGCGACCGGGTCCTGGCTGAGCGTCGCGAAGAACGGGGCGCCGCTGTGCGCGACCTCGTTCTGCAGGGCGCCGGTCCGCAGCGCGTCGGTGAGGTTGTTCCAGAAGCCGAAGAGACGTGCGTTGGCCATCTCCAGGATGCCGCCCATGTACGACGGCTTGGCCCGGTCCAGGAACACGTCCGCGGCGGGGGAGTTGCGGTAGGTGCCGTCCTCGTCGCGGGTCAGCACGTCGAGCGAGACCAGGGCGTCCAGGAAGTCCGCGGCGGACCTGGGGTGCAGGCCCACCTCGGAGGCGAGGGACTCACGGTCGCGGCCGCCGCCTGCCAGCGCCGTGAAGATTCCCAACTCCACTGCGCTCAGCAGCGTCTTGGAAGCCATGAAGCCCAGGCCGAGCTGAAGAAGCGGCTCAGGGGTGATCGCGTCGGTGACCGACATTTCTCTCTCCATCAGGATTGGAAGGTGAAGTTTGAACAGCGGGTGTCGTGTGCGGGTCTCAGAGCGTCTTGGTCTGGCCGCCGTCGACGAGGGTCTCCGTGCCGGTGATGTTCGCGGCGAGGGGCGAGGCGAGGAACAGGGTGAGGTCGGCGACCTCGTGCGCCTCGCTGATGCGTCCTGACGTGATGCCCATGCTCTGCGGTACGACGACGTCCAGCGCTTCCTGTGCGGTGGTCCCGGCGGCCTCGGCGGTGGCGTCGGCGAAGCCGCCCGGCGCGGTCCAGAACGGCGTGCGGACCGGGCCCGGGGCGATGGCGTTGACGCGCACGCCCTGAGGCGCGAACTCCTCGGACAGGGACTTGTTGAGGTTGGTCAGTGCGGCCTTGGCCGCCGAGTAGTCGACCACCATGGGGAAGGGCAGCCGGGCGTTGATCGAGCTGATGTTCACGATGGCCGCGTCACCCGCCGCGATCAGATGAGGCAGGGCGGCGCGGCTCGTGCGCACGGCGCTGAAGAAGGTCAGGTCGAAGATCCGCTGCCAGGCGGCGTCGTCGACCTTGAGGAACGACTCTCGGGGTTCGGCGGCGCCGACGTTGTTGACCAGGATGTCCAGGCGCTGGTGACGCTCCACGGCCTGCTGGATCAAGGCCTCCGCCCCGTCCCTGGTGGACAGGTCGACCGGCACGAACGTGACGTCGTGGTCGGCCGCCAGGGCGTCCAGCTCGGGGGTCGAGGTGCGGCTGCCGGCCACGACCTTGACGCCCTCCCGGGCCAGCCTCTCGACCACGGCCAGGCCGATGCCCTTGCTGGCTCCGGTGACGACGGCGACCTTGTCCTTGAGGTGCAGTTCCATGACGGTTCCTTTCTGGATTGATCAATACACAATTAAGGTACGGCGAACCGCGGATGCGGGCGTTGTGCGGGTTCTCCGCGGTGTTCAGTCCAGTACGCGCATCGCCGTGGACAGGGCGTCCTCCATGAACTCCCTCCCCACGCGTGCTCCGCCGACGATGCGGATCCCCTGGATGAACGTGGTCAGGAACCTGGCCAGTTCGCCCGGGTTCTTCTCCGGGGAGATCTCCCCGCGCGCCTGTGCCCGCTCCAGGGCGCCGGCGAGCGAGGACTCGACCTGCCGGATCGCGGTGTTGACGCGGTCCGCGGCCAAGGGCTGGTCGCCGCACTCCGTGGCGGTGTTGACCACGAGGCAGCCACGCGTGGGGTCGGTCAGGTCCGCCTCGATCAGGGAGGTGAGCACCCTGCGGATCGCGGGCCGGATCCCGGGCGTCCCGTCGAGGGTCGCCTCCAGGTCGCCGCCCTGGACGGAGATGTAGCGGTCGAGGGAGCGGATGTAGAGCTGCTCCTTCGAGCCGAAGGCCGCGTAGAAGCTGCCGCTGCCTATCGACAGTTCCTTCAGCAGGTCCTGCAGGGAGGTCTCGGCATAGCCCCGGCGCCAGAACAGGTCCATGGCGCGGTCGACCGCCCGGTCCGAGTTCTCGCGGCCGACGGTGATGTAGGGCATGTCGGTTTCCCTTCTGGGTTCGGTGGGCCGAAAACACTGGGCAGTTGGGGGATGGTGATGGAGGGGGAAAGCGGTCGTCGCCCGATCAGCCCCAGCTCCGCGCCGTATCGCGAACCGGTTTCGAGGGTCAGCGCGAGGAGCAGCCCCGGCAGAGGGCCGTGGTCGCGGGAGTCGGTCATCTCCGTCGCTGCCTCTCGGTGGTGTGCCCGCTGCGGGGATCTGTGCGGAGCGGGTCGGGGGAGGCGGGCATGCTCGTTCCTTTCGCAGGCCGGCCGGACGCATGGGTGAAGCGGCCCGGCCGGGGCGTCGCGGACGACGCCGGGTCAGGAGGTGGCGTGGGCGGCGGCCTCGATGACGTGCGCGATGGCGTCGGGATGCGAGACGAGGACCGCGTGCGAGGCGCCGCGGATCACCTCGGTGTGCGAACCCGCACGACGCGCCGTGGCCTGCTCGGCCGCCGGTGGGACGGCATCGCCGAACGCATCGGCTTTCAGCGGTGTTGCCCGCCCTCGCGGAACCGGGCGGGTTCGATGCCCGTCATGTCCGCTTCCGACGTCATCGGTGGCTGCCCAGGAAACGCAGCAGCATGTCGGTCGTCTCTTTCGGGTGCTCCTCGTAGATCCAGTGACCGGAGTCGGGGATGACGGCCGGGGTGACGTGGGTGGCGTAGTGGCGCGCCTGCTTCGCGACCGACGAACCGAGGCTGCCGTCGGCGCCGATCGCGAGGACCGGCATGGTCAGGGGCTTCTTCTGGAACCGCGCGTTGTCGGCGATGTCCTGCGGGAACGCCCGGAACCAGGCGAAGCTCGCTTCCAGGTGTGCTTGATCGCGCAGGTAGGAGGCGAAGACCTGGAGGTCCTCGGTGGTCAGGGCGTCCTTGTGCACCGCGATGCCCCGCATGAAGCCGGTCGTCCAGGTCAGCTCGGGGCCCCGGATCAGGCTCTCCGGGAGGCCGGTCTGCAGGGCGAAGAAGCCGAAGTGCCACGCCCCCGGGCCCTGGGCCGTCAGCGACGGGAACTTGTAGATGCCCGGGTCGGGGATCGGGGCTTCGCTGAGCACGAGCCTCCTGACGCTGTGCGGGTACTGGGCGGCGTAGGAGTAGGCCACCATCGTGCCGATGTCATGGCCGACGACGTTCACGTCGTGGTCCTTGCCGAGCGACACCAGGAGCGCGTGCAGCGTGCCGGCCATGGTCTTCTTGTCGTATCCGGACGCCGGGGCGTCACTCCGGCCCGCGCCGGGCAGGTCCGGCGCGATGACGGTGTAGTGCCGGGCGAGCGCGGGCATGATGCCGTGCCACTCGTACCAGGTCTGGGGGTAGCCGTGGATCAGGACAAGGGTCGGGCCGTGACCGCCGATCACGTAGTCGATGCCGGTCCCGGCGACCCGGGTCTTGTGTTCGCTGAAGCCGGCAGGTATTCGCTCGCCGGCCGGCGCTGTCGGCTTGGCGGAGGCCGAGGCCGTGAGGGTGGTCGAGCCGAGGCCGACGGCCAGGGCGAAGGCCGCGGCCACCAGACGGCGGGATCCGGGCAGGCGGAATCTCACTGATCTCTCCGGAGGATGCGAGGGGATACGAGGGCATGCGAGGGGGAAGCGCGTCGATGACGGGCGAGGGAGGGTCAGATCTGGCGCAGAGCGCCGCCGTCGACGGCCCACTCGGCGCCGGTGATCTGGCGTGCGAGGGGGGAGAGCAGATAGGCGATGACCCGTGCGACGTCGTCGGGGCTGCCGAGCCGGGCGGTGGGCAGGCGTCGTACGTCGCGTACGAAGTGGTCGATCGCCGCCTCCGGTTCCAGGTGGAACTGAGCGGCGAGCTGCTCGGCGAAGCCGCCGGGGGCATCCCACAGCCGGGTCCGGGTCGGTCCCGGTGCGACGATGTTGGAACGCACCCCGCGCGGGCCGAACTCGGCCGCCAGTGTCTTGGACAGCGACAGCAGCGCGGTTTTGGCGGCCGCGTAGTCCACCATCGACACGTCCGGCATCCTGGCCGCCTCGCTGGTGAGATGGACCAGGGAGCCGCCACGCACGAGCAGGGCGGGCAGCGCGGCCCGGGTCATCCGTACTGCGCAGTGGAAGTTGAGCTCGAACGTGGCCTGCCACTGCTCGTCACTCACGTCCAGGAATCCGGTGCGGGAGTCCAGTCCGCCGACGTTGTTGACGAGCCCGTCCAGACGCCCGTGCCGGGCGAGCACCTCCGTCACCACACGCCGGGCCGCGCCGGGCTCGGTGAGGTCCGCCGCCAGGCCGCTGACCCGTCGGCCGAGGGCTTCGACGCCCTTGGGACGGCGGGCCACGGCGACGACGGTGGCCCCCTCGGCCGCCAGCACGTCTACCGTGGCCTCGCCGATCCCGGCGGACGCTCCGGTCACCACCACGACTGCGTCATCGAGTCGAAGATCCACCAGTTGGTCTCCTTTCGGGCGAGCCGGCCGCCGCCGTCGACGTGCGGCACGGGCCCGGTGACGTACGGGTTGTCGATGGCTGCCGGGCCCGCGTCGGCACCGGGCGCTCCGGCGGTCCAGAACGCACGGCAGGTCGACGCCGGGTCCCGGCCACGGGAAGCGGGACGGTCATGGCCCCAGTGGTTCGGGGGCGTCAGGGGTGGACGCCGAACGGCCCGAGGACGCCCGTGTCGATCCGCAGGGACTCCAGCAGCGTCCATGCGTTGTCCCGCGTGAAGACGTCGGCGGCGGCGAGGACTCCGGTGTACTTCGCGGCCACGGGAGCGGCCGCGGTGTCCGCGACCGCGTCGAGGAAGGTCTTGAAGATCGCCCACGAGTTCCCCTGCGCCCCGTACTTGTCGAAGAACGGGGTCGGGTCGACGGAGGCGATCGCGGACCGGGTACTGGAGTCCAGATCGTCCATGTACTGGATCTGCAGGGCGCCGTCCGCGCGGACTCCGAGCCGCCCGAGATGGCCGCCGACGAACGTCTGCCACGGGTAGTCCATCGCGATGCTCTGGGCCTTGATCCAGTCGGGGATGTCCTGGGAGACCGCGAGGTTCTTGAACGGCACCCAGCCCGGGTACAGGACGTCGACCAGCATCAGGGTGGCGTATTCGGGCGCGTAGACGAAGATGTTGTCGGGGGAGTGGTTGGGACCGTGGTACGCCAGGCGAAGGGTTTCTCCGCCGACCTTGAGCTGGTACTTGTCGTGGAACGTGACCGTCGGCAGCGGACGGTTGGGGTCCGCCGCGCGGGCCAGCAGGCCGGCCGTCGCGGCGTGCGAGATCCGCACCACGTCGGTTCCGAACAGGCCGGCGGCGCCGATGTGGTCGGCGTGCGAGTGCGAGTAGACCAGGTGCGTGACCTTGCCCGGCCGGCCGTTGGCCCGGGTGACGTCGTCGATCGCGCGGAGCAGGTTGTGCCCGATGGTCGGCGGGGCGTCGACGAGGACGACGCCCCGCGGGGTCGTCAGGAACATGGCCTGGTAGTAGGAGTCCGTGACCCAGTAGAGGTTTCCGGCGATCCGGCCGACGTAGTAGCCGTCCGCGTTCGGTCTGGGGCCGACCGAGGCGGCCGGGATCGGCGCGAAGTCGGGCAGGCCGGTGTCGTCGGCGAGGGCGGGCCCGGCCGGCACGCCGACGAGGGCGGCGGCGGCCGGGACGGTGAGCGCGGTGGCAGCGCCCTTGAGGAATCCACGGCGGCCGGTCGGAGGCCGGAGTTCGGAAGGCCGGAGTTCGGAAGGCATGGGAACTGATCGCCTTTCGGGTCGGGGACGGAATCGGGGGCGGAAGCGGTCAGCTGAAACAGGGGTCGAAGGTGTCGAGCGGCCGGTGACCGTCGGTGGCCCGGCCGGTCCGCTGCCGCCACCGGAGGTGTTCGGCGGATTCGGCGGCGGCGTCCCGGACGCCCTCGGCCTGGCGCAGCCCGGAACGATCGCCACCGCGCCCCTGATAGCCGCCGAAGTGCGCGATCGGACTCCAGTCCGGCTGGACGGGGGGCGCGGCCGGCGCCAGGCCTTCGAGGAAGCCGGCGGCGTGGACGACCCGGCCGCCCACGACCGTCAGCAGCGCCTCGATCTCGGGGATCCGCTCTTCGGGGATCTCGAAGAAATCGTCGCTCAGTACCGCGAAGTCCGCGTAGCAGCCAGGGCTGAGGACGCCCTTGACGTCCTGCTCGCCCGTGAGCCGGGCACCGGCGACGGTGTACGAGGCGAGGGCTTCGGCCCGGTCCATGCGGTGCTGCCCCGAACGCAGCGGCACACCGGCGACGTTGCACCCCGACACCAGCCAGTACAGGGCGACCCAGGGGTTGTACGTCGAGACCCGGGTGGCGTCCGTTCCCGCCGCGACGTTCAGACCACGGCTGCGCATCGCGCCCAGCGGCGGCGCGACCGCCGCGGCCTCGAAGCCGTAGCGATCACGGAAGGTGGTGCCCTGGTACGCCAGGCGGTGCTGGACGCCGATCGCCCCGCCGAGCGCCGCGATCCGGTCCAGGCTCTCCTCCGACACCAGCTCGACATGGTCGAACAGCCAGCGGTTCCCGCCGGGGAAGAGCCCTTCGGCAGCCAGCTTCTCGAAGACGGCGAGGTCGCGACGGACGGTCTCGTCGTATGTGGCGTGCAGCCGGAATCCCCAGCCGCTCTCCATCAGGAGCCGGACGGCGTTCTCGAACTCCGCCTCGTACGGCCCCAGTTCCGGACGAGGCTGGGCGAAGTTCTCGAAGTCCGCCGCGGCCCACGTCAGGTTCTCCCCCGCGCCGTTGAGGCGCAGCCACTCGTCGCCTTCGTCGGGCCTGACCATGCCGATCCAGCGGCGCAGGTCGTCGACTTCCTGGCCGAGGGTCTGCGGGAACAGGTGGTAGGCGATCCTGACGGTCAGCTCGCCGGCCGCGTGGAGGTCGGTGACCGCGCGGTACCCCGACGGGAAGTCCTGGAATCCGCCGGCCGCGTCGATCAGCGACGTCAACCCGAACCGGTTCAGCTCCAGGAGGAACTGCCGCGTGGAGCCCTTCTGGCCTTCGGGGTCCAGGACCGGGGCCTTGGCCAGGGTCGAGTACAGCAGCAGGGCGCCCGGCGCGGCGATGAGCATTCCGGTGGGTTCGCCGTCATGGCCGCGGACGATCTGGCCGCCCGCGGGGTCGGGGGTGTCACGGGTGATCCCGGCGGCGTGCAGCGCGGCGCGATTCAGGATCGCGGCCTGATAGAGGTGGGTGACGACGACCGGGGTGTCGGGCGCGGCGGCGTTGAGTTCCGCAGGCGTCGGCATCCGGTGCTCCGCCACCGATTCGACGCTCCAGCCGCCCGCGATCCTGAGCCATTGGCCGGGCGGAGTCCGCGCGGCCTGCTCCCGCACCATCGCCAGCCCCTGCCGCAGGGTCCGCACGCCGTCCCACCTGAGTTCGAGGACGAAGTGCAGGCCGCCTCGGACGACGTGGTTGTGCGAGTCGTTCAGGCCCGGTACGACGCGGTGCCCCAGGGCGTCGATCACCCGAGTCCGCGGACCTGCCGGCGGAGCGACCTCCCGGTCCCCGCCGACGACGGTCACCGAGCCGTCGCGCACGGCGAGCGCGGTGGCGGCCGGCCGCTTCGGGTCGCCGGTGAAGATCTTCGCATTGCGCAGGACAAGATCCGCGGGCCGCGCCGGGTCACCTGCGCGTAAGCCGGCCACCGGCATGGATGTCATGGTCCCTCCCTGGGGATGGCTGCCGGCGGCCCCAGCGCCTTCTGGCCGCGCAAGCGTGATCGCCGACCACGTCAGGACAGCACCGCAGGAGCGGCGTTCGCACTGGGGCCGCACCCCAGAAGGAAAGGCCGGCCGAGGTGCGGCGTGGCGGCGGTCGTGGGCTCGCGGTGATCCGTGGCCGCGCGGTCGACGCATCGGCGATGTGGCGCACGGGCTCGCCTTGTTGGGGTGGCGTAAAGATCCGTTCATGGTTCTCGGGCGACCAGAGACAGTAACCGTCGTGATCTGATAAGAAATGCGCACACTTCGGTTAAGAGGGATAGCTCCTGCACGCCTAGTGACGTGGATGCACCTGTCGGCCCGAGTGACGCTTCGACCGCCGTCACGGCCACAGATGTGACGGCGTGTCAGTTCCTAGGAGATTTCTGCATGGCCAAGAAGGCCCACGCCGCGTCGGGACGTCCCGGGCGCGCGGCAGCCAAGACCGGCAGACGGGCCAGGGCGATCGCCGCGGCCTCCACCGTCGCCGTCGCCCTCGTCGCCGCCACCGGGACCGCCATCGGAGCGGTCGAGGGGGGAGCGGCCGGATCGGGCGCACCCGAGCGAATAGGGGCCGCCCCGCATGTCCCGGCGGGCGCCAAGATGACCGGCGCGACCGCGTCGGGGACCGAGCTGCACCTCAGCGTGAACCTGGCTCCGCGCGACCCGCAGTCGCTGGCGGACTTCGTCGCCGCGGTGTCCACACCGGGGAACGCCCAGTACCACCATTACCTGGCCAAGGGGCAGTTCGCCTCGGTCTTCGGTCCTACGCGGGCCACCATCGCCGGAGTCTCACGGGCGTTGAAGGCAGCCGGTCTCTCTCCCGGCAAGGTCAGCCCGGACGGCCTGTCCATCCCGGTCACCGCCACCGCCGCGCAGGCGTCGCACGCCTTCGGCACCGGTTTCCGCAACGTCCGGCTCAAGGACGGCACGACCGACTACCTCAACACCTCGGCCCCGTCGTTGCCCGCGAACGTGGCGTCCTCGGTGACCGGGATCGTCGGCCTTAGCAGTGTGAACACCGTCAGCGGTCACCACTCTGCGGTGCGTCGCGCAAGCAGGCACGGCTCTGGCACCGCCGCCGTCTCCGGACGCGGTTCGCGTACGGTGACCGCCCACACGTACACCCCGGCACTCTGCGCCGACTTCACCGGCTCGGGTCTGACCGACGGCACCGACTACTACAGCCCCGGCAAGCTGGCCGGCGTCTACGGGATGAGCAGCTCCGCCACCGCCGGTGCGGGGCAGACCGTGGCCGTGTTCGAGTTGGAGAACGTCGACGCCGGCAGCATCGCCGCGTACCAGTCCTGCGTCGGCACCAGCACCTCGGTGTCCAACGTGTACGTCGACACGACGGCAGGGGCCGGCGCGCCGGCCACCGACGGATCGGTCGGCGTGGAGTCGGCGCTCGACATCGAGGACCTGATAGGTCTGGTGCCCGGCGCCGCCATCATCGACTACCAGGGGCCGGACGCCGCGTCCGCGACCGACCAGAACGTGCTCGACGTCTACCAGCGGATGGTCACCGACGACCAGGCGCAGGTCATCTCCACCAGCTGGGGTGAATGCGAGGCGGTCGAGAGCAGCGCGACCGCGAGTGCCGAGAACACCGTCTTCGCGGAGGCCGCCGCCCAGGGCCAGAGCGTCGTCGCCGCCTCGGGCGACGACGGCTCCAGCGACTGCTACCGCGCGACCGGCTCCACGGCCAAGGCCGTCGACGACCCCGCGAGCCAGCCCTACGTCACCGGTGTCGGTGGCACCACCATGACCACCTCGGGCAGCACCACGACCCAGACGACATGGGGCAACGCCGACGGTGGTACCGGTGGCGGTGTCTCCTCACGATGGGCTCCTGTCGTCTACCAGGGCGGTGTCGCCACCACCACCAAGCGTGCCGTTCCGGATGTCTCCGCTCTGGCGGACCCGGCCGACGGTTATCCGGTCTACTTCCAGGACAACAGCCAGTCCGCCACCCCCGTCCCCGGCCTCGTCGGCGGCACCAGCGGTGCGGCTCCGACCTGGGCCGCCGCGATCGTCCAGGCCAACGCCGGCGCGGCCTGCCAGGCCAACGGCCGGGTCGGCTTCCTCAACAACGCCCTCTACAAGGCCGCACGGAGCAGCTACCCGACGAACTTCTGGGACGTCACCAGCGGCAACAACTCCGTATACGCCACCGGCTACACGGCGGCGGCCGGCTACGACGAGGTGACCGGCCTGGGTTCGCCCAAGGAGGCCGGTCTGACCACCGCACTGTGCGCGGCCACGGGCACAGCCGCCACGGGCGCCTCCACCTTCCACCCGCTCAGCAGCCCCAAGCGGCTGTTGGACACCCGCAACGGCACCGGCTGGGGCCTCAGTTCCATCCCGACCAAGAAGCCTCTGGTCGCGGGCGGCACCGCCCCGGTCAAGATCGAGGGAGCCGGGGGGATCCCCAGCAGCGGCGTGACCGCTGTCGTGCTCAACCTCACGGTCACCGGCACCACCGGCGCGGGTTCGTTGATCGCCTGGGCCGACGGCACCGGCAAGCCGTCGACCAGCAACCTGAACTGGACCGGCGCGAGCCAGACCATCGCCGCCTCGGCGACCGTCAAGGTGGCGGGCGACGGCGTGGTGGACCTCTACACGAGCAGCACCACCCACCTGATCGCCGATGTCCAGGGCTACTACACCAGCGCCACCACCGGCTCGAAGTACACGGCGCTGGCCCCGGCCCGCCTGCTGGACACCCGCTCCAAGGTCGGCATCTCCACCACCAGCAAGATCTCCAACGCGGTGATCAGCCTCAAGGTCCGCGGCCATGGGGGCGTGCCCACCGCCGCCACCTCGGTGGTGCTCAACCTGACGGCCACCCAGACCGTCGGCGGGGGCTACCTGGAGGCCTACCCCGAAGGCGCCACCCGCCCGACCGCGTCCAACGTCAACTGGTCGGCCACCGGGACCACCATCCCCAACCTGGTGGTCGTGCCGATCGGCAGCGACGGCAACGTCAGCATCTACGTCCACGGCACCAGCCATGTCATCGCCGACGTCTCCGGCTACTTCTCCACCAGCGGCTCGGCCTTCGACACGGTCACTCCGCTGCGCCTGCTGGACACCCGGCAGACGACGGCGCTGGGCGCCGGCAAGACGCTGGCCGTGCAGATCTCGGGGCGCGACGCCATCCCGTCCACCGGCGTCAAGGCCGTCGTGCTGACCGTCACCGTCACCGGCACCACGGGCAGCGGATACCTCTCCGCCTGGGCCGACGGCGGCAGCCGTCCGACGGCCTCCAACCTGAACTGGGCGCAGGGCAAGACGATCGCCAACCAGGTCATCGTGCCCGTCGGCTCCGACGGCAAGGTGGACTTCTACGCGAGCAGCACCACCCACGTGATCGCGGACGTCGCCGGCTACATCGGCTGACGCCCACCGACGACACGACCACGATGCCCCGCCGACCACGCCGGCCGACGGGGCATCGTCGCGTTCAGGGATGCGTGTGCCGCGCTCTTCGAGCAGTACCGGGACGACGACTGCGGTCGACCACAGCGCCCACGGAGGCGTCGGGCAGGGACGGCGGATCGCGCACGCCGTGCACCTGGTGAGCACATGCGGGTTCACGCCGGCGGTCTCGGTGCGCTGTGCCGCACTCGGCTTCGCACTCGGCGGCCCGTCGGACTCGACCACAAGGAGAGGTGCAGGCGCGGGCTGTCGGCTGTCGCTCCATCCTGGACGGCGCGAATCGCGGGTGGATGGGCCGTGGTTCGGCCGTGGCCAAACGACAGATAGGCCCCTGGTCTGCGTTTCCGCAGACCAGGGGCCTATCTCGTAGGGTGAGTGACGGGACTCGAACCCGCGACATCCTGGACCACAACCAGGTGCTCTACCAGCTGAGCTACACCCACCACGACCGGTGGTGACTTTGTGGTCTTTCCGACCGGCCGAGAAAAAGTGTACAGGGTCCGAAGGGGTGCTCGCGCACAGCTTTCCCGAGCCCCTCCGGAGACCTCCTGAACGCCTACTCCGCAGGCAGGACGTGCTTGGCCGCGATCGTCCTCGCGGTGTCCGAGTCAGGGCCGGGCTGAGGTACGAAGATGGCCTCGCGGTAGTAGCGAAGCTCGGCGATCGACTCGCGGATGTCGGCGAGGGCGCGGTGGTTGCCGTTCTTCTCCGGGCTGTTGAAGTACGCCCGCGGGTACCAGCGCCGGGCGAGCTCCTTGACGCTGGAGACGTCGACGATCCGGTAGTGGAGGTATCCCTCCAGGGCGGCCATGTCCCGGGCCAGGAAGCCGCGGTCGGTGCCGACGGAGTTCCCGCACAGCGGGGCCTTGCCGGGCTCCTTCACGTGTTCCCGTACATAGGCCAGGACCTGCTCCTCGGCTTCGGCGAGCGTCGTGCCGCCGGCGAGTTCGTCGAGCAGGCCGGACGTGGTGTGCATCTGCCGCACCACCTCCGGCATCGTCTCCAGTGCCTTGGCCGGCGGACGGATGACGATGTCCACGCCCTCGCCGAGCACGTTCAGCTCGGAGTCGGTGACCAGTGCGGCCACCTCGATGAGCGCGTCGTCGGACAGCGAGAGGCCGGTCATCTCGCAGTCGATCCACACCATGCGATCGTTCATGCGACCACCCTAAAGCTGACGTCCGCGTTTGGGTGCCCCCGGGGCAGCGCCGACATCTGCGGGGGCTGCCGCCCCCGCACCCCCGCATCATCGGCCTGCGGCCTCGTCCTCAAACGCCGGACGGGCTGGAATGTGGCTGAGCGCCGTCGTCCTCAAGTGCCGGACGGGCTGGAATGCGGCCGAGTCCCGGTGTCCGCGCACGCCGGCTGGGGCGGGTGTGGAGCGGCCTTCGGTCGCGGGCCTCGGGGTGGTCGGGGTGTGTGGCCGGGGGGCGTCGTCGTCGCTTTCTGCCTTGGCTCTCGGCCTGCCGGGTCGGGTGGTGGGTGGGCGAAGGCGTGAGGCCTCGCCCCACCCGAGTCGGTCGGGTGGGGCGAGGCCTCATGTCAGCTGCCCGTGCGGGGCCCCGGCAGGCTTGCCGACAGGCCTACCGCTGCTGACCTGCGGGTCTGCATCGGCAGTACGCCCTCGGGGTACTGGACCGGCAGGGGGCCCGTGGGGGACAGCGACGGCGGCTCCGGGGCCTCGGGGCGCTCGGACTGCGGCCGGCGTGCCCGGTAGGCCGCCCGGTACGCCGCCGGGGACGAACCCAGCTGGCGCCGGAAGTGCCCGCGCAGGGCGACGGGGGAGCGGAAGCCGCAGCGGCCCGCCACCTCGTCCACCGAGTAGTCCGACGTCTCCAGCAGGCGCTGCGCCTGCAGTACCCGCTGGGTGATCAGCCACTGCAGGGGCGCGCTGCCCGTCAGTGAGCGGAAGCGGCGGTCGAACGTGCGGCGGCTCATGTACGCGCGTGCCGCCAGCGTCTCCACGTCGAACTGCTCGTGGAGGTGTTCCAGCGCCCAGGCGACGACCTCGGCGAGCGGGTCGGCGCCGATCTCCTCTGGTAAAGAACGATCGAGGTAGCGCTCCTGACCGCCCGAGCGGCGCGGCGGGACCACCAGGCGGCGGGCGAGCGCACCGGCCGCCTCGTTGCCGTGGTCCGTCCGCACGATGTGGAGGCAGAGGTCGATCCCGGCCGCCGTACCGGCGGACGTGAGGACGTCGCCGTCGTCGACGAACAGTTCTCGCGGATCGACGTGCACCGACGGGTAGCGCTTGGCCAGCGTCGGCGCGTACATCCAGTGGGTGGTGGCCGGGCGGCCGTCCAGCAGCCCGGCGGCGGCCAGCACGAACGCACCCGTGCACAGCCCGACTATGCGGGCCCCTTCCTCATGGGCGCGGCGCAGCGCGTCCAGTGCCTCTTCGGGCGGCGGCGCGGTGATCGAGCGCCAGGCCGGTACGACGACCGTGCCGGCGCGTGAGATCGCCTCCAGGCCATGTGGCGCGGTGAGTTCCAGGCCCCCCGTGGTCCGCAGCGGGCCTTCTTCGCCGCCGCACACCAGCAGTCGGTAGCGCGGCACGCCGGCGTCCTGGCGGTCTATCCCGAACACCGACAGCGGTATGGAACTCTCGAAGATGGGGCCGCCGCTGAACAGCAGCACCGCGACGATCTCCTTGCGGCGTCGCCCGGAAAGTTTCCGGGCCGCGGCTTCCGGCGCGGCAGTGGAGTCGTGGCTCATCCTGCTAAGCCCCCCTCGGTGGTCGCGGCTCCTCGGTTGTGTCGCTCCTGCACGTTTCCCCTCGGTCCTGCACGAGTCCCCCGCCGTAAGACGTCAAGATCGAATCTACTGGTTCCTGCGGTGTCGCGTTGACCAGTTCGACACGCCGTCGATTGTCGACATGACAACTTGGCGTGAAGCATTCGATCACGAAGCGTTGCACTCACGGGCCGTGCAGGGAAGTGCGCCTCGTCGCAGTGGCCAAAGCACGTAGGGTGCGGAGGGTGTCCTGGCCCCTTTTCCCGCAGGTGGAACGGGGGTTGGGGGGTAGTGGGGACCCCTCTTGCACAGGGTCGGGAAGTTGGCTGAAAAGAGTCGTTCGAGGGTGTCGAAACCGGTCAGTCGACCGGTGTAGTGCCCTTGGTGTGACGTCCGCCTCCTCGGGGCGGCCGGCGCTCGGAGCGGCGCAGCAGGAACCGGCATGCGGCGGTGACCGCGGCGAGGCCGAGGGCGGTGCCGGCCGCACCGGCCAGGGAGGTGCCGAACCAGACGAGCACCACGGGGACGAGGACGCAGGAGAACACGGCCCAGCGGACCACGTCGCCCGCGGCGTCCGTGGTGTTCGCGGCGCCCGGGGCGGGGTGCGGTTCGCGGGTGGTGGGGCGAGGTCCGGACATGGTCGTACTCCCTGTCGTACTCCGGCGTACTCCTTTGTGGTGCACTCGTCCCGTGATCAACGCGTGTTCGAGCGGTCGGTCACCGTGCGTGGGGCCTCGTACCTGTCCGAATTCTATGCAAACCGCCTGTACGGGGCAGCAACCATTGCGTTACGGGCGCGGCTCGTGCATGCTCCGGGGAACCCCTAACCGACTCCGGGGAAGGTCCCCTACGGAGAGTGCGCGGGATCTGGGCTGAGGAGGCGTGCCGCCGTACCCTTGGGGGTATGGGGTTGGGAAGATGTTTCCCGGGCACAGCTCCGCCGCACACTGTCGGCCCTCCCATATATAAGGATCACAACGCCGAGACAGCCATGGCCGGTCACGAATTCTTCGATCCAGCGGACCGCAAGCGGCCGGTCGCCGACCCCACGGCGGCCGATGCGCTGGCGGCGGAAGAGGCACGCCCTTCCTGCGATCCCGCCTTCAAGCACGGGGTGGTCGTCGGCTTCGACGGTTCCACCTCCAGTGAGCGAGCCCTCGCCTATGCGATCGGGATGGCCCACCGTTCCCGCGCGGGGCTGATCATCGTCCACGTCGCCAACCGACTGCCGACCACCGTGTGGGCCGGCTGCGAGCCACCCGTCTTCGTCGACGTGCCCGACCACCGCACCGAGGTGCTCGGTCTCGAACTCGCCTGTGCCGAGTACCTGGCGGAAGTGCCCTGGATCCTGGTGGAGCGCGGCGGCGACATCTGCCATGAACTCGAAGAGGTGGGGCGGGAGTACGAGGCCGACGCGATCGTCGTGGGGTCGACCCACGGGATCGTCGGCCGGATCTTCGGCTCCGTCGCCGGGCGGCTCGCCAAGCGGGCCAGGCGGCCCGTCGTTGTCATTCCGTAACTCCACGTTCCCCCAGGTGAGAGTGGAGTGGGAACGGTCCGGCTCTCTTTGTGCCGTGCGTAAATCTACTCGTGCGTAGAGGTGTTTGTGCCCTTGTGAAGGGCATATATCGGTCACCGCGCACAACTGCACAAAGCATGAAGGGAGCCCGCCGTGGACAACGACGTCTCTGCGGGAAGCGGAACCACTACCGTGGCCGGCCGACTCGCCCTGGGGATCACCCTGTTGGCGTTCGGCCTCGGCACCACCGGCGTGATCGACAACGTCACCACGTCCGACGCCGTGTCAGTCGCCCATTACGTGGGCGGAGTCGCCCTCTTCCTCGTCGGCCTGCTGGCCTTCCGTGACCGTGACACCGCGAACGGCACGGGCTATGTGGCCCTCGGAGCCCTCTGGTTCACCTGGGCCGTCTCGGCCGACGGCCACGCCACGGCCAACGGGGCCGGGCTCTTCCTGCTCCTCTTCGCCCTGGTGGCCCTGTCGTTGACCCTCGCGGGCGGCGACCAGCTCGGACAGGCCATGCACGGGCTGCTGTTCCTGGCGATGCTCGTTCTCGCCGTCGCCCAGTTCGCCGACAGCTCGTCACTGACCAAGGTCGGAGGCTGGGTTGCGGTGGCCGCGGGGGCGGTGGCCTGGTACGCGGCGACCGCGGCGCTCGCGCACTGGCCGACGGTGCTGCCCAGGCGGGCTGCCGGCCGTGGGGTGACGGCCCACGGCTGAAACGGCAGCCGACGCCGGGGAGTTGGGCGGCCCCGGCGATCCAATGAGCGGACCCCTCCGTGGCTTTGTGGCACACGTGAGGGGTCCGTTCGGTTGTCCGGCCCGTGCGGGCCGGTGGGGGCCGGTCGCGCAGTTCCCCGCGCCCTTTGGGGCGCGTTGATGCTGACGCCGATTCAGAGCCCCGTCAGGGGCGCGGGGAACTGCGCGAGCAACCCCCACGCACCCGCACAGTCAATGCGACCGGATGCCCCTACTCCACCGTCACCGACTTCGCCAGATTCCGAGGCTTGTCGATGTCGCGCCCGAGGGCCTTCGCCGTGTGGTAGGCGAGGAGCTGGAGGGGGATGCCCATCAGGATGGCGTCGAGTTCGTCCTCGTTCTTCGGGACGACGATCGTGTGGTCCGCCTTCTCCTGGTGCTGGTGGGCCACCGCCAGGATCCTGCCGCTGCGGGCCTTGATCTCCTCCAGGGCCGCGCGGTTCTTCTCCAGGAGGTCGTCGTCGGGGACGATCGCCACCGTGGGCAGGGCGGGCTCGATGAGGGCCAGCGGGCCGTGCTTGAGCTCGGACGCCGGGTAGGCCTCCGCGTGGATGTAGGAGACCTCCTTCAGCTTCAGGGAGGCCTCACGGGCCACCGGGTAGCCCCGGACGCGGCCGATGAACAGCATCGAGCGGGCCTCGGCGAACTCCGCCGCCAGCTTCTCGATCTCCGCCTCCTGCGCGAGGATCTCCGAGATCTGGGCGGGCAGCTTGCGCAGGCCCTCGATGATCCGCTTGCCGTCGCGGACCGAGAGGTCGCGGATCCGGCCCAGGTGCAGCGCGAGGAGCGCGAAGGCGACCGTGGTGTTGGTGAAGCACTTCGTGGAGACCACGCAGACCTCGGGGCCCGCGTGGACGTACGTCCCGCCGTCCGCCTCCCGCGCGATCGCCGAACCCACCACGTTCACCACGCCCAGCACCCGCGCGCCCTTGCGCTTCAGCTCCTGGACGGCGGCGAGGACGTCGTACGTCTCACCGGACTGGGAGACCGCGATGTACAGGGTGTCGGGGTCGACGACCGGGTTGCGGTAGCGGAACTCGGAGGCCGGCTCGGCGTCCGCGGGGATACGGGCCAGCTCCTCGATCAGCTGGGCGCCGATCATGCCCGCGTGGTACGACGTGCCGCAGCCGAGGATCTTCACCCGGCGCACGGCACGCGCGTCACGGGCGTCCAGGTTGAGGCCGCCGAGGTGCACGGTGGAGAAGCGGTCGTCGATCCGGCCGCGCAGCACGCGGTCGACCGCGTCGGGCTGCTCGAAGATCTCCTTGTGCATGTAGGTGTCGTGGCCGCCCATGTCGTACGACTCGGCCTCCCACTCCACGGTGGTCGGCTCGGCCGTCGTCCGGGTGCCCTCGGTGGTGTAGGTCCGGAAGTCGTCGGCCTTGAGGGTGGCCATCTCGCCGTCGTCGAGGGTCACTATCTGGCGGGTGTGGGTGACCAGGGCCGCGATGTCCGAGGCGACGAACATCTCCTTGTCGCCGATGCCGAGGACCACCGGGGAGCCGTTGCGGGCGACCACGATGCGCTCGGGGAAGTCCGCGTGCATGACCGCGATGCCGTACGTGCCCTCGATCAGGCGCAGCGCCTGGCGGACCCGCTCCTCCAGGGTCTCCGCCGAGGCGCGGGCGATGAGGTGGGTGAGGACCTCGGTGTCGGTCTCGGAGAGGAACTCGACGCCGTCCGCCTCCAGCTTGCGGCGCAGCTCCGAGGCGTTGTCGATGATGCCGTTGTGGACGACGGCGACCTTCTGGTCGGCCGACATGTGCGGGTGGGCGTTCACATCGGACGGAGCACCGTGGGTGGCCCAGCGGGTGTGGGCGATACCGGTCGTGCCCTTGAAGCGCGCCGGGACCTTCGCCTCCAGGTCCCGGACCCGGCCCTTGGCCTTCACCATCTTCAGGCCGCCGGCCTTCGGCGTGGTGACGACGATGCCCGCCGAGTCGTAACCGCGGTATTCCAGCCGCTGGAGACCTTCGAGGAGAAGGGGGGCGACATCGCGCTTACCGATGTATCCGACAATTCCGCACATATATAGGTGTTCCGTATTCCTCAGCCGTAGACGATGCGGCGCAACTGCCGGAGGGTGAGCTCCGGCGGTGCGACCGCCCTGTACTGCAGATCCGCCGCGATCCGGTCGAAGATCTCCGCGTTCACCAGGCCTTCCGCCTGCAGCTCGCGGTGGCGGCGCCGGACGTAGTTCCCGGCCGTCTCGTCGAAGTAGGCGAGCACGTCCTGGATCACCCGCAGCGCTTCGCCCCGGCTCAGGGGCGTGGACCGCGTCAGATGGTCAACGAGTTCGTCGTGCACCCGGTAGATCCTGAAGTACCGGCGTCGGTTTCGCAAGAATCCTGCCCGATTCCGGGCAACGGTCTGTTGAATCTCTTATGGGGCTCTGTTCGCAGCCTGTCCATCCTGTGTCTTGCGCCACGTTGCTTGTGGAGACGATTTTCAGACGCCATGGACATTCCTCGTATGGGCGTACCCGACAAGCTCGCCGACCGCATGAGCATGGCCGAGCAGCACGAGTACCTCCGCGCCAAGTTCTCCCGGCGCTCCATGATCAGAGGCGGCGCCGTCACCCTCGGCGCCGTCACGGGCGGCTCCTTCGTCATGGGCGGCACCGCCCAGGCCGCCGTCCCCACGCAGTCCACCGCCCCCGCCACCGAGCAGGTCGACGGCGCCCTCGTCGCCCCGTTCGGCCGCCACCTCGCCTTCGGCAACGACCCGAGCTCGGAGATGACGATCTCCTGGCAGGTCCCCGTCGCCGTCAAGAAGCCCTTCGTGCGCATAGGCGCCCACCCCTGGGACCTCTCGCGCAAGATCGAGGCCGAGGTCCGCAGCCTCTACACGCCGGCCGGTGTCGGTGTCAGCGCCGACCACACGCAGTACTACCTGCACGCGCAGCTGGCCAATCTGCGCCCCGGCAGGACCTACTACTACGGCGTCGGCCACGAGGGCTTCGACCCGGCCGAGTCCCACCTCCTCGGCACCCTGGGCACCTTCACCACCGCGCCCGACTGCAAGACGCCGTTCACCTTCACGGCCTTCGGCGACCAGGGCGTCAGCTACCACGCCCTCGCCAACGACAGCCTGATCCTCGGGCAGAACCCCAGCTTCCACCTGCACGCCGGTGACATCGCCTACGGTGACCCGGCCGGCCAGGGCAAGTCCACCGACACGGGCTTCGACTCGCGCACCTGGGACCAGTTCCTCTACCAGACCGAGTCCGTCGCCAAGTCCGTGCCGTGGATGGTGTCGTACGGCAACCACGACATGGAGGCCTGGTACTCGCCCAACGGCTACGGCGGCGAGGAGGCCCGCTTCACCCTGCCCGACAACGGACCGGACAAGGCGAACCTGCCCGGCGTCTACTCCTTCGTCTACGGCAACACGGCGATCATCTCGCTCGACCCGAACGACGTCTCCTTCGAGATCCCGGCCAACCTCGGCATCTCGGGCGGCACGCAGACCACGTGGTTCGAGGGGCAGCTGAAGAAGTTCCGCGCCTCGAAGGACATCGACTTCATCATCGTGTTCTTCCACCACTGCGCCTACTGCACCTCCACGGCGCACGCCTCGGAGGGGGGCGTGCGACAGGAGTGGGTGCCGCTGTTCGACAAGTACACGGTGGACCTGGTCATCAACGGCCACAACCACCAGTACGAGCGCACCGACGTCATCAAGGGCAACACCGTCGTCAAGAAGCTCCCGATCGGCGAGACGGCCTACTCCGACACCGAGGGCGTCGTCTACGTCACCGCGGGCGCGGCCGGCCGCAGCCTCTACGCGTTCACCGCCCCCGACTCCTACGAGGGCCACCTCAACGAGGTCGACTCCGTCGCCTCCTTCGTCAACACCAAGGACGGCAAGGTCAACGAGACCGTCGCCTGGTCCCGGGTGCGCTACCTCAACTACTCCTTCCTCCGCGTCGACGTGGAGCCCGCCTCGCGCGGCCGCTACGCCAAGCTGAAGGTGTCGGGCATCGCCGAGACCGGCGACCGCATCGACCACTTCACGGTGGCCCGCAAGGCCAAGTAAGCAGTCACCGGCAGGGCGGTACCGGCTGTACCGGCAGGCGGTCCTCACATCCTTTTGAGGACCGCCTGTTTGGCCCTCGTGAACTCCTCGTCCGTGAGCACTCCCTCGCGACGCAGCTCCCCGAGTTGCCGCAGGCGGCGCAGCAGTGCGTCGTGATCGGCCTCGGGTGTCTCCGGCTGCTGCGGTACGTCCGCTACGACGGCCGCCGACGGATGCGGCAGCCGCACCTGCACCGCCGTCGCGACCAGCGCCATCAGCGGATCCCTCTTGAACCCCCACAGCTCCACCGCGTTCGGGTCGTACTTGGCCCGCGTCTTGACCGGGGCGCCGCGCACCAGGAACCGCAGATGGCCGTTCTCCAGCCCGGCCGACGGCTGCCACTCCACGCCCAGGATGTCCGCGAGAGCCAGCGTCCGCGGACCGGCGGCGGCCTTCGCGTCCTCCGTCTTCCAGTTCCACTCCAGCCGCACCTGCTCCCCGTCGAACGACGCGGTGCCGTCCCCGGCGGAGACCGTCAGCGGCAGCGGCGGCCCCGGCAGCAGGTACTCGCTCACGGGTGTGCCCGGCACCTGCGCGAGGAGCAGCGCGTCCCGCACCTCGTCCGTGAAGTACTCGGCCACCCCGTACCGGTCCGCCTCCACGGTCAGCTGATAGGGGTCGTGGGGCTCGGTCAGCCGCCCGCCGGTGGCGTGCAGCAGCGGATCGGCGCCGTCCCGCAGCCGCAGCCTCAGCCGCCCGGACCTCCGGCCCTGCTCGAACGAGACCCCCGCCAACGCGCCCAGCGGGACGACCAGTTCACCCAGTGTCCGGCGCAGCACACCGACGTTCTTGTCCCGCCCGGGGGTCAGCCGCAGGGCGTCTCCGTCGAAAACCCAGATGCCGTCCTTCTGGATGATTTCCGCCATGGAGGGATTGTTCCACCGGATCTGCGGGAGAGTGGTCTCGACCAATCCCGGTCAGTCCTGACCACCACCGACGGGAGCGCATGTGAGACCGCACCACAGAACGACTCCCCGCACCCCCCGTACTCCCCGCATGGCCCGCGTCCTCGGGTCCCTGCTGCTCGTCGCGGCGGCCGGCGCCTTCACGGTCGGCGCGACCCCGGCGGCACCACGGCCGGCCCCGACCCCGCTCGGCCGGGTCGTCCCGGCGCCCGCCTCGGTCGCCCCGGGCGGATCGCCGTACCGCATCACCCGCTCCACCGCCATCGGCGTCGACGGCTCACGGGAGGCCCGTGGAGTCGCCGAGTACCTCGCGGACCTCCTCCGCCCGTCGACCGGCTACCGGCTGCCCGTCACCACCCAGCGCCACGAGGGGATCCGACTCCGCCTCGCCGACGGCCCGTTCGGCGCCGAGGGCTACCGCCTCGACAGCGGCCGCGACGGCGTCACCATCACCGCCGCCGCACCCGCCGGCCTCTTCCACGGCGTCCAGACCCTGCGCCAGCTCCTCCCGGCGGCCGTCGAGAAGGAATCCGTACAGCCCGGCCCCTGGCTGGTCGCCGGCGGCACCATCACCGACCGCCCGCGCTACGCCTACCGCGGCGCGATGCTCGACGTCTCCCGCCACTTCTTCACCGTGGCCCAGGTCAAGCGCTACATCGACCAGCTGGCCCTCTACAAGATCAACGAACTGCACCTCCACCTCAGCGACGACCAGGGCTGGCGCATCGCCGTCGACTCCTGGCCGCGGCTCGCGACCTACGGCGGTTCCACCGAGGTCGGCGGCGGCATGGGCGGCCACTACACCAAGGCCGACTACCGGGAGATCGTCCGTTATGCCGCCTCCCGCTACCTGGAGGTCGTCCCCGAGATCGACATGCCCGGCCACACCAACGCGGCCCTCGCCTCCTACGCCGGCCTCAACTGCGACGGCACCGCACCCCCGCTCTACACCGGGACGGACGTCGGCTTCAGCTCGCTGTGCGTGTCGAAGCAGGTGACGTACGACTTCGTGGACGACGTCATCCGCGAACTGGCCGCCCTCACCCCCGGCCGCTACCTCCACATCGGCGGCGACGAGGCGCACTCCACCAGCCACGCGGACTACGTGACGTTCATGGACCGGGTGCAGCCCCTCGTCGCGAAGTACGGCAAGACGGTGATCGGCTGGCACCAGCTGACCGGCGCCCACCCGGTGAAGGGGGCGCTGGCCCAGTACTGGGGTCTGGACGACACCAGTGCCGACGAGAAGGCCCAGGTGGTCAAGGCCGCCCAGAACGGCACCGGTCTGGTCCTCTCGCCCGCCGACCGGGTCTACCTCGACATGAAGTACACGGAGGACACCCCGCTGGGCCAGGACTGGGCGGGACTGGTGGAGGTGAAGCGGTCGTACGACTGGGACCCGGGCAACTACCTCGCCGGAGCCCCGAGTTCCTCGATCAGGGGCGTGGAGGCGCCGCTGTGGACCGAGACCATCGTGACGAACGCCGACATCGACTACATGGCCTTCCCGCGGCTGCCGGGAGTGGCGGAGCTGGGCTGGTCACCGGCCGCCACCCACGACTGGAACGCCTACAAGCTCCGGCTCGCGGCCCAGGCCCCACGCTGGGACGCCCTCGGGATCGACTACTACCGCTCTCCGCAGGTGCCGTGGCCTGCGAAGTAGGCTGATACCGACCGACGGGCTCCCCCGAGGACCGTACTCGGGGGAGCCCGTCTGCCTTGGTCAGAACCCCGCGACGGGATTTTCCAGGGTTCCGACCAGCTGGAGGGCGCCCGACGGGTCCGCCAGGTCCACCATCTGCCTGTTGTTGCGCAGCTGGAGCCGGTTGAGGCAGGACAGCGCGAACTCGGGCGCGAACATGTCGTACCGTGCGAACTTCTCGGCGAGTTCGGGCGCCGACTCCTGGTACTCACGGGTGACCTCGGCGACCGTCCGCCAGAAGTCGTCCTCCTCCAGGACCCCCTCGGCCGCGAGGTTCGCGGCGAGGAAGCGGAAGAAGCAGTCGAAGACGTCCGTGAAGACGGACAGGAGCTTCATGTCCTCCGGGACCTCCACGGCGATCCGCCGGACCTCCGGCGGCAGCACCGCGTCCGGGTCCATGACGGCGATCTCCTCGGCGATGTCCTTGTAGACCGCCCGCCGTACCACCCCGTCCTCCAGCACCAGGATGACGTTCTCGCCGTGCGGCATGAAGACCAGGTCGTAGGCGTAGAAGCTGTGCAGGAGGGGGGTGAAGTAGGCGCGGAGGTACGACCGCAGCCAGGCCGTGGCC
The DNA here is from genome assembly GCF_044767525.1 of Streptomyces sp. NPDC101234. NCBI lineage: Bacteria > Bacillati > Actinomycetota > Actinomycetes > Kitasatosporales > Streptomycetaceae > Streptomyces > Streptomyces sp. NPDC101234. The sequence goes on along the minus strand of NZ_JBIWOA010000008.1, from coordinate 172,838 downwards.
GGCAGCCCGCTCCGCTCGATCAGCGCCGCCGCGAAGGATGCCCCCTCGTGGTCGACGTGGAGGAGGGAGGCCATGGTCGCGAGCGACTCGCCCTCCCGGAGGGACGGCACCGGGCTCTCCCGCCACAGCGCGGCCAGCATCTTCCGGTACGGCGAGTAGCGGTCGGTCGCCTGCTCGTACTCCAGGTGCCGGTAGCCCACGGCCGCCCGCTCCCGGATGATCGACAGACCGGTGGACTTGAGCACCGGGTCGTTGTCGATGAGCTGGGCCAGCCAGTCGTTGATCGCCGGGGTGGCCTCCATGTAGGCGGCCGAAAGCCCGCGCATGAAGCCCATGTTGAGGACCGAGAGAGCCGTTTTGACGTAGTGCTTCTCGGGGTGGGAGCGGTTGAAGAAGGTCCGGATGGACTGCTGGGCCAGGTACTCGTCGTCGCCCTCGCCCAGGCAGACCAGATACCCGCGGGCCACCTCGGCGGCGAAGGTGACGGTGAGCTTGTTCCACCACTGCCAGGGGTGGACCGGGATGAGGAGGTAGTCGGCGGGGTCCAGGCCCCGGTCGGTGAGCTGCCGTGCGAAGCGCTCGACGGTCTCCTCGCCCAACTCGTCCCGCACGAAGGACTCGTACTCGATCCCGACGCCCGCCGTGAACGCGGCGCGCGACCTGTGCGCCGCCAGCCACACCAGCCGGACCGGGCTCGCGGTCTCGGGGGCGTACGACAGGTACTCGTGGATGCCGAAGCCGAGCCGGCCGTTGTTGGCGACGAAGCAGGGGTGGCCCTCGGTCATCCCGGTCTCGATGGCCTGGAAGCCGGAGCGCACCAGCTCGGCCACCGGGATCCGGGGCTTGGTGAGCTTGTAGCAGGTGCCGGAGAGGGTGGAGGAGATCTCCTCCAGGTAGACCGGCAGGATCTCGTCGCTCAGCCCCAGGGACTCCTTGAGTTCGATGAAGAAGTCCAGCGCGGCGAGGGGGAGTTCGGCGCCGTCGCGGGTACGGGTGATGGACTCCGGTGCCACCTGCCAGTGGTCCAGGGCACGGCGGACGGCGGTGAAGCGGTAGCGGGTGAGCCCGTCGTCGCTGCGGACGACATACGACTCCCCCTCCTCCTCCGGGGTGATCAGGCGCTCGTGGGCGAACTCGGCGAGCGCCTTGCGTATGAGCAGCCGGTTGGCCTTCTCCCAGAGCTCGGGGGTCAGATGGGCGACCGCGTCGGCGAGTGTCATACGGCGGCCACCGCCCTCTCGAACCGCTCCCGTGTGCAGAAGCTCAGCAACGCCGTCTTCTCCGGCTTCTCTATCTCCCGTGCGGGCACGAACCCGACGGCCTCGTTCAGCGCGTGCACGGCCTTGTTGCGCACGTCCGGCTCGACGACGATCCGGCGGGCCGCCGGGTCCTCGAAGAGACGGGCGACGACGGCCGTGATGACGGCCCTGGTGAAGCCGTGCACGGGTGTGTCGGTGGCGGGGGTCAGGAAGTGCATCCCGACGTCCCCCGGTTCGGGCTCGTACAGCCCGACCAGCTCCCGGTGGGCGGGGTCGTACCGCTCCATGAGGAAGGCGGGCTCACCGTCCTCGCCGAGCCCCAGCAGCGCGTGGTGGTGCTCGTCGGACGCGATGTCCAGGTACGCCCGCTCGACGTCCTCCAGCCTGGCGTCCTGCATCATCCAGAAGGCCGCCTTGGGGTGCGTGACCCAGGAGTGGAGCAGCTCGGCGTCCTTCAGCGGGTCCAAGGGACGGAAGGTGAAGGTCATACGGCGAACTCCTGGAAAGCGATCGTCTTCTCGACCGGGTAGTACTCGGTGCCCAGCAGCTCGCGGATGATGTACGCGTTCCGGTACGGGCCCATGCCCAGGTCGGGGCTGGTGATGCTGTGGGTGTGGACGCCGGCGTTCTGCAGGAAGACGCCCCGGCCGGTGACGTCGATCGCGTAGTTGCGGGCGACGTCGAAGTTGCCGTGCGAGTCGTAGCGCAGCCGGTCCTTGACCGGGCTCAGGAACTCGGGCTCGGTGTACTTGTAGCCGGTGGCCAGGACCAGGCCCTGGGTCTCCAGCTCGTAGTCCTTCTCCTGCTCCTCCTGGCGGAGGCTGAGGGTGTAGCTGCCGTTGTCGTAACCGGCCGCTACGAGCGCGGAGTTGGTGAGCAGACGGGTGGGGACCGGGCCGCCGAGGTTCTTCTGGTAGAGCAGGTCGAAGATCTCGTTGATCAGGTCGCCGTCGATGCCCTTGAAGAGGCCCTTCTGCCCGGCCGTGAGCCGGTAGCGGGTCGCCTCCGGGAGGGCGTGGTAGTAGTCGATGTACTCCGGGCTCGTCATCTCCAGCGTGAGCTTGGTGTATTCGAGCGGGAAGAAGCGGGGCGAGCGGGTCACCCAGTTCAGGCGGTAGCCGTGGACGTCGATCTCGCTGAGCAGGTCGTAGTAGATCTCGGCGGCGGACTGGCCGCTGCCGACCAGCGTGATCGACTCCTTCGACTGCAGCGCCTCCTTGTGCCGGAGGTACTGGGAGTTGTGGATGACGTCGCCGCCCAGGCCCCGGCAGGCCTCGGGGATGTGGGGCGGGGTGCCGGTGCCGAGGACGAGGTGACGGGCGCGGTACGACTCGCCGGCGGCCGTCGTCACGACGTACCCGTCGTCCTCGTACCGGACGTCCGTGACCGTCGTGTCGAAGCGGAGGCTGGTGAGTTTGCCGGCCGCCCAGCGGCAGTAGTCGTCGTACTCCAGCCGCAGCGGATAGAAGTTCTCCCGGATGTAGAACGAGTACAGCCGGCCCTTCTCCTTCAGGTAGTTGAGGAAGGAGTACGGCGAGGTGGGGTCGGCGAGGGTGACCAGGTCCGACATGAACGGGGTCTGGAGGTGGGCGCCGTCCAGGAACATGCCGGCGTGCCACTCGAAGTCCGGCTTGGAGTCCAGGAAGACGCCGTCCAGTTCGGCGATCGGCTCGGTGAGGCAGGCGAGGCCGAGGTTGAAGGGGCCGAGTCCGATCCCGACGAAGTCGTAGGTCTTGTCAGGGGACTCAGGGGCTTCAGGACGCGCGGTCAAGGGACTCTCCCAGGTACTGCTCGGCGTGGCCGGCGATCAGATCGAGGACGGCGGAGATGTCGGCCGTCGTGGTCTCGGGGTTGAGCAGGGTGAACTTGAGGTAGTGGCGGCCGCCGACCTTGGTGCCCGCCACCACCGCGTCGCCGGAGGCGAACAGGGCCTTGCGGGCGTACAGGTTGGCGCGGTCGATCTCGGCCGGGTCGGTGACGGCGGAGGGGAGGTAGCGGAAGACGAGGGTGGACAGGGACGGCTCCACGACGACGTCGTAGCGCGGGTCGGCGGCGAGGAGCTGCCAGCCCTCCTGCGCCAGCTCGCAGACCTCGTCGAAGAGTTCGCCGATGCCGTCGGCGCCCATGGTGCGCAGGGTCATCCACAGCTTGAGGGCGTCGAAGCGGCGGGTGGTCTGCAGGGACTTGTCGACCTGGTTGGGGATGCGTTCGGTGACCATGCGGCGCGGGTTGAGGTACTCCGCGTGGTAGGTCGCGTGCCGCAGGGTCGAGGCGTCCCGGACCAGTACGGCGGACGAACTCACCGGCTGGAAGAAGGACTTGTGGTAGTCCACGGTGACCGAGTCGGCGCGCTCGATGCCGTCGATGCGGTCCCGGTACTTCAGGGAGGCGAGCAGCCCGCAGCCGTAGGCCGCGTCCACGTGCATCCAGGTGTCGTACTGCTCGCACAGCTCGGCGATCTCCGGCAGCGGGTCGATGGACCCGAAGTCGGTGGTGCCGGCGGTGGCGACGACGGCCATGGGGATCAGGCCGTCGCGACGGCAGCGCTCCAGCTCGTGGGCGAGGGCGACGGTCTGCATCCGCTTGTCGTGGTCGACGGGGATCGCGACCACGGCGTCCTGGCCGAGGCCGAGCAGTTTCGCCGACTTCTTCACGCTGAAGTGGCTGACCTCGGAGGCGAAGATGCGGAGTCCGGCGAGGCTGGCAGCTTCTTCCCACCCGCCCGGCCCTGGCTTGGCCTCCTCCCTCGCCAGCAGCAGTGCCTGGAGGTTGGACTGGGTGCCGCCCGAGGTGAACACGCCGTCGGCGGCCTCGCCGAGGCCGATGCGGGCGGTCGTCCAGTCGATCAGTTTCCGCTCGATGAGGGTGCCGCCGGCCGACTGGTCCCAGGTGTCCAGGGAGGAGTTGACGGCGGAGAGCACCGCCTCGCCGAGCACCGCCGGGATGACCACCGGGCAGTTGAGGTGGGCGAGGTAGCGGGGGTGGTGGAAGTAGATCGCGTCCCGGAGGTAGACGTCCTCCAGTTCGTCCAGGACCGCGGTGGTGTCGTGCAGCGGCTGGTCGAGATCGATGGTGTCGATGCGAGGGGAGAGGGCGTCGACGGTGACACCCGTGAACGGCCGGTCGGTGGTGGCGAGTTTGGCCGCCACCCGCTCTACTCCTTCGGTCACGGAGCGGCGGTAGTGCTCCGCGGTGAGGTCATTGAGCAGGTGCGAGCGCATGTGGGGGTCCTCCGGGGACGATCCGTGCGGGGGAACGAACTTAGGTTAGCCTAACCTAAGTTAATTGAAGGGAAACCTGCTGCTCCCGTGACCGCGGTCACTTCGGCCGGGTCCGGTCAGTCGCCCGCCACCCGCAGCTGCTCCTCCGTCAGCCCCTGTCGCCAGTACCCGACGAAGGTGACCCGGCGCCGGTCGATGCCGCGCTCCCCGACGAAGTGCCGGCGCAGCTCCTTCACCCGCCCAGACTCGCCCGCGATCCACGCGTACGGGCGCTCGGCGGAGGGGAGCCGGGCCCCGCGGACGGCTTCGGTGGCCGTGTCGCCCACCACCCACTCGATCTCCGCGTCGGCGAGGGTCGCCACGTCCTGGATGTCCCCGGCGTGCGGCACCTCCAGCCAGGCGCGGACGCGTGTGGTGGCGGGGAGGGACTCGAGGATGGCGGTGGCGGCGGGTACGGCGGTCTGGTCGCCCCAGATCAGCACCAGATCCGCGTCCTGCGGGGGCCGGAAGCGGATCGCCCGGTTGTCGGCGAGGGCGGGCCCGAGCAGGATCACCCGGTCCCCGGCGCCGGCTCGCGAGGCCCAGCGGGAGGCGGGTCCGGCCGCGCAGGACGCACCCGGCCCGACACCGTGCAGCGCGAAGTCGATGTCGATCTCATCGGGGTTCCGGCGCAGTGCCCGCAGTGTGTACGACCGCATCACGGCCCGTACGTCGTCCGGGAGTTCGCGCCAGGCCTGCCACCAGCTGTCGCCCAGCTCGATGGGCACGGCGGGCTCGGTGCGGCCCTCGGCCGGGATGAACAGGGAGAGGGACTGGTCGCGCCCGTGGGAGTGGAAGTGCGCCAGGTCGTCACCGGCGAAGGTGACCCGGACCAGAGACGGACCGAGCCGCCTCGTCCGTACGACCTGGAGGGAGAAGAAACGGAACGGGGCGGCTACGGCCGTCGTCATATGAGCTCCTGAGATGGGGTCAGGAAGGGTTGTGGACGTCTGCTGGTGGTCAGCTGACCTTCTTGGCCGTCTCCAGCGCCTTGGCGAGGTTCTCGACCATCGCGACGCACTTGTCGTAGGAGAAGATCGGCTCGGGGGAGCGGGCGATGACCTGGCCGGCCTTGACCGCCGGGAGCTTCTTCCAGGTGGCCTGGGTGATGTCGGCGGGCTGGATGGTCGCCGAGCGGTCGTCCATCATGATGATGTCGGCCTTGTACTTGTCGACGTTCTCCCAGCTGAGCGACTCGTACCAGCCGCCGCCCTGCTTCTTGGCGGACTCCGGCGGCTCGACGAAGTTCACGCCGAGGGCCTTGAAGTACTCCAGGTCCACCGAGAGGTTGGTGCCGGAGACGTAGAACAGGTCCTGGGCGGCCGAGCCGGCCATCACCTTGAGGTCGGGGTGCGCCTTGGCGGCGGCGCGCAGCCGGGTGGCCGCCGCCTCGAAGCGCTTCTTGGCGTCCGTGACCTTACTGGCCGTCATGTCGGCGCCGAGCGACTCCGCAAGGGCCCAGACGCGCTGCAGCGGGACGGTGAGCTGGCGGTCGTAGGCCGAGATGCCGACGCTCGGGGCGAGCTTGGCGATCTTGTCCTTGGACTCGTCCGGGACGTACCAGAGGGTGCCGGCGCCGTCGAACATCGTGGTGATGAGGACGTCGGGGGCGAGGGCCGCGTACTTCTCGACGTTGAACTGGCCCCACTCGTTGCCGAGGACGGTCAGCTTGCTGATGTCCATGTCGCCGGCCTGGACGTCGGCCTTGCCGGCCTTGGTCTTCGTCGGGCCGAAGACGCCCTTCACGTCGATGCCGTAGTCGTACAGCGCGGCGGCGACGCCGACGAACGCGACGATGTCCGCCGGGGCCTTGTCCAGCTTCACCGTGGTCCCGCGGTCGTCCTTGAACGTCCAGGGGCCGGACTTCGCGGCCGTCGTCTCCTTGTCGGAGGAGCCACTGTTTTTGTCCTCGTCACCGCACGCGGCGAGCACGGCACCGAGACCGAGCGCGCCACCGGCGGCGAGGATGCCACGGCGGGTGGGGCGGGTGACTCTGACGTTGGACATGAGTGTGGCTGCTTTCGGACGTGCGGAAACACCGCCGGACAAGTCGTTGATTAGGTTAGCCTAACCTCAGCTCTTGTCCAGGGTCCGGGGCCTGTGAATCCCGCCGCGAGCCGCTTCGGAAGCCCCAACACGCCTGTGTCAAGCGGCTGTTGACCCGGGCCGGGTCACCGCCTCGCCAGCTCCCGCAGCCAGGTCTGGCGCGTGGCCGCGAGCACATCGGCGTCCGCCCGTTCCCAGATCCGCCCCGAGCCCACCGCGTCGAACGCGTACTCGGGGAAACGGTCCCGCACTTCGGCGAACCCCGCCTCGGGCACCGCGATCTCCAGGTCGCCGTGGGGCCGCGACCGCCCTCCGCGGAACAGGTCCAGCGCCCAACCCGCCACCACGCACCAGGGCGTGCCGACCCCGTCCAGCCGCTCCGCGACCTGCTCCGGGCGCCAGGCGTCCGCCCACCGGGCGGCCAGTTCGTCCGGGTCGACGACATCGCCACCGGGAGGCATGGGATCGGTCATCCGGCCAACGTACCGCCGCAGACGTTCACCGGCGGCTCGGGACGGTGCGCGGGCCGCCGGTCGCGTGCGGAAATGGTTCGCCGGCCACCGGCCGGTCCGGTGAGAATGTGCGGATGATCGCCGCGTCGCCCCGGGAACCCGTCGACTTCCCACGTGCCGTCACGGAGCTCGCGGCGGGGCGGCCGGCGCGGGCCGTGTGGAAGAACGAGCTCGGCGGACTGACGTTCCAGATCGGCCTCGGCGACGCACGGCAGTTCGTGAAGTGGGCGCCGGCCGGCAGCGGCCTCGACCTCGCGGCCGAGGTGGCCCGCCTGCGCTGGGCGGCGAGGTTCACCGTGGTGCCACGCGTACTTGACGAGGGCGCCGACGACACAGGGGCCTGGATCGTCACACGAGGCCTGCCGGGACGCATGGCGGTGGACGACCACTGGAAGCGCGACCCCGGCACCGCGGTACGCGCGATCGGCGCCGGGCTGCGCGCACTGCATGACTCGTTGCCCGTCGCGGACTGCCCCTTCGACTGGTCCGCCGAAAGGCGTCTGCAGGCAGTGCGGTCACGAGCGGCGGCCGGGCGGATCGATCCGGCCGACTGGCACCGGGATCTTCGGCACTTCGGCACCGTCGAGCGCGCGCTCGACGTGCTCGCCGACATCCCGGCGGCCGACCGGCTCGTCGTCTGCCACGGCGACGCCTGCGCTCCCAACACCCTGGTCGGCGACGACGGCACGTGCACGGGACATGTCGACCTCGGCGCGCTCGGTGTCGCCGACCGCTGGGCCGACCTCGCCGTCGCCACCTGGAGCACCCGGTGGAACTACGGCCCGGGCTGGGAGGAGACCCTGCTCGAAGCCTACGAAGTCGACCCGGACCGGGAGCGGATCACGTACTACCGGCTGCTGTGGGGACTCTCGGACTGACCGCCGCCCGGCACGCGTACGTCGGCGTGATCGCCTCAGCTCACCAGACCCAGCTCCCGGGCGATCAGCATCCGCTGCACCTCGCTCGTGCCCTCGCCGATCTCCAGGATCTTGGAGTCGCGCCACATCCGGGCCACCGGGTACTCGTTCATGAAGCCGTAGCCGCCGTGGATCTGGGTGGCGTCGCGGGCGTTGTCGACGGCGACGGTGGAGGAGTAGAGCTTGGCGAGGGCGGCTTCCTTCTTGAAGGGTTCGCCGGAGACGAGGCGGGAGGCCGCGTCGCGCCAGGCGAGGCGGGCCGTGTGGGCCTTCATCTCCATGTCGGCGACCTTGAACTGGATGGCCTGGTTGGCGCCGATGGGCCTGCCGAAGGCGTGCCGCTCCTTCGCGTACTTCACCGACTCGTCGACGCAGCCCTGGGCCAGGCCGGTGGCCAGCGCCGCGATCGCGATCCGGCCCTCGTCCAGGATGCGCAGGAACTGGGCGTAGCCGCGTCCCTCCTCGCCGAGGAGGTTGGCGGCGGGGACCCGGACGTCCGCGAAGGACAGCTCACGGGTGTCGGAGGCGTTCCAGCCGACCTTGGAGTAGGGGGCGGCGACCGTGAAGCCGGGGGTGCCGGACGGCACGATGATCGCGGAGATCAGCGGCTTGCCGTCGGGCTTGCGGCCGGTGACCGCGGTGACCGTCACCAACCCCGTGATGTCCGTGCCCGAGTTGGTGATGAAGCACTTGCTTCCGTTGATCACCCATTCGTCGGTGGCCGGGTCCAGACGGGCCGTGGTGCGGGTGGCGCCCGCGTCACTGCCGCCGTCGGGCTCGGTGAGGCCGAAGGCGCCCAGGATCTCCCCGGCGCAGAGCCTCGGCAGCCACTCCCGCTTCTGCTCCTCGGTGCCGAAGAGGTGGATCGGCATCGCGCCCAGCGACACCCCTGCCTCCAGGGTGATCGCCACCGACGAGTCGACGCGGGCCAGTTCCTCCAGGGCGATGCCGAGCGCCAGGTAGTCGCCGCCCATTCCGCCGTACTCCTCGGGGAACGGCAGTCCGAACAGGCCCATGCGGCCCATCTCGCGGACGATCTCGTAAGGGAACTCGTGGCGCTCGTAGAAGTCGCCGATCTTCGGCGCCACGACGTCGTGCGCGAACTCCTCCACCGTACGGCGGAGTTCTTCCAGTTCGGGGGAGAGGCGGTGGTCCATGGTCGTCACTCCTGGTGGGAGAGGGCGCGGACGGTGCGGGACGGGCTGGGTCGGCCCAGTTGTTCGGCCATCCACACGCTGGTGGCGGTGAGACGGCCGAGGTCGACTCCGGTCTCGATGCCGAGGCCCTGGAGCATCCAGACCAGGTCCTCGGTGGCGAGGTTGCCGGTGGCGGACTTGGCGTACGGGCAGCCGCCGAGCCCGCCGGCGGACGCGTCGACCGTCGTCACGCCGTGTTCCAGGGCCGCATAGGTGTTGGCGAGCGCCTGGCCGTAGGTGTCGTGGAAGTGCACGCCGATGACGTTCGTCGGCACGCCTTCCTCGTTGAGCAGGGAGAGCAGTTCGAGGACGTGGCCGGGGGTCGCGACGCCGATCGTGTCGCCGAGGCTCAGCTCGTCGCAGCCCATGTCGCGCAGCGCCCTGCAGACCCTGACCACCTGGTGGAGGGGGACGGCGCCCTCCCAGGGGTCGCCGAAGCACATCGAGACATAACCGCGGACGTGGGCGCCGGCGTCCTTCGCCTGCCGGACGACCGGGTCGAAGACGGCCAGCGACTCGTCCAGCGTGCGGTTGAGGTTGGCCTTGGCGAAGGACTCCGTGGCGCTGGCGAAGACGGCGATCCGGCGGGCGCCGAGGGCCAGTGCCCGGTCCAGGCCGCGCTGATTGGGGACCAGGACGGGGAGGGCCACCCCGGGGAGGTCGCCGACCCGAGGGAACAGGTCCTCCGCGTCGGCCAGTTGGGGCACCCACTTGGGGTGGACGAAGCTGGTCGCCTCGATCGTCGTCAGGCCCGCGTCGGCCAGCCGCCGGATGAACTCGGCCTTGACGTCGGTCGGCACGGTGGACTTCTCGTTCTGCAGTCCGTCGCGGGCGCCGACCTCGTGGATGCGGACCCGGGCGGGGAGGTCGGTCGCCGGTACGACCATGGGGAGTGTCACTGGTCCTCCTCTGCCGGGGCTGCCCCGGCTGCCGGGGCGATCACGGCCAGCACCTGGTCCATGGCGACCGTGCTGCCGGGTGTCACGTCGAGTTCGGCGACCGTGCCGGCGTGCGGGGCGGAGACGACATGCTCCATCTTCATCGCCTCCACCACCAACAGGCTCTGACCGGCCGCGACTTCGTCCCCTACGGCGACCTTCACGACGGTCACCGTGCCGGGCATCGGCGCGGTGAGGGAGTCGGCGCCGGAGTGCGCGGTGCGGCTCAGCGAGGCGGCGACCGGGTCGTGGTCGCGGACCTGCCAGGCGTCGCCGTCGCGGCCGATCCAGTCGGCGGCGCGGTGGAAGGTGTGTGTGACGCCGTCCAGCCGGAGAGCGAACCGGTGCCCGGTGTCCCGCCGTGGGGGCACGCCCCCGGACCCCCGAAGGGGTTCCTCGGTTCCGGGGAGGAGCAGTTCCGCCGCCCCGTCCGGCGTGCGGCGCACGCGGACGGTCACCGGTTCGTGGCCGGGCACCTGGAGGTGGTGCGAGGTCCAGGCCCGTCGGCCGCCGAGCCGCCAGCCGTCGGCGGCGGCGAACGGGTCCGTCCAGCCGGAGCCGCCGGCGGGCGCGATCGCGTCCTGCCGCAGCAGCGCCGCCGCCGCGTACACCTCCGCCGGCACCGTTTCCGACACCAGTCCGTCCGCCTCGCGTTCCACCAGCCCGGTGTCCAGCTCCCCTGCCACCACCGCCGGATGGGCGAGGAGCCGGCGCAGGAAGCCGGCGTTGGTCAGCACGCCCAGCGTGACCGTCTCCGCGAGGGCCGCGCGGAGCTTCCGGAGGGCGGTCTCCCGGTCCGGGCCGTACGCGATCACCTTGGACAGCATCGGGTCGTACAGGCTGCCGACCTCGGTGCCCTCGCTGAGCCCGGAGTCGGTGCGGATGCCGTCGCCCTGCGGTTCCCCCAGCAGCAGCACCGTGCCGCCGGTGGGCAGGAAGCCGCGCGCCGGGTCCTCGGCGCAGATCCGCGCCTCGACGGCGTGCCCGGTGAGCGTGATGTCGGTCTGGGCGAAGGCCAGTCGCTCACCCGCCGCCACCCGCAGCTGCCACTCCACCAGGTCGAGGCCGGTGACCAGCTCGGTGACCGGGTGCTCCACCTGGAGCCGGGTGTTCATCTCCATGAAGTAGTACGACGAGGGGTCGCCGCCCGGCACGATGAACTCCACCGTGCCCGCGCCGACGTAGCCGCACGACCGTGCCGCCTGCACCGCGGCTTCGCCCATCGACGCCCGCGTGGCCTCGTCCAGGAGCACGCTGGGCGCCTCCTCGACGACCTTCTGGTGCCGTCGCTGCAGGGAGCACTCCCGCTCCCCGAGGTGGACGACGTTCCCGTGGCCGTCGGCCAGCACCTGGATCTCGATGTGCCGGGGCCGGTCGATCCACCGTTCGACGAGGAGCGTGTCGTCGCCGAAGGAGGCGCGGGCCTCGCGGCGGGCGGCCGCGATCTCCTCGTCCAGGAGCGCCAGGTCCCGCACCAGCCGCATGCCCTTGCCGCCCCCGCCGGCGGACGGCTTGAGCAGCACAGGTGCGCCCAACTCGGTGGCCGCGTCCGTGAGTTCGGGATCACGTCCGCCCGGCACCACCGGTACCCCGGCCGCCGCCACGGTCTCCTTCGCCCGGATCTTGTCGCCCATGAGCGCGATCGCGTCGGCCGGCGGGCCGATGAACACCAGCCCCGCCTTCTCGCAGGCCCGCGCGAACCCGGCGTTCTCCGCGAGGAAGCCGTAGCCGGGGTGGACCGCCTGGGCGCCACTCGAAAGAGCCGCATCCAGCAGTCGCTCCACGGACAGATAGCTCTCGCCCGCCGGTGCCGGACCGAGCCGTACCGCCGTGTCGGCCTCCCGGACGTGCCGCGCGTCCGCGTCGGCGTCGGAGTACACGGCCACCGAGCGCACGCCCAGCGACCGCAGCGTACGGATGACCCGGACGGCGATCTCGCCCCGGTTGGCCACGAGTACGGTGTCGAACACGAGTCCCCTCCTCACATCCGGAAGACGCCGAACTGGGGGTCACCCAGGGGCGCGTTGCCACAGGCCGTCAGGGCGAGACCGAGCACCTGCCGGGTGTCGAGGGGGTCGATGACCCCGTCGTCCCAGAGGCGGGCGGTCGCGTAGTAGGCGTTGCCCTGGCGCTCGTACTGGGCGCGGACGGGCGCCTTGAAGGCCTCTTCGTCCTCGGCCGGCCAGTCCTCGCCCCGGGCCTCCAGCTGGTCCCGCTTCACCGTCGCGAGGACCGAAGCCGCCTGCTCGCCGCCCATCACCGAGATCTTGGCGTTGGGCCACATCCACAGGAAGCGGGGCGAGTAGGCCCGGCCGCACATGGAGTAGTTCCCGGCGCCGTACGAACCGCCGACCACCACCGTCAGCTTCGGCACCCGCGTGCAGGCCACGGCCGTGACCATCTTGGCGCCGTGCTTGGCGATGCCGCCGGCCTCGTAGTCCTTGCCGACCATGAAGCCGGAGATGTTCTGCAGGAACACCAGCGGGATCCCGCGCTGGTCGCACAGCTCGATGAAGTGGGCGCCCTTCTGGGCGGACTCGGAGAAGAGGATGCCGTTGTTGGCGACGATGCCGACGGGGTGGCCGTGGATCCGGGCGAAGCCGGTGACCAGGGTCTGCCCGAACTCGCTCTTGAACTCGGCGAACCGGGAGCCGTCGACGACCCGGGCGATGACCTCGCGGACGTCGTAGGGGGTGCGGGAGTCGACGGGGACGGCGCCGTAGAGGCCGTAGGGGTCGGCCTTGGGTTCGACGACCGGGGTGACCTGCCAGGGCAGGGCGCGCCGGGCCGGGAGGGTGGCGACGATGTTCCGGACGATCCTGAGGGCGTGCGCGTCGTCCTCGGCGAGGTGGTCGGTGACCCCGGAGACCCGGGAGTGCACCTCGCCGCCGCCCAGCTCCTCGGCGGTGACGACCTCACCGGTGGCGGCCTTCACCAGCGGGGGCCCGCCGAGGAAGATCGTGCCCTGGTTGCGGACGATGACGGCCTCGTCGCTCATGGCCGGGACGTACGCGCCGCCCGCCGTGCAGGAGCCGAGCACCGCCGCGATCTGCGGGATCCCCGCCCCCGACATCCGGGCCTGGTTGTAGAAGATCCGCCCGAAGTGGTCGCGGTCCGGGAAGACCTCGTCCTGCATGGGCAGGAAGGCGCCGCCGGAGTCCACGAGGTAGAGACAGGGCAGCCGGTTGTCGAGGGCCACCTCCTGCGCCCGCAGGTGCTTCTTCACGGTCATCGGGTAGTACGTGCCGCCCTTGACGGTCGCGTCGTTGGCGACGATCACGCACTCGCGCCCGCTCACCCGCCCGATCCCGGCGATCACACCGGCGGCCGGTGCCGCTCCGTCGTACATCCCCTCGGCGGCCAGGGGGGCCAGTTCCAGGAACGGGGACCCCGGATCGAGCAGGGTGTCCACCCGGTCCCTCGGCAGCAGCTTCCCGCGCGCGGTGTGCCGGGCGCGGGCCTTCTCGCCGCCGCCCAGTGCGGCCGCGGCCAGCTTGGTGCGCAGCTCCTCCACGAGGGCGCGGTGCGCCTCCTCGTTGGCCCGAAAGGCCTCCGACGCGGGGTCTGCCGCGCTCGTCAGCTCCGGTGCCTGGTCCATGCCGCGATCCCCTCACCTTGTTAATGAGCGTTAACGCATTTCCCTCAGGTTAACGACCGCTAACCTCCCTGTCTAGAATTGCCTTCATGGTCACGAGAACCGACGCCCCGAGCCGTCGCGAGCAGATCCTCAAGGAGGCCGCCCGGCTGTTCGCCGAGCGCGGCTTCCACGGTGTCGGCGTCGACGAGATAGGCGCCGCGGTCGGCATCAGCGGGCCCGGTCTCTACCGGCACTTCGCGGGCAAGGACGCGATGCTCGCGGAGCTGCTGGTCGGGATCAGCGGGCAGCTGCTGACGGGGGCGAAGCGGCGCCTGGCGGAGGCCGACGGGGTCCCCGCCGCGGAGGTCCTCGACTCCCTCATCGAGGGCCATATCGACTTCGCCCTCGACGACCGCCCACTGATCACCCTGCACGACCGGGAGCTGGACCGCTTGCGCGACAGCGACCGCAAGCTCGTCCGCCAGCTCCAGCGGCAGTACGTCGAGTTGTGGGTGGAGGTCCTGCGGGGGGTCCACCCGACCCTGTCGGAGCCCGCCGCCCGCTCGGCCGTCCACTCGGTCTTCGGCCTGCTGAACTCGACCCCGCATTTGGGCCGACCGGGTTCCCTGCCGGGCCGCGCGGCGACGGCGACCCTGCTGCACCGGATGGCGAAGGGGGCGTTCGGGGCCGCGGCGGGGGAGTGACGAGCGTTACGCCCGTCCTGGCTCCCGCACCCTGGACCCATCCGCCTACCCGCCGGTACGGTGATGTTCTGAGCAAGCGCTTAGACAGATGGACGTGCCTGGAGGTGGCGGCGTGCGCCGTACGTTGTTCAACGAGGATCACGAGGCGTTCCGGGAGACCATCCGCGCCTTCATCGAGGCCGAGGTCGTACCGGTGTACGACGAGTGGTTCGCGGCGGGCCAGGCGCCCCGCGACTTCTACTACAAGCTCGCCGAGCTCGGCGTCTTCGGCATCCGCGTCGACGAGGAGTACGGCGGCGCCGGCATCGACTCCTACAAGTTCGAGGCCGTCCTGTACGAGGAGACCGCCCGCGCGGGCGTCGCGTTCGGCGGCTCCGGTGTGCACGTGCTGCTCGGCCTGCCGTACCTCAAGCTGCTGGCGACGGACGAGCAGAAGAAGCGGTACCTGCCGAAGTTCGTCTCCGGCGAGGAGATGTGGGCCATCGCGATGACCGAGCCGGGCACCGGCTCCGACCTCGCGGGCATGAAGACCACCGCCAAGCTCAGCGAGGACGGCACGCACTACGTCCTCAACGGCGCCAAGACCTTCATCACCGGCGGTGTGCACGCCGACCGCATGATCGTCTGCGCCCGCACCTCCGCGCCCTCCGCCGAGGACCGCCGGCACGGCATCTCCCTCTTCGTCGTGGACACCAAGGCCGAGGGCTACTCGGTCGGCCGCAAGCTCGACAAGCTGGGCCTGAAGACCTCCGACACCGCCGAGCTCGCGTTCGTCGACGTCAAGGTCCCCGTCGAGGACCTCCTCGGCGAGGAGAACAAGGGCTTCTACTACCTCGGCCACAACCTCGCCTCCGAGCGCTGGGGCATCGCCTTCGGCGCCTACGCCCAGGCCAAGGCCGCCATACGGTTCGCCAAGCAGTACGTCCAGGACCGCGTCGTCTTCGGCCAGCCCGTCGCCGCCTTCCAGAACACCAAGTTCGAGCTGGCCGCCTGCCAGGCCGAGGTGGACGCGGCCGAGGCCGTCGTCGACCGCGCCACGGAGGCTCTCGACGCCGGTGAGCTGACCCCGGCGGAGGCCGCCAGCGCCAAGCTGTTCACCACCGAGGTCGCCCACCGCGTGATCGACCGCTGCCTCCAGCTGCACGGCGGCTACGGCTTCATGAACGAGTACCCGATCGCCCGCCTGTACGCGGACAACCGCGTCAACCGCATCTACGGTGGCACCAGCGAGATCATGAAGACGATCATCGCGAAGGACATGGGCCTGTAAGGCTCCCGCAATTACCGGCCAGTAGAAAAGGTGCCATGAACCAGGCACTGAACGATCTCCTCGATCTGCTCGACCTGGAGCAGATCGAGGAGAACATCTTCCGCGGCCAGTCCCGGTCCGCCGTCGTCCCGCGCGTGTTCGGCGGGCAGGTCGCGGCCCAGGCGCTGGTCGCCGCCGGGCGCACCGTCCCGGCGGACCGGCACGCCCACTCGCTGCACGCGTACTTCCTGCGCCCCGGCGACCCGGGCGCGCCCATCGTCTACACCGTCGAGCGCATCCGCGACGGCCGCTCCTTCACCACGCGGCGCGCGGTCGCCGTCCAGCACGGCCGGCCGATCTTCGCCCTCTCGGCGTCCTTCCAGACGTTCGAGGAGGGCCTCGACCACCAGGCCCCGATGCCGGCCGCGCCCGACCCGGAGACCCTGCCCACCTCGGCGGAGCGCTTCCGCGGTTACGACCACCTGGACCCGGTCGTCGTCGGGAAGTTCCTGGAGGCCCGCGAGGCGATCGACCTGCGGTACGTCGAGGAGCCGCCGTTCGGCAAGTACGGCGAGCCGCGCGAGCCGCACAGCCAGGTCTGGTTCCGCACCAACGGCAAGCTCGACGACGACCCGCTGCTGCATGTCGTCCTCGCCACGTACGTCTCCGACATGACCCTCCTCGACTCCGTCCTGCTCGCGCACGGCCGCGGCGGCTGGGCCGTCGGGGACGTGGTGGGCGCCTCGCTCGACCACGCCATGTGGTTCCACCGGCCGTTCCGTGCCGACGAGTGGCTGCTGTACGACCAGGAGTCCCCGTCGGCCCACGGCGGCCGCGGCCTCGGCCAGGCACGGATCTACACCCAGGACGGTTCACTGGCCATTTCCGTGATCCAGGAGGGTGTCGTCCGCGTCCCCCGGGAAAACTGAGGGGCGTGACGGAAGCAGGGACACAGAACGGCGGCGGCGAGAGCACCCTCACGGTGATCGTCGCCGCCGCGGCCAACCTCGGGATCGCCCTCGCCAAGGCGGTCGCCGGGGTGATCAGCGGCTCCAGCGCGATGCTCTCCGAGGCGGCCCGCGTCGAGGCACCGTTCAAGCGTTACCTCCGGTACAGCCCCGACACCGCCGTGAAGGCCGTGGTGATGGAGGACTCGGCCGCGCTCGTCGGCCTGGTGCTCGCGGCCGGCGGCCTGCTCGGCGGCCAGCTCACCGGCTCCGGCGCCTGGGACGGCCTCGCCTCCCTCCTCATCGGCCTGCTCCTGCTGTACGTCGCCTGGGTGCTGGGCCGGTCCAACGCCGAGCTCCTCATCGGACGGCCGCTGCCGAAGTCCGTACGGGAGCGGATCCGCGCGGAGCTGCTGGAGTCCGAGCACATCGTGGCCGTACTGGAGCTGACCACGCTGGTGCAGGGGCCGCACGAGGCGCTGGTCGCCGCCAAGGTGGACTTCCGGGACGTGTCGACGGCGGCCGAGATCGGGTGGGCGTGCGAGCGGGCCGAGCAGCGGCTGCGGGCCGCGTTCCCCGCGATCGGACGTGTGTATCTGGACCCGACTCCGGGGCCTGTGAGCTCGGGGGATGACGGTCGGTGATCGTCCGGGGTGCCGTCCGGCTTGTCCAAGATTAAGCTCTATGAGTGAAATGCCGCACAGTGCATGTGCCGCATAGCGGACGTGCCGCGTAGCGGACGTAAGTCCGGCAGAAAGGTATTTCCCATGCGAGTACAGCGCGCGAGGCGTCTCGCCGCGATGTCCGCCGCCGGCCTGCTGCTGGCCGGTGGTGCCGCGATCGGCGCCGCGGGTCCCGCTTCGGCGGCCCCCGCCTCTCACCAGACGGTCGTCACCGGCGGCTTCGGCTGCAACTCCCGGTTCGGCGGGTTCAACAACGGCTGCGGTTTCCGCAACTTCGGGTTCGTCGGCGTCGTTCCTGTCGTCCCCGTCGTGGTCGTCCCCACCGTCGTCACCGGCGGATTCGGCGGGTTCGGCGGCTTCGGCGGCTTCGGCGGACTCGGCTTCAACGGGTTCGGCTTCGGCTGAGCGGGCCGAGCGTCAACAGACCAGCAACTGAGGGTCTAGGGCCAGGCCACGATGTGCGGCTCCCGCTTGCGGGGGCCGCACATCGGTACGGCGGGCGGGTACGTCGGACCGGTCCGACGCACCGGCCCGTCAGACCAGTCCCGCCTCGGCCAGCAGATAGGCGGTCAGCGGGTCGTAGTACCGCGGGCTCAGCACATGGTCGTCGAGCGGTACGGCCACCTGGAGGGTGCCCTCCGCCTCGGCGAGGAACAGCGCCGGGTCGTTGCAGTCGGCGTAGCCGACCGAGTCCAGGCCCGCCTGCGCCGCGTACCCCGCCCAGCCGTGGTCGGCGACGACCAGGTCGGGCAGCGGACGGCCCTCGCGCTCCAGTCCGCCGAGGATCGCCTTCATCGGCTCCCCGGAGTGGGTGTGCCACAGCGTCGCCCCGTGCTCCAGCACCGCCACGTCGGCGAACTGCATGACGTAACCCTCGTCCGTCTGCAGCCCGTCCGGGATGACCACGATCTCGCAGCCCGCGGTGCGCAGCGCGGCCGCCGTCGCCCGGTGCACATCCAGCAGCCCGCCCGGGTGACCGGTCGCGAACAGCACCCGCTGCCGCCCCTCGGCCGCCTTGCGTAGCCGGGCCGCCAGCCGCTCCAGACCGTCCACGGTCAGCTCGGGGTCGATGGTGTCCTGGCCGTACCGGTACTCGGCGTCGTCGTTCACCCCGACCCGCTCGGCCATCACGGCCAGTACGTCCTGCTCGTCGCTCCAGCGGTCGCCGAGTTCCAGTCCCAGCCACCAGTTGCGCTCGCCGTTGGCCAGCTTGCGGTAGTGGAGCAGGTTGTTCTCGCGGGGCGTGGCGACATCGCCCGCGATACGGGTCTTCACAAGGTGCTCGACGAGCTCGGCGCGGCTGGGTGTCCCGGGTATCGGCATGGCCCCATTGTGGGGCAGGGCGCTGTGCGATTCCCCTGCGTATCGCGCGCTGGGACGTGGGTCACTCACTCCTGACGGAGTGCGAACCACAGCTCCATCCGCACGTCCGGGTCGTCGAGTTCGGCGCCGAGGAGTGCCGCGCAGCGGGCGATGCGCTGCCGCACGGTGTTGCGGTGCACGGCCAGCGCGACCGCCGTGCGGTCCCAACTGCCGTGCAGGGAGAGCCAGGTGCGCAGGGTCTCGGTGAGGGCGGGATGTTCGGCGAGGGGGGCGAGCAGGGTGCGGGCGTGCGCCTCTGCCTCCCGGCGGGGGACCAGGTCGGTGAGGGCGGGGCGGGTCCCGTGCCGCAGCAGGGGTTCGCGGGTGGCGCGGGCACGGGCCAGGGTGCGGGCCGCGTGGGTGTCGGCGAGCGCCAACTGCTCCGGGGGGACCGCGTCGCTGACGCCGAGGGTCCAGCCGGGCTGGGGTCCGGGTTCGCGGTCTGCGGGGACCAGGACGCGTACGACTTCCCCTGCGGGGTCGATGAGAGTCGAGCCCAGTGCGGCGCCCAGTGCGGTGGCGGCCAGGAGGTCGGGCGGGTGCGGGTGGTTCGTGGCTGGTCGCGCCCCGCGGCGGAGCCGCATATCGACAGGGCCCCGTGCCCCTGGGCTGGCAATGTTCCGCTGCTCGATCGCACAGGCATGTACGACGAACCACTGGTCCACTTTGCCCAGTAGCGGTGCCACCTCCTCCGGTGTGCCGCCCAGCAGGAGTCGTACCAGGGCGCTGGTGCGGGCCGCGCCCGAGCCGCTCTGCTGCTCTCCTGTGAGGAGGGTGAGCAGGACCGCCGCCACCGAGGCGATGGTGTGGTCGCCCGGTTCGCGGGCCGGGGTGGCCACCCCGAGGGCGAAGCCGGTGCCGAGGGCGTAGGCCGCGAGGTGGGTGCTGGCGGTGGCGTGGGTGGCGGAGGTGGGGGTGCCGGGGCCGGAGGGGCGTACGACCTCCGCCAGCTCGGTCAGGGCGACGCGCACCGGCGCTTCCGGCTCGCGGCCCGCCGACGCGATCTCCGTGCCCTCCGGGCCGTACAGCGCCGTCCAGCCGCCGAGGCGGGCGGCAAGCTGGCGCAGGACCGAGGGGACCGGGTCGGGGCGGGCGGCGGCTGCCGCGAGGCTCTGCTGGGCCTCGGTGACCCGGCGCAGCTCGGCCGTGCGGGCCTGGGCCAGCAGCTGCCAGACCGCGCGGGCGACGGCGGAGAACTTGGTCTGCGGCGGGACCTCGATGAGCGGCAGGTCGTAGGTGTCGCAGGCGGCGACCAGGGCGCGCGGGACCGTGTCGTGCACGGGCGCGACGCCGAAGCCGAGGGCGGCGCCGCCCGCCGCGACGATCCGGGAGACATAGTCGTCGAAGTAGGTGCCCGAGCCGGCCGCCTCCGGGATGTGCACCCCGGCCGTCAGCAGCAGCTCGCCGCCCAGCAGATACGGGTACGGGTCGGCCATCTCCGAGGTGTGCGCCGCGTGGATCACCAGGGAGGGGTCACAGGGCCCGGCGATCTGGCGCAGGGCGAGGTCCTCGCGGGCCAGGAGAGCCGCGAGGGGCACGGCGGGCGTGGGGGGCGTGGGGGGAACAGCGGGCTCCGGCATGGTGTGCGTTTCCTTCATCCCGCATGGATCGAATGGATGAAACGTACACTTCGCAGTTGCCTTTCGGCCACCTAGTGTCGGTGTCCGTCACCCGCCGGCGACTCCGATTCATTCGAGTGAGGGAGGTCCTATGGCCGTCGACTACACCGTGATCGTCCTCTATCTCGCCGGCATGCTGGCGATGGGCTGGTTCGGCATGCGCCGCGCCAGGTCGAAGAGCGACTTCCTGGTGGCCGGGCGCAGGCTCGGGCCCGCCATGTACTCCGGCACCATGGCCGCGATCGTCCTCGGCGGCGCGTCCACCATCGGTGGCGTGGGGCTGGGGTACCAGTACGGGCTGTCCGGTGCGTGGATGGTCTTCACCATCGGCCTCGGGCTGCTCGCCCTCTCCGTCTTCTTCTCCGCCCGGATCGCCCGCCTCAAGGTCTACACCGTCTCCGAGATGCTCGACCTGCGCTACGGCGGCCGGGCCGGGGTCATCTCCGGCGTGGTCATGTGGGCGTACACGCTCATGCTCGCCGTCACCTCGACCATCGCGTACGCCACGATCTTCGACGTCCTCTTCGACATGAACCGGACCCTCGCGATCGTCCTCGGCGGTTCGATCGTCGTCGCCTACTCGACGCTCGGCGGCATGTGGTCGATCACCCTGACGGACATGGTCCAGTTCGTGGTGAAGACGATCGGTGTGCTGCTGCTCCTGCTCCCGATCGCGGTGGTGAAGGCGGGCGGCTTCGGCGCGATGAAGGCGAAGCTGCCGACCTCCTACTTCGACCCGCTGGGCATCGGCGGCGAGACGATCTTCACCTACGTCCTCATCTACACCTTCGGCATGCTCATCGGGCAGGACATCTGGCAGCGCGTCTTCACCGCGCGCGGCGACCGGACGGCGAAGTGGGGCGGCACGGTCGCGGGCACCTACTGCCTGGTCTACGCCCTCGCCGGCGCGGTGATCGGTACGGCGGCCAAGGTGCTGTACCCGAAGCTGGGCAGCCCGGACGACGCCTTCGCGACCATCGTCAAGGACGAACTCCCGGTCGGTGTGCGGGGGCTGGTGCTGGCTGCCGCCCTGGCCGCCGTGATGTCCACGTCCTCGGGCGCGCTGATCGCCTGCGCGACCGTCGCCAACAACGACATCTGGTCGCGACTGCGCGGGAAGGTCACGTCCGAGGACGCTTCCGGCGACCACGACGAGGTCCGGGGCAACCGCGCCTTCATCCTGATCATGGGGATCGGTGTGATCGGTACGGCCATCGCCCTCAACGACGTCGTCGAGGCGCTGACCGTCGCGTACAACCTGCTCGTCGGCGGTCTCCTCGTCCCGATCCTCGGCGGACTGCTCTGGAAGCGCGGCACGGTCCAGGGCGCCCTGGCCTCCGTGACCGTCGGCGGCCTCGCGGTGATCGGCCTGATGGCGGGGTACGGCATCCTCGCCAACGAGCCCGTCTACTACGGCCTCCTCTCCTCCCTCGTCGCCTATGTCGCCGTCTCCCTGGCGACGAAGCCGACCGACGCGGCCGTGCTGGCGAACTGGCGCGAGCGGCTCGCCGGCCGGGGCACTCCCGAACTCGTGTCCGAGCCGGTCCCGGCCCACCAGTAAAGTCGTAGCCAGAAGCAGTACATACGCGATGAAGCGTAGGAAAGAAGGCATTCCCTCATGAGCAGCAACGAGACACCCCGCGGCCCCGTCGACTCCTCCCGCATCCCCCGGTACGCGGGTCCCGCGACCTTCGCCCGGCTGCCCCGCCTCGACGAGGTCGGCACCGCCGATGTCGCCGTCGTCGGCGTGCCGTTCGACTCCGGTGTCTCGTACCGGCCGGGCGCCCGCTTCGGCGGCAACGCCATCCGCGAGGCGTCCCGGCTGCTGCGCCCCTACAACCCCGCGCAGGACGCGTCCCCCTTCGCCCTGGCCCAGGTGGCGGACGGCGGTGACATCGCGGTCAACCCCTTCAACATCAACGAGGCCGTCGAGACCATCGAGGCGGCCGCGGACGATCTCCTCGGCACCGGCGCCCGGCTGATGACCCTGGGCGGCGACCACACCATCGCGCTCCCGCTGCTGCGCAGTGTCGCGAGGAAGCACGGCCCGGTCGCGCTCCTCCACTTCGACGCGCACCTCGACACCTGGGACACCTACTTCGGCGCCGAGTACACCCACGGCACCCCGTTCCGGCGGGCGGTCGAGGAGGGCATCCTCGACACCTCCGCCCTCTCCCACGTCGGCACCCGCGGGCCGCTGTACGGCAAGCAGGACCTCACCGACGACGAGAAGATGGGCTTCGGCATCGTCACCTCGGCGGACATCTACCGCCGTGGCGCCGACGAGGTGGCCGACCAGCTGCGCCAGCGCATCGGCGACCGCCCCCTCTACATCTCCATCGACATCGACTGCCTGGACCCGGCGCACGCCCCCGGCACCGGGACGCCGGAGGCCGGTGGTATGACGTCCAGGGAGCTCCTGGAGATCCTGCGCGGCCTGGCGTCCTGCAACCTGGTCTCGGCGGACGTCGTCGAGGTGGCCCCCGCGTACGACCACGCCGAGATCACGTCGGTGGCGGCCTCGCACACGGCGTACGAACTGACCACGATCATGACCCGACAGATTGCCGAGGCGCGCTCGAAGTGACCCACGACCACGACCTGGTGCTCCGCCCGACCGAGGCGCAGACGGCCGCAGCCCTCCACCCGCCCGCCGGGCGCAACGGCGGAGACCTGGTCGTGGAGACCCTGACCGGGCTCGGCGCGACGACGGTCTTCGGCCTCCCCGGCCAGCACGCCCTCGGCATGTTCGACGCCCTGCGCCGTTCGGACCTGCGGTACATCGGGCTGCGGGTGGAGAACAACGCGGGCTTCGCGGCGGACGCCTACGGCAGGATCACCGGCGAGGCGGCCCCGCTGCTGCTGTCGACGGGCCCGGGCGCGCTGACGTCCCTGGCCGCGCTGCAGGAGGCGGCCGCCGCCTCCGCCCCGGTGCTGGCGATCAGCAGCCAGATCCCGACGGCCGGCCTGGGCGGCGGCCGCCACGGCTATCTCCACGAACTCCCGGACCAGTCGGCCTCGTTCCGGGGCGTGGTGAAGTCGGTCCACACCGTCCGCACCCAGTCGCAGATCCCGTCGGCGATCGCGGCGGCCTGGAAGTCGGCGCTGACGGTTCCGCACGGCCCGGTGTGGGTGGAGATCCCGCAGGACGTGCTCCTCGCGGAGACGGCGCTCCCGGTGGTGACCGCGGTGGACGCCACCCCGGACGAGCTGCCGCCGCGCCCCGAACTCACCGCCGTGGCGGCCGACCTGCTGTCGCGCGCGGCCCGCCCGGCGATCATCGCGGGCGGCGGAGTGGTACGGGCGGACGCGTCGAAGAAGCTGCGCCGGCTGGCGGAGACGCTCCAGGCGCCGGTCGTCACGACCCCCGGCGGCAAGGGCGCGTTCCCCTGGACGCACCCCCTGTCCCTCCAGTCCTGGCTGGAGGACCGCCACACCACGGACCTCCTGGAGGACGCGGACGTCCTGCTGGTGGTCGGCTCGGGCCTCGGCGAACTCTCCTCGAACTACCACACGTTCAAGCCGCGCGGCCGGGTCGTCCAGATCGAGGCGGACCTCGGCAAGCTGGAGTCCAACCACCCGGCGCTGGGCATCCACGCGGACGCCCGCCTCGCCCTCCAGGCCCTGCTGGAGACGGTGACGCCCCGGGAGGACCCCGAGGCCCCGGCCCGCGTACGGACCCTGCTGTCGAAGGTCGCCGACCGCATCGCCGCCCAGGAACTCACCCTGGAACAGGACCTGTTGGCGTCGATCCGCAGGGCCCTCCCGGCGGACTCCCCGTCCTTCTGGGACATGACGATCCTCGCCTACTGGGCCTGGTCGGCCTTCGACGCCAAGGGCCCCAACCACCTGCACTCGGCCCAGGGCGCCGGCGGCCTCGGCTACGGCTTCCCGGCGGCGCTGGGCGGGGCGGCCGCCGACCCGACCCGCCCGGTCCTTGCGGTGTCGGGAGACGGCGGAGCCCTCTACTCCATCGCGGAACTGGCGACGGCGAAGCAGTACGGACTGAACGTCACCTGGCTGATCGTCGACGACGGCGGCTACGGCATCCTGCGCGAGTACATGACCGACGCCTTCGGCCAGGCCACGGCGACGGAACTGACCCGCCCGGACTACGTGGCCCTCGCCGAGTCCTTCGGGGTCCCCGGGGTTCGTACGACCCCGGAGAACCTGGAGCCCGACCTGGCGAAGGCCCTCGCCGCACCGGGCCCCTCCGTGGTCGTACTCCCGGCCCTGCTACGGATGTTCGCGCCGACGCATCTGGGCTGACCGGCTCAGTCGGAGTTCTCCCACACGAGCACGCCAGGCCCGTCGGGCGTCACGACCGGGACCCACGCCTCGTCGACATCGGCGAGGCGGGTCTCGTCGAGGGCGAGGCGCGCGGGGTAGAGATCGTCCTGGTTCGCGGAGCCGTAGAGGTGGAAGGCGGCGACCACGACGAACATCCAGCCTCGGCCCGAGCCCGTGCCGTCCGGGTCCAGGGAGATGTATCGCCGGTTGTCGTCCGCCTCAGCCATGACAGGAAGCGTGGCATACGAGGCGATCAGCAGCCCCCCGGGCTCACCCCGTCCATGCGGCCGCCGAAGTCGCCGCCGTACTGGGAGCGCCAGTCGCCGTTGTAGACGTCGCGCTTCTCCTGGGGGTCCCAGTTGACGAAGCAGGCGCGGGTGGCGGCGACGAAGGAACCGACGTTGTCGTGGAGGTTCGGCGGCAGGTCGCGGTAGCCGCTGCGGGCCGTCCACTCCCAGTAGTCCCCGCCGAAGCCCTCACCGCTCCAGAAGCACACCGAGCCGTCGGGACAGGAGGGCGCGGCGGCCGCGTGTGCGGAGGCGCTCTGCACGGGGACGACGAGTGCGGTCAGCGCGAGGACGGCGCCGAGGGACCAGGTGCGAAGCTTCACGGGGCTCTCCGGAAAAGGGAGTTGGGGACACCCCGGCGGAACCGCCGGGGTGTCCCCATGCTCCTGGGCGATCACTCGGACACGCCCGAGACCAAGATCGACTTCACCTGTGTGAGGGAAGTAGTACGACCGGCCCGCCTACCAGATCGCGTCGACCCACTCCGGGTGGTCGATGAACGGGTTCCGGTTGTGCTGGTAGGTGTCGTAGATGACCTGGTTGCGGTTCTCCTCGAAGGAGTCCGGCGGGTCCTCGTCGTTCCACTGCTTGAGGACCGAGAGCTTGCCGATGTACGGGTTGGAGCCGTTGTTGACCTTGTCGTCGGGCTCCAGGTTCGCGAAGCCGTCGTCGCCCTCGTAGCGCACGGCCATGTAGAGGATCATGCGGGCCACATCGCCCTTGACCGCGTCGCGGGGCTCGAAGGAGTCCGAGTCGACCTTGCTGCCACCGCTGTTGGTGAAGGTGGAGCCGCCCTCGTCGAAGTCGAGGTTGCCGCGCTTGCCGTTGACCGCCACGTCCTCGGGACGGATGTGGTGCAGGTCCGTGCCCGGGCCGGTGGACGTGGTGAGGTCGCCGTGCGAGATCGCCCACACGTGCTCACGGTTCCAGTCGCCGCTGTCACCGCCGTTGAGGGACTTGCTGCGCGAGATGCCCGAGTACAGCAGGATCACGTTGCTGCTGTTGTTCGGGTCCTGGTCGGTCTTCTTCAGGGCGTCCCAGAGAGCCGAGTACGACAGCTTCGTGACGTTCGAGCTGATGATCGTGTGCAGGGACGACTTGAGGCTCGTACCCGTCTTGCCGATCGCGTTCTTGTAGTACGTCGAGTCGTACGCGGTCGTCGTGGCGGCGGCCGGAGTCGCCGTCAGCGCCGGGGCGGTCAGGCCGACCATGACGGCGGTGGTCGTCAGGGCCACCGACTTCCAGCGCCGGATGCGTGTCGCCAGCATAAAGAGTTTCCCATCTACGCGGGTTGATGAGGCGGCAAGAAGGAGGGTGACATGAACATGAGGACATTCAGGTAAACGGGACGTAAAATGAGGCCCCCGACCGAGTGGTCGGGGGCCTCTGCGAGGGTGGGACTACGTCAGCTCACGTCCGACGGGTCCAGCCGGTAGAGCGACGAAGTGCTGCTCTGCGAGGAGGAGTCCGAGGACTTCGAGGACGTCGAGTTCGACTTGGACTTCGAGGTCGAGTTCGAAGTCGAGCCGCTCGTCGTGCTCTTGCTGTACGCGCTCTCCTTGACCGCCGTGCCGTGCTTCTCCACCCACGCGGTCACCGCGGAGCTGACGGAGTTGTTGCCGCCCATGCCGCCGCCCATCCCGCCGCCGACCTGGATGTAGTGCAGCTTGCCCGCCTTCACCAGTTCCTTCAGCTTGGCGACGGTCATCGCGTCGTCGGATCCGGTGAAGCCCCACATGGAGATCACGGGCTCCTGCGTGCTCAGCTCGATCTGCGCCGCGGACTGGGAGTTGGAGACGGCCAGCAGCCAGGTGGCGCCGTCCATGTGCTTCTTGAGGTAGGCGATCAGGTCGCTGGAGACACCGCCGCCCATGCCGCCGCCGCCCATGCCGCCGCCGAAGCCGCCGCGCGTGCTGCCGGAGCCGGTGCCGCCGGGCATCTCGCCGGTGCCGCCGGGCAGTTCACCGCTTCCGGTGCCGCCGCTCGGGAGTTCGCCGGTGCCGCCGCCGGGCGTCATCTGGCCGCCGCCGGTGCCGGTGCCCGTGCCGCCGGGAGCCTGGCCGGTCATGCCGCCGCCCGGGGCCTCGCCGTTGGTACCGCCCGGGAAGCCGCCGCCCATCTCGCCGCCGGCCTGGCTGTTCTGGCCGCCGCCCTGCTGGGTGCCGCCCGGCATCTCGCCGCCGCCCGGGAAGCCGCCGCTCCGGTTGCCGCCGCCCCCGCCGGGGCCGCCGCCCATGCCGTTGCCCGTGGAGGGGCCGGCCGTCGGGTTGGTGCCGCCCATCATGCCGCTGGAGGAACCGAAGGCGGGCGAGGCGGCGTACGCCGTCGGACCCGCCAGGGCCGCGACCACGGCCGCCGCCAGCGAGGCCGTCAGCAGCCGGGCCCGGTTACCCGAGCGGAACAGGATCATGCCCACGATGCCGGCCACGGTCAGCACGCCGATCGTCGGCCACAGCCAGGTGTTCCAGCTCGACGCGCGACGGAGCAGGACGATCGCCCAGATACCGGTGACGCCGAAGGCGGCCGGGAGGACCCAGATCCACCGCTTGTCGTTGCGGAACGCGTCCAGCAGCATCACACCACCGCCGGCGCACAGCACCGCGATGCCGGGGGCGAGCGCGGTCGTGTAGTACGGGTGCATGGTGCCCTGCGCGGTCGCGAAGATCACGTAGTGGAGCAGGGTCCAGCCGCCCCAGAGGACCAGCGCCATGCGCCTCAGGTCGGTGCGCGGGGCGCGCCCGCACAGCACCAGGCCGCCGATGAGCGCGATGGCCGAGAAGGGGAGCAGCCAGGAGATCTGGCCGCCGAGGATGTCGTTGAACATCCGGCCGAGGCCCGAGGAGCCGGAGAAGCCGCCGCCTCCGCCACCGCCGCCTCCGCCGTTGCCCTCGCCGCCGAAGACGCGGCCGAGACCGTCGTAACCCATGATCAGGTCCCAGGCGGAGCCGTCCGTCGAGCCGCCGATGTACGGGCGGTCGGAGGCCGGGACCAGGGAGACGGCGATCGCCCACCAGAAGCTGGAGACGGCCAGGACGACCGCGGCGAGAGCGAGGTTGACGGCCCGCTTCGCCCACGACGCCTTCGACGCGTAGAGGTAGAGCGCGAAGACGGCCGGGAGCGCGATCCAGCCCGCGAGCAGCTTGGTGTTGAAGGCGAGACCGAAGCACGCGGCCGAGCCGAGCAACGACAGCAGCTTCTCGTCACGGGTCGCCCGGAACGCGAGCGCCGCGCCCGACACCATGAGGAAGACCAGCAGGGTGTCGGGGTTGTTGTCGCGGTTGATGGCGACGGTGATCGGGGTCAGCGCCAGCACCAGCGCGGCGACGGTCGCCGCGCCGTGGCCCCACACCCGCTTCACGGTGGAGTGCAGGATCCAGATCGTGGCGAGGGCGGCCACGACCTGCGGTGCCATCATCTGCCACGTGCCGAAGCCGAAGATCCGGCTCGACAGGCTCATGACCATGGTCGCGAACGGCGGCTTGTCGACGGTCAGGAAGTTCCCCGGGTCGAGCGATCCGAAGAACCAGGCCTTCCAGCTCTTCGTGCCGGCCCAGATGGCTCCGCTGTAGAAGGTGTTCATGCTGGAACCGGTGAGGTTCCAGGAGTAGAGCACCGCCGCCAGGATCAGGATCGCGATCAATGCGGGCAGCGACCAGCGCGGTGCCCTGTCCGGCAGGGTGCCCGCGGGGGTCGCCGTGGGCGGGGCCCAGTCGGGGGACACGGTCGTGTGGGGGGTGGGATCGGTGGCAGATGTCACCATCCCAACATGCAGCGGCGCCATGAGGGAGCGCTGTGCTGATCCTGGGAGCAGCCTGTGTGTGGATGAGATGTCGGTAAGAAGGGCCCCGGGGCCGCTTCCGCCGACCGTCACGCCGCTCCCGCCGATAATCACATGGTGATTCCTTGGCCAAAGCTATAGGGTCCCTGTGATCGATCAGACCGCTCGATCAGAGACTTCCGGGGGGAATGTCCATGCGCGCGACCACGCGCCTCGCCCTGCTCGGCACCAGCGCCGCACTCGTCGCCACGGCGACCGGTGCCACCGTCGCCCAGGCGGCCGACGGCGGAGCGGGCAACATCACGATCGACAAGGTCGTCGTCAACGGCGGCAAGCCGGTCGTGGTCGGTACCACCAGGGCGGTGACCGCCAAGGTCTCCGTGACCGCCTCGGACGATTCGGGCATCGCCGAGACCTCGTACATCTACGCCGTCGGCCCGAACCCGAACTTCGCGCAGATCTGGTACGACGACGGCGACATCACCTGTGTCAAGGTGAGCGCCACCACGTCGACCTGCACGGGCACGCTGACGTTCGACCCGCAGGCGGCGGTGGGCTTCGTCGGCAACAGCGCGGCGGCCACCTGGAACCTCCGCACGCTGGTCACCGCCAACGACCACGACTACATCCACCGGGACGCGGCCGCCACGTTCAAGGTGCAGCGCCAGTCGTCGCTGACGGTCGACGCCTCGCCGGAGCCGGTGAAGAAGGGCAAGGCCATCACGGTCACCGGCAAGCTCTCCCGGGCCAGTTGGGACGACAACAAGAACCACGGCTATGCCGGCCAGCCGGTGAAGCTGCAGTTCCGCAAGAAGGGCAGCAGCACCTACACCACGGTGAAGACCGTCAGGACCAACTCGACAGGCAACCTGAGGACGACGGTCACCGCCTCCCGCGACGGCTGGTTCCGCTACGTCTTCGCGGGCACGGCGTCGACCGCGCCGTCCACCGCGACCGGCGACTACGTGGACGTCCGCTAGCCGTGTGGCGAGCATGGCCCCGGGGGCCGCTTCCGCCCATGGCGGGAGCGGCCCCCGGCGGTGTGCCGGCCGGTCAGCGCACGCGGACCGACAGCCGGTAGAAGCGGGTCGTCTGGGCGGCGTTCTGGTTGTCGTCGCTGACCAGGAGGACCTTGTAACGGCCCTTCTCGCGGCCCGTGACCACCATGCCCTCGATGTTGTCGAGGAGCGGGTTGGGCTGCGGCTGCCTGGCCGTGGCGCCCAGGGACGGGCAGGTCGCGATGTCCGTGAGCAGCGTCTTCCTGATCAGGTGGACGCCCGACTGGCCCGTCAGGTTCTCGATGCCGCTGGTGTCCGTGGCGTGCTGCGGGTCGGCCAGGAAGAGCCGGACGGTGTTGCCGACGCCGGAGGTGAAGCCGCGCTCCAGGACGAGCAGCCGGCCGTCGGGCAGCGCCTGCACCTCGGGGACGCCGAGGGCCGGGTCGTCGGTGCGGTAGGCGTACTGGGCCGACAGCCTGAAGTGGTCGCCCTTGCCGCGCTGCCAGGTCTGGAAGCGGACGATTCCGGGGGTGTCGCCGGAGATCGCGTCCTCCATGGAGGCCAGCAGGGTGCGGCCGCCGTTCAGGAGGGTCAGGCCCTCGAAGGTCTGGTTGCCCGTCGCCCGTCCGGCGGGGGACACCAGCAGCGAGGCCGGCACCGGGAGCCGGTCCAGGATCCTGCCGTCCACCGAGTAGCGGCGGACGGACGGTTCGGTCTCGGAGGTGACGAGCCGGGTGCCGTCCCGGTCCACGGCCAGGCCCTCGGAGTCGAGCGCCGCGCCCTTCTCGTCGGCGAGTCCCACGACCGACTTCGGCGCGAGCGTCTTCGCGTCCAGGTCGAAGAGGTAGGACCGGTCGGCGAGGGCGGCGAGGGAGCCGTCCTTGTCCACGGCGAGCGCGGAGAGGTTGCCGACGAAGTATCCGCCGAAGGTCGTCTTGTCGAGGGCGTCGGAGAAGCCGTCGATGGAGACCGAGGACGAACAGGCGTTGGCCGTGGCCGTGTCGGCGGTGACCGCGTCGGCGGCCCCGGCGGCGGACAGACAGGTGGCCGCCGCCAGGCCGGCGGTGACGGTGGCGAGTACGGTTCGCAGGCGCATGCAGGTCACCGTAGGACGCGACGGTGACGGGCGGGCGGCCCGTTCATGAAGGCTCAGCTCGCGGCGAGGTCCTTGTGGACGACCTTCGCGACGGCCTGGATCGTGTTGATGCCGTACTGCATCGTGCTGTTGTCCTGGGTCAGCACGGTCATCTGGTAGTCGTGCCCGCCGCCGCTGAAGGTGCCGAGGCTGTGCACCCGCCAGCCGTGCGTGGAGCGCTGCAGCCAGCCGTTCTTGACGTGCACCGAGACGCCGGACGGGACGCCGTACGGAGTGCCCCACCGCTGGGACGAGATGACCTGCCCCATCAGCTTGAGGATGTAGGCCCGTGAATTGTCGCTCAGCACGGTGTTCTTGGCGGTGACGAGCGCGAGCAGCTTCTGCTCGTCGTGCACGTCGATCTGGGTCAGCCCCCAGTAGTTGTTCGCGCCCGGGGTCGTCTGGGTCATCCCGGCGGCGGCCAGGAAGCCCTTGATCTTCGTCAGGCCGAGCTGCTTCCACAGTTTCGAGGTCGCGTCGTTGTCGGACTTGGTGATCATGGCCTTGGCGAGCGACTGCTCGGTGGTCGTGAGGTAGCGGTTGTGCTTCTTCGCGTCCCACAGCAGCGTGGCGAGGACGGTCACCTTGACCGTGCTGGCCGAGTCGTAGTGCGTGGTGGAGCGGAGCGTGCAGGTCGTCTTCGTCGACCGGTCGTACAGTCCGACGGCGACGGTTCCCTTGCGGTTCGCCAGGGCCGCCGTGATGTCCGTCTTCAACTTCGCGGCGAGGGCTGCCTTCGCGGACGTACAGCTGACGGTCGGCGTGGCGGCGGAGGCGGGCGCGGCGGCCACGCCCGCGGCGAGCGCGGCCCCGCCGACGACCGCTGCCAGCGCTCTGGCGCGTCTGGGTATCCGGTGAGTCATGCCCGGAATGACTCACCAGTTCGCCTGAAAGGTTGTACGAGTGTTGGTGATTTTGACGAGTCATTTGCCAGCCGTCACCGGGAACACCCGCGGCCCCGCCCCTCGTTACCGCGAGTATGACGACGAACCTGCCACGGCCCGAGGTGCTGCGCTACACCGCTTTCTCCGGTGTCCCCGAAGGCGGCAACCCCGCCGGTGTCGTACTGGACGCAGCCGGTCTGGACGACGACGACATGCTGGCCATCGCCGCCGACCTCGGATACTCGGAGTCCGCGTTCCTCACCGCGCCGCCGGAGGGCCTCGGCGGCGCGGACGGACGGGCGTACACCATCCGTTACTTCAGCCCGAAGGCCGAGGTGCCGTTCTGCGGGCACGCCACCGTGGCGACCGCCGTCGCGCTCGCCGAGCGGATCGGCCCCGGGGAGCTGGTGTTCGCGACGCGCGCGGGCACCGTTCCGGTGGTGGTGGCCGAGGAGGGCGGGACGGTCACGGCCACGCTCACCAGTGTCGAGCCGCACGTCGAGGAGATCGCCGAGGCGGACCTCGCGGAGGCGCTGGCCGCGCTCGACTGGCCGGCCGCCGACCTCGACCCGGCCTTCCCGCCCCGGATCGCGTTCGCCGGTGCCCGCCACCTCGTGCTCGCGGCGGCGACCCGCGCCCGACTCGCCGACCTCGCCTACGACTTCGCGGGCCTCGAAGCCCTCATGCACCGACTGGACCTCACCACGGTCCAGTTGGTGTGGCGGGAGTCAGCCACCGTCTTCCACGTCCGTGACCCGTTCCCCGTCGGCGGGGTCGTCGAGGACCCGGCGACCGGCGCGGCGGCCGCGGCGTTCGGCGCGTACGTCCGCGAGCTGGGCCTGGTCCCCGAGGCCGCCGTCCTCACCCTCCACCAGGGCGAGGACCTGGGCCGCCCCGGCGAACTCACGGTGACCCTGCACCAGGGCGACCCGCGCGTCCGGGTGGCCGGCACGGGGGCCCGTATCGGCTGAGCGCTCCGCTCCGCGGAACGTGCCGTGCCGCGCCGCGCCGTCGGTCGTCTGCGGCGCCGTCGTGGCTGGTCGCGCAGTACGTCCCCCAGCCTTCGGCCGGGGGTCCCCCGGCGCTCCTTCGGGGTGCGGGGGACTTCCGCGCTCACTGTCGGTCCAGGAAGTCCAACAGCCGGTCGTTCAGCTGCTCCGGTGCGGTGAGGGGCAGGGAGTGGTGGGTGGCCCGGGGGAGCAGTGCCACCTCGGCCTGCGGGAGTGTCCGGCGGGCCCTGTCGGCGACCTTGACGGCGTGGTGGGCGCGACTGTGCTCCGCGAGCAGGACCAGGACCGGCATACGGAGGTCGGCGGTCCGGGGGCGGCCGCCGGCGACGATCTTGCGGCCGGGAGTGGCGGTGGCCAGCGCGTAGAGGCGCTGCCAGGTCTCGTCCGGGTTGGTGCCCGCCGTCTCCCAGGCCAGGAAGGCGCTGGCGCGGGCCTCGCTCGGGCGGATCAGGGTGGGCAGCGCGCGTATCAGGTAGCCGGGGCGGAACCCGGCGAAGACCTGGGTGGGGTCGACGAGCGCGAGGCGGTCGATCCGCTGGGGAGCGTGCAGTGCGTACCGGACGGCCAGCCAGGCGCCGTACGAGTGGCCGCACAGCTGGGTGCGGGCGAGCCCGAGCCCGTCCAGCAGCGCATCCAGCCAGGCCATGAGATCGTCGGCGCTCCTCAACGGGGTGCCCCTGCGTTCGGTACGGCCGGCGTCGCCCAGCAGATCGACCGCATGGACGCGGTGTCGCTCGCCGAGGGCGGGTGCGTTGGCGAACCAGACCAGGCCGGTGGAGGAGCCGCCGGGCAGCAGTACCAGCGGGCTGCCGCCCGCCGGGCCGTACACATGGACCCGGGTGGGTCCGTAGGGCGTGGCGACGTCTCGCTCCTCGGTGGACTCGGGCCAGCGGGCGCGAAGCTCGTCGTAGGCGCGGTCGAAGGCGGGCAAGGACACGGGCATTCCTCTCGCCGAGCGATAATCTCGATGAGCGAGATATTACTGCGCGGATCCGAAGCATCCGCGGGGCCCGAGGAGGGTGCATGGACGAGCAGAGCCCGGCGATGCGGCTGGTTCACCTGCTGCGCGCGGTCACCGTGGAGTTCGACCTGCTCGGCGCCGAGTTCGCCGCGCGTCGCGGGCTGCATCCCACGGATGTGCGGGCGCTGATCCACCTGCTGGACGCGGCGCGGGCCGGTACCCGTGCCACGCCCGGGTGGCTCGGCGGGCAACTGCGCCTGAACTCCGCCGGGACCACCGCCCTCGTGGACCGGCTGGAGCGGCTCGGACTGGTCCGGCGCAGCAGGGACACGGCCGACCGGCGCCGCGTGTTCCTGGAGGTGGAGGAGAAGGCCATGGAACTCGGCTGGGCCTTCTTCGGACCGGTGATCGGCGAGGTGGTGGTGGCCGCGGAGGGGTTCGAGGCGGACGAGCTGGAGACGGTACGCCGCTTTCTGACCGCGGTACTGGAGTCCACCGGGAAGGCGCGTTCGGCCTGACCCGGTACCTCGTCGAACTGGCGGCCAGGGCCTGATCCGCGGCCGCCCCGGGCCCTAGGTCCCGGGACCGACCCCTCCGACCTCCGGCCGAGTTTTGTTGCGGAGGGATGAAATCCGGTTCCGTTCGTGTTGTGACCATGCGGAAGACCAGGGCGAACGGAGGGCTACCGCGTGGCAGCGCAACAGGGGGAGCAGCAGGGCTGGGCGCGCAGGCTGGCGGGGTATGCCTGGCGGCACCCCAGGGACGTCGTGCTGGCGCTCGGCTCCTCGCTGGCCGGCATGGCCGTACTGGCCGTCGTGCCCCTCGTCACCAAGGTGATCATCGACGATGTGATCGGCGACCACAGCCGGTCCATGGGGCCGTGGGCCGGCGCCCTGATCGCGGCCGCCGTCCTCGTCTACGCCGCCACCTACGTCCGCCGCTACTACGGCGGCCGGCTCGCCCTCGACGTCCAGCAGGACCTGCGGACGGAGATGTACGACACCATCGTCCGGCTCGACGGACGGCGCCAGGACGAGCTGTCCACGGGCCAGGTGGTCGGCCGGGCCACCAGCGACCTCCAGCTCATCCAGGGGCTCCTCTTCATGCTGCCGATGACCATCGGCAACGTCCTCCTCTTCCTGCTCTCCCTCGCGATCATGGCCTGGCTGTCGCCGCCGCTCACCCTGGTCGCCCTCGCCGTCGCCCCGGCCCTGTACTGGATCGCCAAGCGCAGCCGCAGCAAGCTCCACCCGGCCACCTGGTACGCCCAGGCCCAGGCCGCCGCGGTCGCCGGCGTGGTCGACGGCGCCGTGAGCGGTGTGCGGGTGGTCAAGGGGTTCGGGCAGGAGGAGCAGGAGACCGGGAAGCTGCGGGAGGTCGGGCGGAAGCTGTTCGCCGGGCGGCTGCGGACGATACGGCTGAACAGCAGGTTCACCCCGGCACTGCAGGCCGTCCCGGCCCTCGGACAGGTCGCCATGCTGGCGCTGGGCGGCTGGCTGGCCGTCCGCGGCCACATCACCCTCGGCACCTTCGTCGCCTTCTCCTCCTACCTCGCCCAGCTGGTCGGCCCGGTCCGGATGCTCGCCGTGGTCCTCACCGTCGGCCAGCAGGCCCGCGCCGGCACCGAGCGCGTCCTGGAGCTGATCGACACCCGCCCGACCATGGAGGAGGGCACCAAGGTCCTGCCCGCCGACGCACCCGCGACGGTCGAGTTCGACGACGTGTCCTTCGGGTACGACCGCGCCCCCGGCAAAACCCGCCCGGTTCTGACCGGGCTGAGCTTCGAGATACGGCCGGGCGAGACCCTCGCCGTCGTCGGCTCCTCCGGCTCCGGCAAGTCCACGGTCTCCCTGCTGCTGCCCCGCTTCTACGACGTCACCCACGGCGCCGTCCTGATCGGCGGCCACGACGTGCGCGAGCTGACGCTCGACTCGCTGCGCGCCGCGATCGGCCTGGTCCCCGAGGACTCGTTCCTCTTCTCGGACACGGTCCGGAACAACATCGCCTACGGCCGCCCGGACGCGACCGAGGACGAGATCCTCGCCGCCGCCCGCGCCGCCCAGGCCGACCGCTTCATCTCCGAGCTGCCCGACGGCTACGACACCACCGTCGGCGAACACGGCCTCACCCTCTCCGGCGGCCAGCGCCAGCGTGTCGCCCTCGCCCGCGCCCTGCTCACCGACCCCCGCCTGCTCGTCCTCGACGACGCCACCTCGGCCGTCGACGCCCGTGTCGAGCACGAGATCCACGAGGCGCTCAAACACGTCATGCAGGGCCGTACGACCCTGCTCATCGCGCACCGCCGCTCCACCCTCAACCTCGCCGACCGCATCGCCGTCCTCGACGGCGGCCGGCTCGCCGACATCGGCACCCACGACGAACTCCAGGAGCGGTCCGCCCTGTACCGGCGGCTGCTCACCGACCCCGACGAGCTCGGTGGGGTCTCCCCGGGACACGCGCTGCCCGCCGTCCCGCGCGAGGACACGTCCGTACGCGACGAGCTGGACGCCGAGTTCGACGCCGAGCGCGGGGTGACCCCGCGGCTGTGGAGCGGTGACCGCACCCCCCGGGACCCTGCCCTCTCCGGCACCCCGGCCACCCCGGAACTGCTCGCCCAGGTCGACGCGCTGCCCCCGGCCACCGACACCCCCGACATCGACGAGGCGCGTGCCGTACGCCCCGAGGACTCCTACGGCCTGCGCCGCCTGCTGCGCGGCTTCGGGCCGCCCCTCCTCGCCAGCCTCGGCCTGGTCGCCGTCGACGCCGGCATGGGCCTGCTCCTGCCGATCCTGATCCGGCACGGCATCGACCAGGGCGTCAGCAGGATGGCGCTCGGCGCGGTCTGGGCGGCCTCGCTGCTGGCGCTGGTCGCGGTGTTCGCCCAGTGGGCGGCGCAGATCGGCGAGACCCGGATGACCGGCCGCACCGGCGAGCGGGTCCTCTACTCGCTGCGCCTGAAGATCTTCGCCCAGCTCCAGCGGCTCGGACTCGACTACTACGAGCGGGAGCTGACCGGCCGGATCATGACGAGGATGACGACCGACGTCGACGCCCTCTCGACCTTCCTGCAGACGGGGCTGGTCACCGCCTTCGTCTCGGTCGTCACCTTCTTCGGCATCATGGTCGTCCTGCTGGTGATCGACGTACAGCTCGCGCTCGTCGTCTTCACCACCCTGCCCCCGCTGATCGTCGCGACCTTCTTCTTCCGCCGGGCCAGCGTGAAGGCGTACGAGCTCGCCCGGGAGCGGGTGTCGGTGGTCAACGCCGACCTCCAGGAGTCGGTGTCGGGGCTCCGGATCGTGCAGGCCTTCCGCCGGGAGCGGGACGGCTCCCGGCGCTTCGCTGAGCGCAGCGAGAGCTACCGCAAGGCCCGTATCCGGGGCCAGTGGCTGATATCGGTCTACTTCCCGTTCGTCCAGCTGCTGTCCTCGGTCGCCGCGGCGAGCGTCCTGATCGCGGGTGCGCACCGGGTCGAGGCGGCCACCCTCACCACCGGCGCACTGGTCGCGTACCTCCTCTACATCGACCTGTTCTTCGCGCCCGTCCAGCAGCTCTCCCAGGTCTTCGACGGCTACCAGCAGGCGACCGTCTCGCTGGGCCGCATCCAGGAGCTGCTGCGCGAGCCGACGTCGACGCAGGCCGCCGACCGGCCCCGCGAGGTCCCGTCCCTGCGCGGCGAGATCGCCTTCGAGGACGTGCACTTCGCGTACGGCAACGACGAGGAGGCCCTGGGCGGCATCGACCTGGCCATCCCGGCCGGGCAGACGGTCGCCTTCGTCGGCGAGACGGGTGCCGGGAAGTCGACCCTCGTCAAGCTGGTCGCGCGGTTCTACGACCCGACGGGCGGCCGGGTCACGGTCGACGGCACCGATCTGCGCACCCTCGAACTCACCGAGTACCGGCACCGGCTCGGGGTCGTCCCGCAGGAGGCGTACCTCTTCCCGGGGACCGTCCGGGACGCCATCGCCTACGGGCGGCCGGAGGCCACCGACGCCGAGGTGGAGGCGGCGGCCCGCACGGTCGGCGCCCACGAGATGATCGCCACCCTCGACGGCGGCTACCTCCACGAGGTGGCCGAGCGCGGCCGCAACCTCTCGGCGGGCCAGCGCCAGCTGATCGCCCTCGCCCGCGCCGAACTCGTCGACCCCGACGTCCTCCTCCTCGACGAGGCGACGGCGGCCCTGGACCTGGCGACGGAGGCCCAGGTCAACCTGGCCACCGACCGCCTCGCGGGCCGCCGTACGACGCTCGTGGTCGCCCACCGGCTCACCACGGCCGCCCGCGCCGACCGGGTCGTGGTCATGGACCACGGCCGGGTCGTGGAGGACGGCACGCACGACGAGCTGCTGGCCCGCGACGGCCGGTACGCCGAGCTGTGGCGCACCTTCATCGGCCAGGCCGAGGAGCCGGAGGAGCCGGTGGGCGTGGCCGGCTGAGGGACCCGGCTCGGCGGTCGGCCGTGCGGACGGCGGTGAGGAGCAACTCCCGCCTGTCCGGTCTCGCTGACGGTCGTGCAACCATCCGACATACGTTCTGCGTCCGTACATCAGTACGTCCATGGATGGTGCACAACTGCGGTACGGGAGGGGACGACTGTGGACAGTGGCCCTGTACGTCGGTGGCTGGCGCTCGGCGCGGCCGCGCTGGCCGCCTCCGGGGCGCTCGCCCTCGCGGCACCGGCCGAGGCCCAGGCCGCCACGGCCGGCAGCTGCGCCGGGCGCGAGGTGTGGACGATGCCCTTCGCCACCGGCGTCGTGCACGTCTACCGGCAGGGCGGCTATGTCTGTGCGATGACCATTGCCGGCGGCTCCGACGCCCAGCGCGCCATGTCCGTCAGCATCCAGGCCCGCGGCAACCGCCCGGTCGTCGACAAGGGTCAGTTCCGCCATCGCGCGGGTCCGGTGACGGTGCACGCCGGGCACCGGTGTGTGTGGGTGAAGGGCTCGGTGGGGCGCAGTTCGGTGAGCTCGGGCTGGATCCTGTGCTGAGGCGCGGATCGGGCCGGGGCTGACTTCGGACGTTCACACCGGGCGGGCGCAGCCCACCGGCCGTTCCCCGCCGAGCTGGACGTACAGGGCCGTCGACGCCGGGCAGCCGGCCCGGGAGGTCACCGCCCGTACCACCTTGTACTGCGGTTTCCGCTTCCCCGAGCCGTCGCAGGCGGTCTCGCGGACCTGGCCGCGGCCCGAGCCGTACACACAGTCGCCGACGATGGTGCGTGGCCCACCGCCCCCACCGGGATCGCCGGGGTGCGGCGGCTCCAGGTTGCGCATACAGGCGTAGCCCCGCGGGATCGTTCCGGCACCGGTCCCGCCACCGGTGCGCTGGGCGCTGATGTGCAGCACGAAGTCGGTGGTACCCGGGCACAGCGGCCCGTCGGCGATGCTGCCGTCGTACCGGGCCACGACCCGGGCCGCCGCCCGTTCGCTGGTGCAGGGCACCTCGGTGAAGCCGGCGGTCCCGAAGGAGCTGCACTCGTCGACCGCGAGGAACCGCTCGCCGTACCCGGACACCGGCGGATCCGCCGTCGACCGGGCGCTGCCCGCCGGCTCCCCGGACGAGGTCAGCCGGCATCCGGCGAGCAGCAGGGCGGCCGCGAGCGCCAGCGGCACCCTCACAGAACGTCTCGCTCGCATGCCAATCCCCCCGGGCCGGCCCCTCAGCCAGCGTGGCCCGCGACCACGGTCCACGCCAGCTGTGCGGGAGGCTTTCCGCCCATTGAGGGTGTTACGCCCGGTCCGTTACGTACGTCTAGTACGTCAGCCCATGACCGATGGGGTACAGCACCTGCGCCGGAACGTCCGCCCGCTGCACCGGCACCGGCAGCTTTCCGCGCGGCGCGACCCGGCCCGCGATCACCCGGGCGGCGGCACGCAGTTCGACGTCGGTCCAGGAGTACGAGGCCAGGAAGGCCTTGACGGCGGGCAGTTGGGCCACGTCGTACGGATTGCGCACGGCCACCGCCACCACCGGCCGCCCGGTGGCGAGGAGTTGCTCCACGAGCCGCTGCTGTCCGCTGCCCGCCGTCACGTTGTACGTGCCGACGACGACCGCGTCCACCCCCCGCGCCGCCGCGACCGCCTTGTCCACGGCCTCGGCGGAGGGTTCCGTACCGGTGGACAACGCGCTCGCGGAGAAGCCGAGTTCGGTGAGGGCGGCGGCGAGCACGCCGGTGGGCGGGCCCGTCGTGCCGGACGGGGAGGCCGGGTCGGCGCCGACGACCAGCACCTTGCCGTGGGTACGGCGGGAGAGGGGGAGCAGGCCGCCCTCGTTCACCAGCAGGGTCGTCGTCCGCTCGGCGATACGGTCGGCGGCGGCGAGGTGCTGCGCCGTGCCGACCACCCGGCCGACGTCCTTGGCCTGGACGTACGGCCGGTCCAGCAGCCCCAGCCGGGACTTCAGCCGCAGGATCCGGAGGATCGATTCGTCCAGCCGGGACTCGGTCAGCTCCCCGCCCTGTACGGCCTTCAGGACGGCGTTCCAGGCGACGTCCGGGGCGGGCGGGTCGAGAAGCTGGTCGACGCCGGCCTTGAGGGCGAGCACGGGCACGCGGTCGTCGCCGTACTTGGTCCGTACGCCCGCCATGCCGAGCGAGTCGGTCACCACGACCCCGTCGTAGCCGAGTTCGCCGCGCAGGATGCCGGTGACGACGGGGTGGGAGAGGGTGGCCGGGTCACCGGAGCCGTCCAGGGCCGGGAACTGGATGTGCGCGGTCATGACCGAGTCGACGCCGGCCTCGACCGCCGCCC
Organism: Streptomyces sp. NPDC101234; assembly: GCF_044767525.1. Classification (NCBI taxonomy): domain Bacteria; kingdom Bacillati; phylum Actinomycetota; class Actinomycetes; order Kitasatosporales; family Streptomycetaceae; genus Streptomyces; species Streptomyces sp. NPDC101234. The sequence continues at coordinate 132,477 of NZ_JBIWOA010000008.1, read as the reverse complement.
GGAACGGCACCGCGTCCAGCTTCTCCCACAGCTCCCGGCTGTGGGTGATGACCGGGAAACCGGTGTGGCTGTCCACGGCGGTGTCGCCGTGCCCCGGGAAGTGCTTGGCGGTCGCCGCGACCCCTGCGGCCCGGTACCCCGCCACCTCGGCGGCGACCAGCGCGCCGGCCGCGTCCGGATCGGCGCCGAAGGACCGCACGCCGATGATCGGGTTGGCCGGGTTCACGTTGACGTCGGCGTCGGGGGAGTAGTCCTGGAGGACGCCCATCGCCCGCAGTTCCGTGCCGGAGATCCGGCCCACGGTGCGGGCGTCGGCACGCGAGCCGCCCGCCCCGATCGCCATCGCGCCCGGGAAGAGGGCCGCGGGCCTGCCGATCCGGCAGACGGCGCCGTGCTCCTGGTCGGTGGCGATGAGCACGGGCAGACCGCGCGGCTGCGCCAGCGACGCCCGCTGGATCCCGTTGGAGAGGTCGGCGATCTGCCGCGGATCGCGGGTGTTGTGCGTCCAGGTGAAGTAGATGATCCCGCCGACCCGGTACTTCGCGATCAGCTCGGCGGCGGTGCGGACGCCGATCTCCTTGAGGTTGGCGTCGATGTCGGCCTGGTCCGGGTCGGTGGCCGAGTGGCCGTAGAACCGCATCACGAACAGCTGGCCGACCTTCTCCTCCAGGCTCATCCGGGAGATGAGGGAGCGGAGCTTCGTGTCGTCGGAGCCGAGGGCGTACGCGCCGGCGCCGACGGCCAGTCCCGCGGTGACGCCCGCGGTCGCGGCCAGAACGGTGCGTCTGGAGGGCATATGCGCTCCTTTTGGTGGGGAACCGCTGAAACGCACGTTAACGGGAAAGGGGCCGCCATCGGCGCATTGGAGGGGGGCACGTCGATGGCGGCGGGCCGGCGGCCGTGGTGCGGCGGAGAGGGTAGGTCAGCGATCGCAGCCAGCAGCGAGGGCCGACACCACACCACGGAGACTCTTCCGACAGCCTGGGCCTTGGACGGGAGGAGGAAGGGGTGGGTTCCCGGCAGGGGGCGGATTTCCGTAATTCGGTGCCGGTGGGTTTTGAGGAACGCGAGTGAAGCGCGCCCCGTCTTTCAGGGGCGCGGGGAACTGCGTGACCAGCCCCCACCGGCCCGCACGCATCGAACAACTTGTTCCACCCCATGGACAAACGTCCCCCCACCCCCGAGAAACCGGAGATCATCGGTCCATGCCCGCTGTCGACATCCCCGGTTCCAAGTCCGTCACCGCCCGCGCCCTCTTCCTCGCGGCCGCCGCCGACGGAGTCACCACCCTCGTCCGCCCCCTCCGCTCCGACGACACCGAGGGCTTCGCCGAGGGCCTCGCCCGGCTCGGCTACCGCGTCGGCCGCACCCCGGACACCTGGCAGGTGGACGGCCGCCCGCAGGGCCCCGCGCTGCCCGAGGCCGAGGTCTACTGCCGGGACGGCGCCACCACCGCCCGCTTCCTGCCCACCCTCGCCGCGGCCGGCCACGGCAGCTACCGCTTCGACGCCTCCGAGCAGATGCGCCGTCGCCCCCTCGCCCCGCTCACCCGCGCCCTGCGCGATCTCGGTGTCGACCTGCGCCACGAGGCGGCGGAGGGGCACCACCCGCTGCGCATCGAGGCGGCCGGGGTGGAGGGCGGCGAGGTGACGCTCGACGCCGGGCAGTCCTCGCAGTTCCTGACCGCGCTGCTGCTGCTCGGCCCGCTCACCCGCAAGGGCCTGCGGATCCGGGTGACGGACCTGGTCTCGGCGCCGTACGTGGAGATCACGATCGCGATGATGCGGTCGTTCGGGGTGGAGGTGGCACGGGAGGGCGAGGTCTTCGTCGTCCCGGCCGGCGGCTACCGGGCCACGACCTACGCGATCGAGCCCGACGCCTCCACCGCGAGCTACTTCTTCGCCGCGGCGGCGGTGACCGGGCAGGAGGTCACCGTCCCGGGGCTCGGACGCGGCGCGCTCCAGGGCGACCTGGGCTTCGTCGACGTGCTGCGGCGGATGGGCGCGGACGTGGAGATCGCCGAGGACCGTACGACCGTCCGCGGCACCGGCGGACTCCGGGGTCTGACCGTCAACATGCGGGACATCTCCGACACCATGCCGACCCTCGCGGCGATCGCCCCCTTCGCGGACGGTCCGGTCCGGATCGAGGACGTGGCCAACACCCGGGTGAAGGAGTGCGACCGGCTCGACGCCTGCGCGGAGAACCTGCGCCGGCTGGGCGTCGGGGTCAGCACGGGCGATGACTGGATCGAGATCCGGCCCGGCACCCCCGCCCCGGCCGAGATCAAGACCTTCGGCGACCACCGCGTCGTGATGTCCTTCGCGGTGACCGGCCTGCGCACGCCCGGCATCTCCTTCGACGACCCCGGATGCGTGAAGAAGACGTTCCCGGGCTTCCACGAGGCGTTCGGGGAGCTGGCCGCCGGGTGGGGAATTTCGTTCGACGGCGTGTGACCGGGTCGGCGAGACTCCGGGCGTGACCTACATATTGCAAGGCCCGGTGCTGGAGGGCGGGCTGGTGCGCCTGGAGCCGCTGGAGCACCGGCACGCGGACGATCTGGCGGTGGCGGCGGAGGAGAACCGCGGGACCTACGACTTCACCTGGGTCCCCCGGGCCGGGGAGGTCGGCGGCTACATCGACGCCCAGCTCGCCCGTGCGGCGACCGGACGGCTCGCGCCGTACGCGCAGGTGTCCCCGGCGACCGGGCGGGCCGTCGGCGCGACGGCGTTCTGGGATCCCCGGAGCTGGCTCGGTGAGGACCGGCTGGACGCGGTGGAGATCGGGTTCACCTGGCTGGCCCGCTCCGCGCAGGGCACCGGGATGAACGCCGAGGCCAAGTACCTGCTCTTCCGGCACGCCTTCGAGGTCTGGGGTGTCGCCCGCGTCGACCTCAAGACCGACGCCCGCAACGAGCGCTCCCGTGCCGCCATCGCCGCCGCCGGCGCCCGCTTCGAGGGCGTGCTGCGCAACTGGTCCCGCTCCTGGGCGCCGGGCGAGGACGGCCGGCTGCGGGACTCCGCGATCTTCTCGGTCACGGCGGCGGAGTGGCCCGGGTGCCGGCAGCGGCTGGCGGAGCGGATCGCGGGGTACGACGCCGTACGGCCACGGCCTGTGTGAGGCCCGTCCTCACGCCGACTCGTTGAGCAGCCGTGCCAGATGCTCCCGGCCCCCCGCCAGCAGGTCCGGCAGCGGGGCCGCCGTCTCGTACCAGCGTTTCTCGTACTCCCAGCACAGCCAGCCGTCCCAGCCGTGCCGGGACAGCACCTCCACGCACTCGGAGAGCGGCAGGATCCCGGCGCCGAGCGGCAGCGGGGTGGTGTCCTCGGCCGAGGCGATGTCCTTGACCTGGACATAGCCGAGGTACGGCGCGAGGGCCGCGTAGCTCTCGGCGGGCTGCTCGCCGCCCAGCCAGGTGTGCATCACGTCCCAGAGGGAGCCGACCTGCCGGTGGCCGACCGGGCCGAGGACGCGGATCGCGTCGGCGCCGGTGCGGTGCGAGTCATGGGTCTCCAGCAGGACCCGGACACCGAGTGCGGAGGCGTCCTCGGCGACCGTGCCCAGCCGTCCGGCGGCGATCGCGTCGGACTCGGCCGCGGGCAGCGCGGGATCGGCGCCGGGGAAGACCCGGACGAAGGACGCGCCCAGGTCGTGGGCCAGCTGGAGGAGCCCGCGCATCTCGTCGAGGACCGGGCCGTCCGCGCCGGGCGCCGCGACACGCGCGTACCCGGCGACGCCCAGGACCTCGACCCCGCAGGACTTGAACTCGGCGGCGACATCGGCCCGTTGGGCCGGGCCGAGGCCGGGATGCACAGGTTCCTCCGGGTGGGCGCGCAGCTCTACGCCGTGGTAGCCGTGGGCCGTGGCGAGCGCCAGCACGTCCGTCACCGGCAGACCGGGAACTCCGAGGGTGGAGAAGGCGAACCTCATACCCACCAACCTACTTCTCAGCCGCCGGTCCCGTGCAGGTCCAGCCGCCAGTCCTGGCCGACCAGGTCGTTGCCGAAGGAGCGGTGCGGTTTCTCGGCGGTGAGGACGAAGCCGTGCCGCTGGTAGATGCGGCGGGCGGCGGACAGGATGTCGTTGGTCCACAGGACCAGGTCGCGGTAGCCGACCCCGCGCGCGAACTCGATCACGGCGCCGACCAGCCGGTCGCCGATGCCGAGCCCCCGGGCCTCCGGTTCGACGAGCAGCAGCCGCAGCCGTGCGGTGCCGGGGGCGTCGTCCCGTACGCACATCACGCAGCCCATGGGCCGCCCGGCCCACTCGGCGATCCAGACCCGCTCCAGGTGCGGGTCGTGGTCCTCGGCGAAGTCGGCGACGATCCGGGCCACCAGCCCCTCGTAGTCGGCGTTGAAGCCGTACTCGGCCGCGTACAGCGCGGCGTTGCGCTGCACGATCCAGCCGAGGTCGCCGGGGTGCGGCTCGCGCAGGACGACCTCGCCGGCGCCCTCCGGGGTGTGCCCGTCGCCGAGGATCGTACGGATGGTGCGCATGGCCTCGGCGAGGCGCGGCCGCTGGCCGGGGTCGACGGCGCCCAGCAGCGAGCCGACCGAGTCCCGGGCCCGCTCGTCGAGCAGCTCGGCGGCGGCCCGGCCGCCCGCGGTGAGGGACACGCGCCGGCGCCGGGGGTCCTTCTCCGAGGGGGAGCGCTCGACCAGCCCGGCCTCCTCGAACTTGTTGAGGATCCGGCTCAAGTACCCGGCGTCCAGCGCGAGATCCGACCGCAGGTCGGCCGCGTCGGTGTCGGCGGAGTGCGCGAGCTCGTACAGCACGCGGGCCTCGGTGAGGGTGTACGGGGCGTAGAGGTGGCGGCCGTAGTCGAGGGCGCCGATGAGGTTGGTGTAGAAGCGGTTGAAGGCGCGGATGTCCTGGACGGTCATGGCTGGGCCCCGATGGTTGACTGAGTCAGAGATACCGTCCTCCGAGGCTATCCCGACCCCTGTCCGGCCGGAAGGTGTCGGCCCGAACGGCGGCTCTGCAGGCTTTACTTGTTCTTTTTGCCTAGGCCTGGTCCTGCTTTTGACTTCGTCGCATCCGAGTCGTAGGTTTATACACGAACGTCACTTATGTCCGTTTCAACTTCGGGCGTTGACGTGGTCCGCCGGAGAGCCCGGGGCGGTGCGGAAACCGACATCGCGGGCGGCGGACGCGCTCAGAGCTGCGCGCAGGCTCTGGAGTGCACGCAAGGCGGTCCCTGACGGGCCGTCGGTAACACAACCACACCCTCTGAGAGGGGCGAATCATGCGCGCGCACAGCACTCGGATCAGGAGAGTCGCCATCGCTGCCATTTCGGCACCGATCCTGGCGCTCGCGGCCGGAGCCGGCGTTGCCAGCGCGGCCACCCACTCCGCACCGGACCACGTTGTCACCTACCAGGAGCACGGCGGAGGCGGCGGTGGCGGCGGAGGCCACGGCGGCGGAGGCGGCGGTGGCGGTCACGGTGGCGGCGGCTACGGCGGCGGAGGCCACGGTGGCGGCGGCTATGGTGGCGGCGGCTACGGCGGCGGAGGCCGCGGCGGCGGAGGTTACGGCGGAGGCCACGGCGGCTACGGCGGCGGCTGGTGGGGCGGCGACGATGACTACGGCTATGGCGGCTACGGCGGCCACGGTGGTGGCGGTCACGGTGGTGGCGGCTACGGCGGCGGTGGCTACGGCGGTGGCGGCTATGGCGGCGGTGGCTACGGCGGTGGCGGTCACGGTGGTGGCGGCTACGGCGGCGGCGGTGGCGGCGGCCACGGCGGCGGCGGTGGCGGCGGCCACGGCGGTGGCGGTGGCGGCGGCGGTCGCTGATCAGCCCCTTGTGACCGACACTGCCTGACGGCAGATCAAAGGATGGATCCGGGTGCCCGAGCCGCGGGCACCCGGATCTGTGCGCGCAGAACCCGCACGGCCCCGGCCCCGTGGCCGTGCAGGCGGTGACCGGGTGAGGGCCGTCCGCGGGGGCGGAGGCCCGGGGCGGGCCCTGCCCGGCGGCCGCCGGCCGGCGGCGACCGCTGCCGGCCGGTCCGCGTCTTCGGGACGGCGAGGATGTTCGGGGGCACCTGAGCCGCGTCCCTCGACCTCCTCACCGCGGTGCCCGGACCGCCGTGTAATCGCACATCAGGCTCGCGGCACGCCCGAGGAGCCCCGCACCATCAGCTCCCCGCGGACCGTGGCGATCCCGCCCGGCGGCGGCTCCTCGCGGCCCATGGCGATACGGCCGGCCCGCGCCCCCGCCTCCGCCAACGGCAGCCGTACCGTCGTCAGCGAAGGCACCGCGTCGATGCTGAACGGCAGGTCGTCGAAGCCGGCCACCGACACGTCCGCCGGGATCCGCAGCCCCGACTCCCGCAGCGCCGCGCACGCGCCCAGCGCGACGGAGTCGTTCGCCGCCACCACCGCCGTGAGCGTCGGGTCCCGGCGCAGCAGCTCCAGCGTCGCCTCGTACCCGGCCCGCCGGTCGTACCGTCCGTGCACGGTCCAGCGCGGGTCCTCCTCGATCCCGGCCGCGGCCAGCGCCGCCCGGTGCCCTTCGAGCCGGTGCCGGGTGGTCGTCCGCTCCTCCGGCCCCGCGATGTAGCCGAGCCGCCGGTGCCCGAGCCCGATGAGGTGCTCGGTCAGGAGCCGGCCGCCGCCGCGGTTGTCGAAGGTCAGCGCCACCGCGTCGGTGTCCGGCGCCGGCGGCCGCCCGCACAGCACCACCCGGGTCCCCGCGTCCGCCAGCTTCCGCAGCTTCGCCGCCACCGCCGCCGCGTGCGGCACGTCCTCCACGGCACCGCCGGTCAGGATCACCGCCGCCGCCCGCTGCCGCTGCAGCAGGGTCAGATACGTCAGTTCGCGCTCCGGCGACCCCCCGGTGTTGCAGGTCACAGCCAGCCGCTCGCCGCCCGCGCGCCCGCCCGGACCGCCGATCTCGCCCTGGATCGCGCTCGCCATGATCCCGAAGAACGGGTCCGCGATGTCGTTGACGAGGATGCCGACCAGGTCGGACGTGGCCGCCGCGAGGGCGCTCGCCGGCCCGTTCAGGACGTAGTCCAGCTCGTCCACCGCCCGCAGCACCCGCTCGCGTGTGGTCGCCGCCACCGGGTAGTTGCCGTTCAGTACGCGCGACACCGTCGCGGGCGAGACCTGGGCGCGGGCCGCCACGTCCGCCAGGGTCACCGTCATCTCGTCGTCCTCCGGTCGCGCATCTCGTCGTACGCCGTCGTACACAGCCTGATCAAAGGAAGCCCCCTTGCCGAGCAGACCATAAGGCCAATCACCCCGGTCGTTCGCCCCCTCGAACAACTCGACCCCATCACGGTCTTGTACAGACCACCGCTGAAAGGCTAGCTTCAGACTGTATAGAAAGCGCTTGCTGCGTTGCTGAGACGCACGCGGACGAAGGGAAACACGTGACACGCAAGACGGTGCGTATCGCCATGAACGGCGTGACCGGACGCATGGGCTACCGCCAGCACCTCGTCCGCTCGATCCTCGCCCTGCGCGAGCAGGGCGGTCTCGACCTCGGCGACGGCACCGTGCTGTGGCCGGAACCGATCCTCGTCGGCCGCCGCGAGCACGCGCTCCGCGAGATCGCCGACCGGCACGGGATCGAGCACATCTCCACGAACGTCGAGGAAGTCCTCGCCGACCCGACCGTGGACATCTACTTCGACTCCCAGGTCACCTCCGCCCGTGAGGAGGCCCTCAAGCAGGCCATCGCGGCCGGAAAGCACATCTACACCGAGAAGCCGACCGCGACCGGTCTGGAGGGCGCCCTGGAGCTGGCCCGGCTCGCCTCCGCGAAGGGCATCAAGCACGGCGTCGTCCAGGACAAGATCTTCCTGCCCGGCCTGCTCAAGCTGAAGCGGCTCATCGACGGCGGCTTCTTCGGCCGGATCCTGTCGGTGCGCGGCGAGTTCGGCTACTGGGTCTTCGAGGGCGACTGGCAGACCGCCCAGCGCCCCTCCTGGAACTACCGCGCGGAGGACGGCGGCGGCATCGTCGTCGACATGTTCCCGCACTGGGAGTACGTGCTCCACGAGCTGTTCGGCCGGGTGAAGTCCGTCCAGGCCCTCACGGCCACCCACATCCCGCAGCGCTGGGACGAGGGCGGCAAGCCCTACGACGCCACCGCCGACGACGCCGCCTACGGCATCTTCGAGCTCGACGGCGGGGCCATCGCCCAGATCAACTCCTCCTGGGCGGTCCGCGTCAACCGCGACGAACTGGTCGAGTTCCAGGTGGACGGCACCGAAGGCTCAGCGGTCGCCGGCCTGCGCAACTGCCGTGTCCAGCACCGCAGCGCGACCCCCATGCCGGTCTGGAACCCGGACATCCCGGCCACCTACGCCTTCCGCGACCAGTGGCAGGAGATCCCGGACAACGGCGAGTTCGACAACGGCTTCAAGGCCCAGTGGGAGCTGTTCCTCAAGCACGTCTACGCCGACGCGCCCTACCAGTGGGACCTGCTGGCCGGCGCCCGCGGTGTGCAGCTCGCCGAGCTGGGCCTGAAGTCCTCGGCCGAGGGCCGCCGTATCGACGTTCCGGAGATCGCGCTGTGACCATCCAGCTTCCCGGCCCCGACGGGGGACTGCGGGCGTACGAGCCGCGCAGCGAGCCGCTCGCCGTCACCCCCGGCACCGCCTTCACCTCCCGCACGGTCTTCTCGGCGGCGCACGTCGTCGCCGACCCCTTCGCGGACACGAGCCCCGACTCGCCCGCCGCCGTCGACTGGGACGCCACCCTCGCCTTCCGCCGCCACCTGTGGTCGCACGGCCTGGGCGTCGCCGAGGCGATGGACACCGCCCAGCGCGGCATGGGCCTGGACTGGGCGGGCGCGGCCGAGCTGATCCGCCGCAGCGCCGCCGAGGCCAGGGCGGTCGGCGGCCGGATCGCCTGCGGCGTGGGCACCGACCAGATCACCGGCCCGGCGACCCTCGCCGAGGTCCGGGCCGCCTACGAGGAACAGCTCGCCCTCGTCGAGGAGACCGGCGCCCAGGCCATCCTGATGGCCTCCCGGGCGCTGGCCGCGGCCGCCTCCGGACCCGAGGACTACCTCGACGTCTACGGCCACCTGCTCCGCCAGGCCACCGAACCGGTCGTCCTGCACTGGCTCGGCCCCATGTTCGACCCGGCCCTGGAGGGCTACTGGGGCTCGTCCGACCTGGACGCGGCCACCGACACCTTCCTGGAGGTCATCGCCGCCCACCCCGACAAGGTCGACGGCATCAAGGTGTCGCTGCTGGAAGCCGGCCGCGAGATCGACATCCGCCGCCGCCTCCCGCAGGGCGTCCGGTGCTACACCGGCGACGACTTCAACTACCCCGAGCTGATCGCGGGCGACGAGCAGGGCTTCAGCCACGCCCTGCTCGGCATCTTCGACCCGCTGGGCCCGCTGGCGGCCGAGGCGGTCCGGGCCCTGGACACGGGGGACCGGAACGGCTTCCGGGCACTGCTCGACCCGACCGTCGAACTCTCCCGCCACCTCTTCCAGACCCCCACCCGCTTCTACAAGACGGGCGTGGTCTTCCTGGCCTGGCTGGCCGGCCACCAGTCGCACTTCACCATGGTCGGCGGCCTCCAGTCGGCACGCTCCCTCCCGCACTTCGCCCGCGCCTACGAACTCGCCGACGGCCTCGGCCTGTTCCCGGACCCGAAGCTGGCGGAGGAGCGGATGAAGACCCTGCTCGCCCTGTACGGAGTCAACCAGTGACCGGCGACCTGTCCCGCTTCTCGATCAACCAGATGACCGTCAAGCAGCTGTCGATGCCCGAGTTGGTCGACGCCTGTCTGGACCTGGGCGTGCCGGGCGTCGGCCTGTGGCGCGAGCCGGTGCAGTCGTACGGCGTCGAGGCGACCGCCAAGCTGGTCCGCGAGGCGGGCCTGGCGGTCACCACGCTCTGCCGGGGCGGCTTCTTCACGGCCATCGACCCGGGCGAGCGCGCCGCCGCCCTGGCCGACAACCGGCGCGCGATCGAGGAGGCGGCGACCCTCGGCACGGACACCCTCGTGCTGGTCTCCGGCGGCCTGCCGGCGGGCTCCAAGGACCTGCACGGCGCCCGGGAGCGGATCGCCGACGCGCTGGCCGAACTGGGCCCGTACGCCGAGCGGCACGGCGTCCGGCTGGCCATCGAGCCCCTGCACCCGATGTACGCCTCCGACCGCTGTGTGGTCTCCACCCTCACCCAGGCCCTGGACCTCGCGGAACGCTTTCCCGCGCACCAGGTCGGCGTCACCGTGGACACGTACCACATCTGGTGGGACGACCAGGCGCCCGCGCAGATCGCCCGCGCCGGCGCGGGCGGCCGTATCCACACCTTCCAGCTCGCCGACTGGACCACCCCGCTGCCGGAGGGCGTCCTCAACGGCCGCGGCCAGATCGGCGACGGCGCGATCGACATGCGCGAGTGGAAGGGCTACGTGGAGGCGGCCGGCTACACCGGCCCCATCGAGGTCGAGCTCTTCAACGACGCCTTGTGGGCCAGGGACGGCCGGGAGGTGCTGGCGGAGACGGCGGACCGCTTCGTGACGCACGCGGCGGACTGACGGGTCGGTGGCCTGCCTGCTTCCCGGGGCCAGGGGCAGGCCACGGCCCTAGGATCGGGTGCGGCACCCGAACAGCGGCGGATCGTCCATCAAGTGGCCCGTGCGAAAGGCCTCGACATAGGCCACGGGGGCGGCGTCCTCGAAGCTCAGGAGTGGTGAGACCAGGTGTTGTCCGCCGCAGCCTCAGCTCCCCCCCGTACTTCTCCCGTTGCGTCCGAGGCTTCCGGCGCTCGCTCATGCGGCCAACTCCCGTTCCTGACAGAGGCTCTGTCAAGTCCACACCTCTGGAAGCGTAGCCACCCTCGACCCCACTCTGTGAGGGCATCACCACACAACGAAGTCACCGCAGGTGAGAAGGCAGGTCGGTATGACGTGTCTCCTGGCACGGCTGGTCGAGCCGTTGCTCCGGTTCTTCCTGCCCGCTCGGGGGCGACGGCGCTATGCGTATCCGTACTCGTGCCCGTACGTCGGCCGCCCGACGGCGTACCGCAGGGGCGAAGCTCCCCTGCGCGGCGAGGGCAGCCCGCTCGTCCGCCCCTGTCTCGACCACGTGGAGACCTACGTATGAGCGGGCGGCTGCTTCCGTGGACCGGCGTGGACGGCAAACCCGGTTATCTCGGGGGCGACGGGACCGGATACGTCTCCCGGCTCGCGGACCGGATCGAGAGCATGCACCTCGGCATGGCGGGCGACCTGCTCGACCACGCGGACGAACTCCTCGCGGAGCAGCGGCTGACCGCCGAAGAACTCCGTTACCTCGCCCGGCGATTGAGCGAATCCCTGAGGGACGTCAAATGTGTCGCCGAGAGCAGGGGTGCACGGTCGGGTTGACCCTCGACCTTGTGCAGGGCCCAGAGTGCCGGTGTGGAGAACGAGATGCGCAGCATCGGGGAGATGGCCCGTGACAGTGGCCTGGGCGTCAGCGCCCTGCGGTTCTACGACCGTGCCGGTGTGCTGGTCCCGGCCTGGGTGGATCCGGTGAGCGGCTACCGCTGGTACGAACCCGGGCAGCTTGAGGAGGCTCGGATGCTCGCCTGCCTGCGCCGGGCCGGGATGCCGCTGGCGGACATCCGGCTGGTGCTGGCCAGTTGGTCCGGCGCGGACACCGGTCTGGTCCGGGAACTGCTCAAGGCACACCTGCACCGTCTCGAACAGGGGCTGTCCGACGCCCGCGGCGAGTTCTCCGCGCTCCGAGCCCTACTCGATCAACGGGAGAACGTCATGACCTCGCTCCGCAACACCACCGTCCGGCTGTCCGTCGCCGCGCCGGAGCTGGCAGCCGCGCTGGACGCGGTCCGCTTCGCGGCGAGCACCGACCCCGAGCTGCCGATGCTCGGCGGGGTGCTGTTCGACATCGAGGGGGAGAGCCTTCGTGTCGTGGCCACCGACCGGTACCGGATGGCGTTCGCGCGGGCCGGTGTCGCCGGGCACGACGGGGGCCGGGTGCAGGTCATCGTGCCCAGCCCGCTAGCCGACGCGATGCGGGCGCTGCTGGACGGCGAGGGGCCTGTGCGGCTCTCTCTCGACGGTGGCCGCGTGTCACTGGAGGCCGGGGACAGGCAGGTGGCCGGTCAGTGTCTGGACCACGACTTCCCCGACTACCGCCGCCTGTTGCCCCGGGTCGGCGGCCGCCGTGCCGTCGTCGAAGTGGCGGCCTTCCGGCGGTCTTTGGACACCGGTCCGGTCCGCTCCGGAGAGGTCGGAGCGCCCGACCTCAGCGTGCTCAGGGTGGCAGGCGGCGGCGCGGTGACCCTCTGCGCCGATGCCGACGAAGACCCGAACCGCATCGCCGTCAACCGTGAGTTCCTGTTGGCCGCGCTGGCCGCCGGGGCCCGTGACCGACTGATTCTGGAGCTCGGCGCGCCTACGACGCCGATCGCGATCCGCCGGCCCGACGACGAGGACGCCTTCTCGCTCCTGATGCCGGTCCGCCTGGATCACTGACGGCATGTTCAGGGAACCTGTGCGAGAACCTCTTCGCACAGGTTCTTTCTATATTCCCTGTTCGCGCAGGCCATTTGTTTTGAATGGCTGTGGTCAATCTGTAAGTTCGCGATTCATAAGGCCTTGGGAACTGCATTCGGTCTGCTTGTGTCTATACGATTCGAGTCAGCCGCAAGGGCGAGCGGGGACTCAGAATTGCGGCGGAAAACAGGCCATTCAAAGCCAAGGAGTTTCTTGTGAACGTGCGTATCGCCATTGTTTCCGTGGTTTCCGCCGTGTCCCTCGCCGTCGGCGCCACCGCCGCCGTCGCGGCCCCCGTCCAGACCCTCACCATCAAGCCGAGCGCCACCACCGTCCAGCTGGGCGACGCCGTCACCTTCACCGGCCGGGCCACCGGTGTCGAGGACGGCAGCCAGGTGACCCTCCAGGTGAAGGACGGCGGCGGCTGGCAGTCGCTGCCCGGGGCGGCGACCGTCGACCAGGGCACCTACCGGCTCGACGGGAGCTTCAACGACGAGGGCGTCTCGGTGGTGCGCGTCCAGGACGGCGGGGCGGTGTCCAAGACCGTCTCCATCAAGGTGGAGACGCAGGCGCCCGGGCAGCGCTGAACGACCCGTGTGAAGACTCCTTCACACAGGTCTTCCTCATGTCCCCTGCTCAGGGGTGTCCGCCCTTTTCGATCCGCTGTGGTTCACCTGTCGATTCGGTTTATTTCCGTTCGGCCGGAACCGCACCCCGACCGGTCGTGTCTATAAGGTTCGAGCCGACCGCAAGGGCGGGCAAAGGACTCGCGATTGCGGTCGGGAAAATCGAGCAAAAACCAAGGAGAATCCTGTGAACGTGCGTATCGCCACCGTTTCCGCGGTTTCCGCCGTGCTCCTCGCCGCCGGTGCCACGGCTGCTGTCGCGGCCCCCGCCCCGGCCCTCACCGTCAAGGCCGGCGCCGCCCACGTCCAGCTGGGCGACGCCGTCACCCTCACCGGCAAGGCCACCGGCATCAAGGACGGCAGCAAGGTGACCGTCCAGATCAAGGACGGCAAGAAGTGGCAGACCCTCCCCGGGACGGCGAAGGTCAAGAAGGGCGCCTACAAGCTCGCCGAGAAGCTCGACGACAAGGGCGTCGCGGTGCTGCGCGTGAAGGACGGCAAGACGGTCTCCAAGACGGTCTCCGTCGACGTCCGCTGACCTCGGCGGTCACCTCTGACCGACCCGGCTGAGAATCCTGCCCCACCCCGTCCGATCCGGGGTGGGGCAGGCGCCGTCGGGGCGTGTCCGCGCCCCGTGGATCCTAGGGATCCCATGGGGCACCTGTCGTTGTCGTTGCCTTAGATTGTCCTTAATTGCTGGTCAGGGCCGCCGACGCGGGCCCGTCGGCCGTCCCGGGAAAAAATCCGCGACCCCCGTACAACCCTCCCCCCACCCCGCCGGTCATACCTGGCATCGGAGCTTTCGGAGGGGGATCCGGGGGGATCGCGGGGGTTCTGATACGGAGGGGAAAGCCGAGGGGGTTCGGTCGACGGACCGGGCCCCCTCGAAGCATGTTCACGGCTGATTCCTGAGTTGTTCCCGGGGGCCGCGTGCCCCAGGCTGCTCCCTGGATGGGGCGACTGTTCGACTCGGGGGGTTGAGAATAGCTGGTGATAGGCGTCGATTGAACGCGTTCTGGCGCGCATGGGTGAGCGTGCCGGGCGATGGCAGGCGTGCTCTGGGCAGGGAACGGGAGTTCTTGCGTCGAATGCGTGACCTTCGCCGCTGGTGGTCGTTGGGTGGGGTGACGGATTTCGGCGACACCGGGTCGGGGGTACGGGCGGTGGCAGGCCGAACGACGGTTCCTCCAGGTCGACGGCGAGTCCGGCAAGCGGTACGGCAACGAGACCATCCGCGTCACCCCCGGCGGCGAAGTCTCCCTCAAGCTCCCGGCGCCGCTGGCGCATCTGGCCAACGCCCCGCACGGTCGGTACGTCCTGGCCGCGACGGTGGCGTTCGCGCACCGGGGCACGCCCCCGACCCGCTCTGGGAGATCACCTTCAGTCTGCACCGCCTACAGACCTCGCGGGGCCGCTGGGCGTACGCCGACTGGTACCGCGAGACCCGGGCCGTCCTCGCCGGCACCCCGCTCGGCGCCGCTGTCCGCTGGCTCCTGGTCCCGGTGCTGCCCAGGGCCCGCTACCTAGTTGCGGGCCAGGCACGGCGGAGTCCGCCCCTCGGCGTACATGGGGCGATTTGCAACGCTGTCGAGTGATATTGCCAACCAGGACAGAGGGCGGCCATCACGTTTCACCAGGATGAAAAGTCCCAGGTGCGGCCAGGGAACCGGGTGCTCCGCATGTATGTGCCCTAGAAGAACACCCCGCACCGCAGCAGCACGTTCGCGTACGGCCGGGCCTCGCCCGTGCGTACGACCAGATGCGCGTCCGCCGACAGCTCCTTCAGCGTCTCGTGCGGGACCAGGGCCAGGTCGGCGAAGTGACCGTCCAGCAGCTTCGCGGCGGCCGGGTTGGCCCGGCGGACCTCGGCCGCCGCCGTCGCGCCCTCCACGACCAGCTCGCCCAGCAGCCCCTCCAGCACCTCCGCGAAGGACGGCACCCCGGCCCGGAACGCGAGGTCCACGACCCGCGGCCCCTTCGGGATCGGCATCCCCGCGTCGCACACCAGCACCGTGTGCCCGTGCCCCAACTCCGCCAGCGCGCCCGCCAGATGACGGTTGAGGATTCCCGCCCGCTTCACAGCGCGTCGACCTCCGCCGCCGTCGGGTACGACTCCTGCGCGCCCCGCCTCGTCACCGCCGCCGCCCCGACCCGGGCCGCGTACGCCGCCGCCCCGGCGAGCGACTCGCCCGCCCCGAGCCGTACCGCGAGGGCCGCCGTGAAAGCGTCCCCGGCGCCCGTGGTGTCCACCGCGTCCACCTTCACGGACGGCACCGACTCCACCCCCTGGCCGTCGGCCACCAGCGCGCCCTGCGCGCCCAGCGTCACCACCACCGACTTCGGGCCCTTCGCCAGCAGGAGCCGTGCCCAGTCGGCCGGTTCCTCGCTCACGCACGCCTCGCCCAGGACCACCTTCGCCTCGTGCTCGTTCACGATCAGCGGGTCGCAGGCCGCCAGCACCTCACCCGGGAGGGGCTGCGGCGGGGAGGGGTTGAGGACGAAACGGCTGCCCGGGGCCACGCTCCGGACCACTTCCAGCACCGTCTCCAACGGGATCTCCAGCTGCGTGGAGATCACCCGGGAGGCGTGGAAGAGGCTGCCCGCGGCCCGGACGTCCGCCGGGGTGAGCCGGCCGTTCGCGCCCGGGGACACCACGATGCTGTTGTCGCCCGAGGGGTCCACCGTGATCAGCGCGACGCCCGTCGGCGCCCCGCCCACCAGCACACCCACCGTGTCCACACCGGCCGCCCGCTGCGAGTCGAGCAGCAGCCTGCCGTGCGCGTCGTCGCCGACCCGGGCCAGCAGGGCGGTACGGGCACCCAGCCGGCCGGCCGCGACCGCCTGGTTGGCGCCCTTGCCGCCGGGGTGCGTGGCGAGGTCGCCGCCGAGCACCGTCTCACCGGCGGCCGGACGCCGTTCGACGTCTATCACCAGGTCGGCGTTGGCCGATCCCACGACCAGGAGGTCGTAGTCGTACATCAAAGACTCCCTAAGAAAATGAATCGAGGCGGCCGGGCGTCCATTGAACCGCCCGGCCGCCTCCTCGGTGGCTCAGCCCGTGAACCCGGCCACGTTCTCCTTCGTGATCACCTTCACCGGCACCTTGATCGTCGGGTCGATCTTCTCGTCCTTGATCGCCTTGAGCGCG
Organism: Streptomyces sp. NPDC101234; assembly: GCF_044767525.1. Taxonomy (NCBI): domain Bacteria; kingdom Bacillati; phylum Actinomycetota; class Actinomycetes; order Kitasatosporales; family Streptomycetaceae; genus Streptomyces; species Streptomyces sp. NPDC101234. The sequence continues at coordinate 116,225 of NZ_JBIWOA010000008.1, read as the reverse complement.
TTCTCGACGGCGATCTTCCCGAGCTCGGACGGCTGCTGGGCGACCGAGGCGTACAGCGTGCCGTTCTTGACCGCCGTCAGCCCGTCCGGGGTGCCGTCGAAGCCGACCACCGAGACCGACGTGCCGGCCTTGGAACCCAGCGCCTTGATGGCGCCGAGCGCCATCTCGTCGTTGGCGGCGATGACACCCTGGACGTCCGGGTGGGCCTGGAGCAGGTTCGACATCACGTCGAGGCCCTTGGTGCGGTCGAAGTCGGCCGGCTGCTGGGCCACCACCTGGATCCCGGGGTAGGCCTTGAGACCGTCGGCGAAGCCCTGCGCGCGCTCCCGGGCGGCGGAGGTGCCGGCCTGGCCCTGCAGGATCACGATCTTGCCGTGGCCGCCGAGCTTCTCGGCGATCGTCTTCGCGGCCAGCTCACCGCCCTTGACGTTGTCGGACGCGACCAGCGTGTCGGTCTTGGCGTTGTTGACGCCCCGGTCGACGGCGATGACGGGGATGTCCGCCTTGTCGGCCGCCTTCACGGAGTTGCTCGCCGCGTCCGAGTCCACCGGGTTCACGATGATCGCGCCCAGTCCCGAACTGGTGAAGTTCTGCAACTGGTTGGCCTGCTGCGAGGCGTCGTTCTGGGCGTCCGTGACGGTCAGGTCCACGCCCAGCTTCTTCGCCTCGGCCTGGGCGCCGGACCGGATCTGCACGAAGAACGGGTTGTTCAGGGTGGACAGCGACAGCCCGACCCGCGGGGTGGCGGAGGCGGAGCCCGTGTGCAGGAAGGAGGTCGCGGCCGCCAGCGCCACCGTGATGACCGCCGCCAGCACGTACGTCCCGGCCTGCCTGCCCTTGCTCCCGCCGATCCGGGGGGCCGCCGGGGTGGCCCCGGCCTTGCGGCGGATCGTGTCGAGAAGCACCGCCAGCGCGATGACGACACCGATGACGACCTGCTGCCAGAAGGCGGACACGTTCAGCAGGTTGAGGCCGTTGCGCAGCACCGCCAGGATCAGCGCGCCGATCAGCGTGCCGGACGCCTTGCCCGTACCGCCGGCCAGCGACGCGCCGCCGATCACGACCGCGGCGATGGCGTCCAGCTCGTAGCCGTTGGCGGCCTGCGGCTGTGCGGAGGACAGCCGGGACGCCAGCACGATGCCCGCGACGGCCGCGAACAGACCGGAAAGCGCGTAGATGGCGAGCTTCTGCTTCGACACCCGCAGCCCGGACAGCCGGGCGGCCTCCTCGTTGCCGCCGATCGCGTACATGGAACGCCCGATGTACGTCCGGCCGAGCACGAAGGCCGCCACGAGCCCCATGACGATCATGACGAGGACGGGCACCGGCAGCCAGCCGCCGAGCGTGTCACCGAGGTGCGAGACCGAGTCGGGGAAGGCGATCGGGGAGCCCCCGGAGATCACCAGCGCCAGACCGCGCGCCACCGACAGCATCGCGAGCGTCGCGATGAACGAGGGCAGCTTGCCGTACGCGATCAGGAAGCCGTTGACGAGACCGGCCGCGATGCCGGTCAGGACCGCCAGCACCACCGCGATGACGACCGGGACCCCGTGCTGGGTGCAGCTCCACGCCAGTACGGTCGCCGACAGGGCCGCCACCGAGCCCACCGACAGGTCGATGCCCGCCGAGACGATCACGAAGGTCGCGCCGAAGGCGAGGATGGCCGTCACGGCCGCCTGGACACCGACGTTCAGCAGGTTGTCGGTGCTCAGGAAGTCGCCCGACAGCGCCGACATGGCGATGACGAGGACGATCAGCGCGGTGAGCGCGCCGTTGTCGAGGAACAGCCGGCGTACGGCCGCGGCGCCACCGGCGCCCGATGTCTTGCCCTTGAGCGTGTCAGTGGCCACGAGCGGCCTCCTTGTCGGTCGTGGTGGGGTTGCTGACGGCGAGCGCCATCACGGAGTCCTGGGTGGCCTCGGCGGCGGAGAGCTCGCCCGCGATCCGCCCCTGGGCCATCACCAGCACCCGGTCGCTCATGCCGAGGACCTCGGGCAGATCGCTGGAGATCATCAGTACCGCGGCTCCGGCGGCCGTGAGCTCATTGATGAGCTGGTAGATCTCGACCTTGGCGCCGACGTCGATACCGCGCGTCGGCTCGTCGAGGATCAGCACCTTTGTGTCGGCGAGCAGCCACTTGCCGATGACGACCTTCTGCTGGTTGCCGCCGGAGAGCGTGCGCACCTGCTGTCCGAGGCCCGCCATCCGGACCCCCAGCTGCCGGGCGATCCGCTCGGCGGCGGCATGCTGCGCCTTGAGATCGACGATCCCGGCCCGGGTGGCTTTCCGCAAGGTCACCAGGCCGAGGTTCTCCTCGACGGAGGCGTCCAGGACCAGCCCCTGCCCCTTGCGGTCCTCGGGGACCAGCCCGATCCCGGCGGCCATGGCCGCGCTGACGTCATGGTTCCGCAGCGCGGTGCCGGAGACCTTCACGGCCCCCTTGTCGTACCGGTCGGCACCGAAGACGGCCCGGACCACCTCCGTACGGCCGGCACCCACAAGGCCCGCGATCCCCACGACTTCCCCCGCGTGCACCTCGAAGCTCACGTCGTGGAAGACCCCGTCCCGGGTCAGCCCCTCGACGGAGAGCAGCGCGGCGCCCTGCTCGCCCCGCTCCCGCGGGTACTGCTGCTCGATGGACCGCCCCACCATGAGCCGTACCAGCTCGGCCTCCGGCGTGGTGGCGGGCACCTGCCCGACGGACTTCCCGTCGCGGATCACCGTCACCCGGTCGCCCAGAGCGGCGATCTCCTCCAGGTGATGCGTGATGAAGACGATCCCGACGCCGTCCTCGCGCAGCTGCCGCACGATCGCGAAGAGCTTCTCCACCTCCTCCGAGGTGAGCACGGCGGTCGGCTCGTCCATGATCAGCACGCGCGCGTCCAGACTGAGCGCCTTCGCGATCTCGACCATCTGGAGACGGGCGATACCGAGCTCACGCACGTGCGCGCTCGGCGACACGGCGACCCCGACCCGCTTCAGCAGGACCTCGGCGTCGGCCTCCATCCGCTTCCGGTCGATCATCCCGAAGCGGCGCGGCTGGCGCCCCAGGAAGATGTTCTCGGCGACCGTGAGATCGGGTACGAGGTTGAACTCCTGGTAGATGGTCGCGATCCCGAGGCGCTCGGAGTCCTGCGCACCGTGGATGCGCACCTCCTCGCCACCGGCCAGGATCCGACCCTCGTCGGGCGTGTAGGCGCCGGAGAGCATCTTGATGAGGGTGCTCTTGCCCGCGCCGTTCTCACCGAGGAGTACGTGGACCTCGCCCCGGCGCAGATCGAAGTCGACGCCGTCGAGCGCGACCACGCCGGGGAAGGACTTCCGTATGCCCTCGATGCGCAGCAACTCGTCCGGGTTGCTCACGACGTGCTCCTTTGCACAGGGGTCTGGTTTTCGTCGCCGCGGTTCTCGTCGTCGTGGCCCTCGCCGCACGAGCGGCGGGCGACGAGCCGGGCGGGGAGGGTGACGGACTGCGGGGGCCGGCCCTCGATGCGGTCGACCAGCGCGCGCACGGCGGCGCGGCCCAGCTCGCCGGTGGGCTGGGCGATGGCGGTGATGGGCGGGTCGGTGTGTACGAACCAGGGGATGTCGTCGAAGGCCGCCAGTGCCATGTCGCCCGGCACCTGGAGCCCGCGCGCCCGGATCGCGTCCAGCGCGCCGAGCGCCATCAGGTTGTCCGTGGCGAACACGACCTCGGGCGGCTCGGGCAGGTCGAGGAAGCCCTCGGTGACCCGGCGGCCGCTCTCGGCCTGGAAGTCGCCCTGGCCTATGTAGGCGTCGGGGAGGGGGACGCCGTACTCCGCAAGGGCCTCCCGGAAGGCCTCGACGCGTTCGCTGCCGGTCGTGGTGGCGGCGGGCCCGGCGATGATCGCGAGCCGCCGGTGCCCCAGCCGGTGCAGATGCGCGACGAGGTCGCGGATGGCGGCCCGGCCGTCGGCGCGTACGACGGGGACGTCGAGGCCCGGGATCCACCGGTCGACGAACACCATCGGCGTCCCGGCCCGTACCGCCTCCAGCATCAGCGGCGAGGCGCCTTCGGCGGGGGAGACCAGCAGTCCGTCGATCCGCCGGTCGAGCAGCGTCCGTACGTGATGGTCCTGGAGGTCGGGCCGCTCGTCGGCGTTGCCGATGATCACGCTGTAGCCGAGCGCGCGGGCCTCTTCCTCGACCGAGCGGGCCAGTTCCGTGAAGTACGGGTTGAGTACGTCGCTGATGACCAGGCCGAGGGTGCGGGTCTGGTCGGTGCGCAGGGAGCGGGCGACGGCGTTCGGGCGGTAGCCCAGCGTCTCGACGGCGGCCAGGACCCGGGTGCGGGCGTCGTCGCTGACCGACGGATGGTCGTTCAGGACACGGGACACCGTGGCGACGGACACGCCGGCCGCGGCGGCGACGTCCTTGATGCTCGCCATCGTCGCTCCACCTCCTCGTGGAACTCGGGACCCCATGGAACCCATGGAATCGATTACACGCTTTCGTGTACGGAGGATTGGAATCGATTACACGGGGGTCCGGCAAGGGGGTGGCGATGGCTGAAATCCAATCGTGACCGATGTGGCGTGGCCGACATGACCGAGTGGGGGTGCACGCCAGTGCCGGGCGTGTCGTGACCTCGGCCGGGTTGCGGTGCGGCCGGGTCCGTGCCTGATATGTGTGGTGTGGGCTGGTTGCGTGCGCACGATCCGGACCTGGCGGCGACCCGGCGGGCCGCACGGACCGCGCTGGTGATGCCCGCCCTGTTCGCGCTGTGCGGTCAGGTGTTCCGCTCCCCGACGATGGCGAGCTTCGCCGCGTTCGGCTCCTTCTCGATGCTGCTGCTGGTCGATTTCACCGGCCCGATGGTCGAACGGCTGCGGGCGCAGGCGGGGCTGGCGGCGGCCTGGCTGGTGCTGATCAGCGTGGGCACGCTGGTGGCGCGCCCGCTGTGGCTCGCCGTCGCCGTGACCGTGCTGGTCGGCTTCGCCGTGCTGTTCTCCGGAGTCGTCAGTTCGGTACTGGCGGGGAGCGCGACGGCGCTGCTGCTGGGCTTCGTCCTGCCCGTGGCGACACCGGCACCCCTGTCCGAACTGCCGGCCCGGCTCGCGGGGGCCGGCCTCGCGGCAGCGGCGGCACTGCCGGCGGTCTGCCTGCTGTGGCCGCGCCCGGTCGCCGACCCGCTCGGCACACCGGCGGCGCGAGCGTGCCGAGCGGCGGCGGAGGACCTACGGGCCGACGCGTCGGGGCTGGCGGGGCGGGATCCGGTTCCTTCGGGGGCGGCCGGAGCGGACCTGGGCGGCTCGGGACCGCCGGCACCGGACGCGCCGGCTCCGACTCCGGATGCGCCGGCTTCGCCTCCGGATGCGCCGGCTTCGCCTCCGGCTTCGGCCGCTTCGGCCTCGCCCGCTTCGGCCTTGCCCGCTCCGGACCCGGCTTTGGAGCATGCCCCAACCCCGGGTTTGGGCTCTGCCTCGGACTCGCCCCCGGCCTCGGACTCGCCCCCGGCCTCGGACTCGCCCCCGGCCTCGGACTCGCCCCCCGCCCCGGCCTCGCCCCCCGCCCCGACCCCGACCTCGGATTCGGCTCCGGACTCGGCCCCGGGCCAAGCCCTGTCCCCGGGCCAAGCCCTGTCCCCAAGCCAAGCCCTGTCCCCAAGCCAAGCCCTGTCCCCGGGCCGAGCCCCGCTCACAGGCCAAGCTCTGCCCCCGGCCCAGACCGCGGATGCGGCGCGGCGGCGGTGTGCTGTGGAGTGCACTGCTGGTGCCAGTGCGGAGTTGCGGGCCGCGTTCGATGCCACGCCGTACCGGCCCACCGGGCTGTCCGCGACCTCGCGTGCCGTGGTGCGGCTGGTCGACGAGCTGACCTGGCTGTGCGGCATCCTGGCCGACCGGCCCTTCCGTACCGACCCGGCCCCGGCCTGCGATCCGGCCGCCCGGACCGTGCGTCTGCTGGCCGCCGACGTCCTCGACCACGCGGCCGATCTGCTCGCGGACCTGTGCCACGGCGACACCGGACCGCTGTGCACGGCCGCCGACGAGCTGGACGCGGCTCTGCGCGGCATGGAGCGCAGCTCCACGGCCCGGCTGCCCGCCGACCATCCCGTCGGCACCTGCGAGGCCGACGTCTACGGTTTCCTCGCCGTCCTCGACCTGTCCTTCCGCGCCCAGGAACTCGGCTTCGCCGTCCTGCAGATCGCCGGCAACGTGCGGCTCGCGGCCGCCGCCGAGCAGCGGCGCTGGTCCGACCGGCTCCTCGGCCGTGACCCGGACGCGTCGGCCGCCGCGCTGACGTCGGCCCGTGAACGCGCCGTCGCGCATCTGGGGCGGGGCTCGGTGTGGCTGCACAACAGCCTGCGCGGTGCCGTGGGACTGGGCATCGCGGTGCTGCTGGCCGGCGTGACCGACGTACAGCACTCCTTCTGGGTGCTGCTCGGCACCCTGTCCGTGCTGCGGTCCAACGCGCTCAACACGGGCCAGAAAGCCCTGCGTGCGGTGGCCGGCACGGTCGTGGGCTCGATCCTGGGCGCCGGGCTGCTGCACCTGATCGGGCACCACGGCACCGCCCTGTGGTTCGTCCTCCCGGCCGCCGTCCTGGTGGCCGGGATCGCGCCCGCCGCCGTCTCCTTCGCGGCGGGGCAGGCCGCGTTCACCGTGACCCTGGTCGTGCTCTTCAACATCGGCCACGATCCCGACTTCCACATCGCCCTGCTGCGCGTCCAGGACATCGCCCTGGGCTGCGCGGTCAGCATCGTCGTCGCCCTGTTCTTCTGGCCCCGGGGCGCCGCGGCCGCCGTCCACCGGGCGCTCGCCGCGGCCTACACCGACAGCGCCGGCTACCTCGCCGACGCCGTGGCACACGCCCTCGGCCACCCCGCGGCCGCGGCGGACACGGCCGGCCGCGAGGCCGCGGCCGCCGCCCGCCGTCTCGACGACGCCTTCCGCACCTTCCTGGCCGAACGCGGTGCCAAGCCGGCGTCCCTGGCCGACATGTCCACGCTGGTCACAGGGGTGGTCGCGCTGCGGCTGGCCGCGGACGCGGTGGTGTCGCTGTGGCGGGAGGCGGGGGCGGCCGGAGAGCGGGGCGACGGGCAGACCGAGGCCCATCGGGCCGTCCTCGGGGCCGCGGACCGGGTCGCGGGCTGGTACCGGTCGCTGGCGGTGTGCCTGGACGCCGGTACGGCGGCCCCCGCGCCCCTCCACCGCCGCCCCGAGGTCGCCGCGCGGCTCGTCGAGTCCATCCGCACGGACCTCGTCGACGGCACGGGCCGGGCCACCGGCACCGCGGTCCGCGTCATCTGGACCGGCGACCACGTCGACGTCGCCCGCCGACTGCAGCCCGGCCTCGCCACGGCGGCGAAGGGGAGCGCGGGGGGCGGGTAGGGGAGGCTCCCTGATCGTCGGCGGACCGGCGATGCCGAACGACCGTCACCAGCGCACCGCGGTGAAGTCCACCGGGCGGGGCCGGAGTTCCCGGGTGCGGGCTGCCAAGTGCCTTAGCCGGGAGGCCATTTCGTCCTCGGGGAGGTGCCGGCGGTCGCCGTGGCCCGGCAGCAGCCACTCGAAGCGGAGCCGGCCGGCGGCCCGGGTCAGCGAGGCGGCCAACTCCTGGACGGAGAACCAGGTGACGCTCTCGGCCACCTCCAGGTCCGCCGTCGTACGCGACCAGTAGAAGCTGTCGCCGGTGAAGCAGTACCGCTCGTCCGCGAGGTAGAGCACGCTGCCCCGGGTGTGCCCGGGGAAGGGGAGGGCGAGCACGCCGTCGGTGATCTCGGCCGGCTCGGTGCCGCGCAGCACCCGGTCGGCGTCCGGGGCCGCGTCGAGGTCGCCCTCGTGGATCCAGAGCCGGGCGCCGAAGCGGTCGGCGTACCGGCGGCCGTGCGCCGCGTGGTCGCGGTGGGTGAGCAGGACGTCGGTGACCGGGCCAAGCGCCTCGTGGCGCGCGGCGAGGGCCGGGCTCCAGCGCGGGGTGTCCACCATCAGCGACGTGCCGTCGGGGCGGTGGAGGAGGTAGGAGTTGGCGCCGGCGGTGTGCGGGGAGTTGTGCCCGCACAGCCGCACGGTGTCGTCCAGGGCCAGCGGGAAGGGGTCCTGCGCCGCGTCGAGCCGCCCGGCCGGGGGACGGACGGAGCGGGTCGGGCAGGCATGCGCGGCCGTGTACAAGAGCCCGGTCTCCGTCGCGTCGCGCGGCTGGCGCAGTACGGCCGAACGTCCGCCGACCTCGCCGATCAGCCCCGGTGCGAGCTGCCGCGCGACATCGCAGTTCGTACAGCGTTCGTCCACCAGCCAGCCGTGCTCGGCCTGTTCCGTTCCCATGGCCCCGCTTCCCTTCCGCTTTCCGCACCGCCGGTCACCTCAGGGGTATCCCGAGCCGCGCGGAAAGAGGAAGGGGGTCCGGATCTGGTGCTTAAGGCAGAGGGCTGCTCTCTCGGCTCAAGCTCATCGGCTCAAGCTCATCGGCTCGGTTCAGCGGCTCAGCCCAGCGGCTCAGCCCATCGGCTTCGGTTTGAAGGCCGCGAAGACCGCGCCCTGCGGGTCGGCGACCACGGCCATCCGGCCGGCCATCATGTCGAACGGCGGTGCGAGCACCGTGCCGTTCCGCTTGACCAGCGCGTCCACGGTGGAGTCGACGTCGTCCACGGCGAAGTACGTCAGCCAGTGCGGCGGGGTGTCGGGCCGTTCGTTGCCGAGCCGGGCGGCGCCGCCGACGCCCTTGCCGCCGACGTTCAGCGACCAGTAGTTGCCGCCGGCGCCCTCCATCGGCTGGATCTCGATGCCGAAGGCCTCGCCGTAGAAGCCGGTGGCGCCGAGTACGTCGCTGGTGTTCAGCTCGTTCCAGATCAGCGCGCCGGGCTCGTTGACCAGCCCCGCGCCATGGAACTCGACCGGCTGCCACACCCCGAACACCGCGCCCTGCGGGTCGGCGGCGATCAGCATCCGGCCGATCGTGCCGACGTCCATGACCGGCGCGATCAGGGTGCCGCCCGCCGAGACGATCGCGTCCTGTGTGGCCTGCGCGTCGGTGCTGGCCAGATAGGTGGTCCAGACGGTCGGCGGCTCCGGCTGCCCCTCGGGAGCCATGGCCGCACCGATGCCGGCCACCGGCTTGCCGTGCAGGGTGCAGACGGCGTACCCGCCGAAGTCGGCCCCGCCGACCTCGCCCTGCCAGCCGAACAGGTCACGGTAGAAGTCCAGCGCCGCCTGCTGGTCCTGCGCCATCAGATCGACCCAGCACGGGGTGCCGGTCGCGTACGGAGTGGTGATCTCGGGCATCTGCAAGTTCTCCCTGCGCGCGATGAAGTCCTCCGCCGCCCACCTTCACCGCCTCCGCCCCATCCCGCCACCCGAGTCGGCGGGGTTTTACCGTCGGCTCACCGGCAGTGCCGACCGGCCCTGGGGCACCGCCGGAATTGTTCAAATGTGCGTCGGGCGTGTGTGCGATGATCCGCTCTCGTATTCGGAGAGGAATGTGGCTCCATGTCATCGCACAGACGTCGCCTCGGCGTATCGGTGGTCGCCGCCGGGGCCTTGGCCGTCGCCGGGACCGTCGTGTTCGTCCCCGCGGCCTCGGCCGCCTCCGGCGTGACGGCCGCACTGCCGGCACGGAACACCTCCGCGCCGTCGGTCGGTGAGGTGTCCGGGTCGGGTCGGGCGGTCGTCTGGGAGCAGGGGACCTCCGCCGACCGGCTGCCGCACGGCTGGCTCTCCGTCTCGGGAGGCACCCCGCAGGATCTGGGGGCGCTGGCCGACGACGGCGAGGGGCTCTCCGTCCGCAGGGTCTCCGTCCAGAACTCGGTGGTGGCCGTCGCCACCTCGACGAATCCGAACGGGGCTCTCGCCGACCATGTGACCCTGCGGCACCTCGACACCGGCCAGCAGGAGACCCTGGCCGTCGCGTACGACAGCTCGGGCGCGGCGGGCGACGAGCGGTACCGGGCCCAGGCCGGTGACGGCATCCTCGTACAGCAGAGCTACTACAACGCTGATTCGGCGTACCGAGTGCGCCTCGTACTGCGCACCTCCCAGGGCGACCGCGTGCTGCTCTCCGACGACGAGCAGTACAGGGTGCTGGCCTCGGACGCCGAGGGCGCACTGGTGCTGCGGCGGACCGCTCCCGGCTGGGGCTACCGGATCGACTACGTCGACTTCGCCGGCGGCGCGAGTGTCACCGTCGCCGAGCCCGACACCGACGCGCTGCCGCAGGGCCTGGAGTTCACCCCCTCCCACTTCGGGGTGATCGACGGTGCCACCCTGACCGAGTGGCGGCGGTCCGCGCCCGGTGAGGGTCCGGCGACCGTCACCCTGCCCACCGACAAGGCCCGCTGGATCAGCGACGACACCCTGGCCTGGTACACGTGGAGCGCCGACGGCAACGAGCTGTACGCGATGTCCCGGGACGGGTCCACCCCGGCCGCCGATCTCGACGGCACCTTCGGTGACATCTCCGTGGGCGACGACGGCAGGATGCGCGCGGCGCTGTACCGGCCCGACGTGGACGCCGCCGTCCAGACCCTGACCGACGGCAGGGTCTCCACCGCCGACGGCGACGCCTCCGCCATCCCGGCCGGCCTCGCCCGCCTGGACGCCCTGGCACTGTCCGGCGGAGCCCTCTACACCGCCGACGACTCCTCCCGCCGTACCGGCGTGCTGCTCTCCTCCGCCCTGACGGTCGGTCCGTCCGGGGCGTCGGCCACCGCGCCGTCACGCGTCCTGGCCTACTCGACCGGCACCGTGCACCAGACGCTGGCCGCCGCCGGGAACCGGGTACTCGTCGAGCAGGGCGGTGCCTACGAGGTCTACGACAAGGGCACGCCGACCGGTGTACCGCTCCAGCCGAGCGACATCTCGGCCGACCAGGTCGTGGACTTCGACGGCGGTCACTTCCTGCTGTCGGACAAGACCACCGTCTACAACGGCACGCTCCTGCTGTACACCGTGGCCACCGGTGCGAGCGAACGGGTGCCCGCGGGCTCGGCCCTGTACGGCGGCGCCCTCTACACCTCGGTGAAGGACGCCGCCTCCAGCTGGTCGGTCCGGCGCACCGATCTGACCACCGGAACCACGTCCACGGTCACCACGGTGGACTGTCTGCCGGGCGGCCTCCAGGTGCGCGGCTCCTGGATCCTGCTGACCACCTGCGGAGCCGCCGCCACCCAGGGCCTGCTCCTGAAGGCGGGCACCACCACCCGTACGACGGTGGACGCCTCCGTGGTGGCACCGATCCTCGGCACCGGGGTCCTGTACACGTTCACCAAGGACACCGCGACGAGCGTCACGCTGAACGCCCAGGTCCTGGGCGTGAGCGGAGCCACGGCGCAGGCGCTGTTCGTTCTTCCGGGCAGGGCCGACACCGCTGCGGCCCAGCGCTGGGCGGTGGACCGCGAGGCGCCCTGGGCGGCGTGGATGGGCGACGACGGCGTCACCCACGCGGTGTGGGCCGGGGCTCCCTCGGTCACCTCCGCCGCCGTCTCCGTCCCGGCCGGGTTCAGCCCCAACGGCGACGGCTCCTCCGACACCTGGGCCCCGGTCTGGACGTACAACCGGCCGGTGACCTGGACGCTCACCCTCAAGTCCGGCAGCGCGCAGGTGCGCACCCTGACCGCGACGGCCTCCTCCGGCAGCGTCGCCCCGGTCTGGAACGGCCGGAACGACGCGGGCGGTACGGCCGCGGACGGCACCTACACCTGGACCCTGGCCGTCAAGGACGCGGCCACCGGAGTGCCGGCGGCCGACGTCAGCGGCAAGGTCGCGCTGCGCAGGACCGTCCCCGCCGCGTCCGTCACCGCGCCGGCCCTGGCCAGCGATGCCTCGGCCCGTGCGGTGATCCCGGTGAGCTGGGCGGCGAAGACGGCGGGTGTGACGTCGTACGACGTCGGCTGGCGGGTCGCCACCCGCGGCAGCACCGGTGCCTGGACGCTCGGGCCGCTCAAGACCTGGCGCAGCGGCACCACGACGAAGTCCGGCAGCTTCGGCTCCTCGGGCAGCCCGGTGGCGCCGCAGCCCGGTCTGACGTACCGCTTCTACGTACGCGCCCACGACGACGCCGGACAGACCGGAGCCTGGACGGCGGCCGCCACCACCGGCATCCCGGTCGACGACCGGTCCTCGGCGCTGGCGTTCCGCGGCACCTGGGCGTCCTCGTCGGTGGCTTCCGCCTGGGCGGGGACAGAGCGGGTCTCCGCCACGAAGGGGGCCACGGTGTCCTTCACGGCGGACGGCACCAAGCTGCGGATCGTCGCGACCCGCAAGTCCGACGGCGGCCGTTTCGCGGTCGTGGTGGACGGGGTCACGGTGGGCACGGTGAACACCTACGCCCCGACGACGGGATACCGGAAGACGGTGTTCACGTACACCCTCGGCACGAAGACCACCACGCACAAGGCGCAGCTGAAGGTGCTGGCCGGCAGCGCGCGGGGACGCTCCACCGTGCACCTGGACGGGGTCATGGTCACCCGCTGACCGGTTCCCGGTCGGCGCGTCGGGCGCAGCGCACACGCCGTGCGCTGCGCCCGACGTCGTCTAGCTCAGCGTGGAGTCGACCGAGGACAGCGGCACGGAGTACAGCAGCCGTTGCGGGCGCGCGTTGTCGGTGCCCGACCATTTGGCGTTGATGTCGGCCGCCCATTCGGTGACCGTCCACAGCCGGCCGGTGTTCCACCAGTAGGACATGCCCTCCGTGTGCATGCCCCAGCAGGCGTAGGTGATGTCGCCACCGCAGTTGGCGGCCGCGCCGGCGGTGTCGGTGGTGTTCTGCCGCCACAGGATGCCGTGCTGGTCGACGCCGCCGCGCGCGTCGTCGACGTAGAAGTCCGGTGTGCCCCCCTGGGTCTTGCTGTGCGACAGCACGCCCTGCAGACCGACGGCCTTCGTCTCGTAGATCTTGCCGTCGGCCTCCACGTAGCCGTCGCTGTTCTTCGCGAGGTAACCCGGGTCGTCGCCGTCGAAGTTGTAGCGCCAGATGCGGGCCGGCTGGGAGCCGCCGGAGGAGAACCACTCGGTGGCGACCAGGCTGTCCGGCACGCTGCTGCGGTCGAGCGAGATGGAGGCGAAGCACGGGAAGGAGTCGTCGCTGCTGGAGACGCAGCCCCCGCCGGTGAGGCTGTAGGAGCCGATCGCCGGCATCACGTACTGGTAGCCGTCGGCGGACCAGCCGTTGCTCACCTTGCCGACCGCGGAACTGTTGACGGTCGCCTGCAGGATCCGGTGCATGTCGAAGATGTACAGCTGGTTGTGGTCGGCGTCCCCCTCGTAGGAGGTGACGATCAGCTTGTCCTGGTACCAGACCATGCCGCCGATGTGGGACTTCAGGGCGCGGTAGTCGGTGCCGCCGTTGAGGGGGATGACGGGCAGGACCCAGCGGTACTTGAAGTTGCCCGCGTCGTTGGCGTCGATGAAGGCGATGCGGGCCATGTGGTCCGAGGTGGTGGACCCGTTCTGGCCCCAGCCGGACAGGATCACCTTGTTGGTGCCCCACTTGCCGTCGTTGTCGGCGTCACCGCTGGACGTCACCGACTGCGGCAGCCAGTCCTGGGTCTTGTCGTCACCGGAGTCCCAGCAGTAGGAGGACTCGGCCGCCGGCTTCAGCGGCAGCGCGCTCTTCTCCAGGCTGGAGCAGTCCGCCGCGTTGCGCATCGGGTGGTTGGCGCTGGCGAGGACCTGGTCGACCCCGCGGGCGGTGCCCATCTCACTGGCCAGGTTGTCCAGCGAGGAGGTCGGGACCCGGTGCTCCTGGAGCTCCAGCTTCGCGCGGTCTGCCGAGGAGGTGAGGGTGGTCAACGGCCCCGGGTTGTCGCCGGGTTTCGCCTGCGCGGAGCCCGCCGGCACCATGACGAGGGCCACCGCGGAGAACGTGGCGGCCACCACGAGTCTCAGTCGGTCACCGAATGTTTCAGAAGGCTTCATCTGGCAGATGCTAGGACGCTTGTCGTGTCATGATCAATGCGATTTGGATTCAACTGTCCTGTAAGGAGCGGGAGTTCACGGCCCGGCTGGCTTCCGGCCGTCCGCCGGCCGCGCGAACTCGGGCTGGTCGAGCAGACGCAGCCAACTGCCGTCGGGCTGGCGCCTGACGACCTGAGCCCGTGCGCCGGTCCCGTCCTTCGGCGGGGTCGACGTGAGGGCGATGCCGCCGCTGACCAACGTCGGCAGCGGCTGCTCCGGCGCGAAGCGGGGACCGCCGGCCAGCACCTTCTCCCACAGCGTCCGGATCGCCTCCCGACCCACCGTCAACTCGCCGGGCGGGTACGCCAGCACCGCCTCCTCCTCGTAGAGCGCGGCGACCCCGGCCGCGTCACCGGCGTTGGACCGCTCGACGAACAAGCGGGTGATGTCCTCGGGCCGCATGGCCTTCTCGTACTCCGGCATGACTGCCTCCTGGTGTCGGGCTCCGGCAGTTCCCAGCCTCGTAGCGCACCGATCAGAAGTCCAACAGATGCATCTTCTGCAAACTAGAATCAGCAGTCATGGAGCAGGCATGGATCTGAGGCAGCTCGAATACTTCGTCGCGGTGGCCGAGGAGCGCAACTTCACCCGGGCCGCCGAGCGCGTGCACATCAGCCAGTCCGGCGTCAGCGCCCAGATCCGCCAGCTCGAACGCGAGCTCGGTGCCGAGCTGTTCGACCGGTCCGCACGCACCGTCACGCTCACCGTCGCGGGAAAGGCGGCGCTCGAACACGCCCGTGCCACGATCGCCGCGGCCGGGGCGGTCGGCCGGGCGGTGGACGGGGTGACCGGCCTGGTCCGGGGCAGGCTCACCGTCGGCATGGTCATCGGCTGCACGCTCACCCCGCTGTTCGACGCCCTCGCCGCGTTCCACGAGGCGCATCCCGGTGTCGAGATCCTGCTGCTGGAGGACGGCTCCGACCGGCTCGTCGAAGGCGTGCGCACCGGCGCCCTCGACCTGGCGCTCGTCGGGACCGCTGCCACCACGCCCGACGGCTTGGACGCGCTGACCATCATCAGCGAACGGCTCGTCGCCGCGGTCCCGCCCGGCCACCCGCTGGCGAAACGGCGGCGGCTCACCCTGCCCGACCTGATGGGCCATCCCATCGTGTGCATGCCGACCGGCAGCGGCCTGCGCACGGTGTTCGACCAGGCCTGCGCGGCACAGGGACTTCGGCCCCCGATCGCGTTGCAGGCCAGCGCGCCGGACGCGATCGCCGACCTCGCCGTCCGCGGGCTCGGCGTGGCCGTCCTCAGCGAATCGATGGCCGCGAACCACCGTGACCGGCTCACCGCCCGCGCCATCGACGACGTCGAGACCCCGGCACTGCTCGCCCTGATCTGGAAGAGCGCGCACAACCCCGCGGTACGCGAGCTGCTCGCGCACAGCCGGCGGGCGTTCGCCTAGTCAGGCCGCGGCCAGCTCGCACCACACGTACTTGCCCCGGTTGCCGTATCTCGACAGCGGCTGCCAGCCCCAGAGGTCCGAGCATGCCCGTACGAGCGCCAGCCCCCGCCCCTCCTCCGACTCCGTGACCTCCCCCAACGGCACGGGAGGCTCGGGAGGTTCGGGGTCGGCATCCCACGCGCCGATCCTCAGAGTGCCAGGAGGCGACCAGCGGACGCGCAGCGCGGCGGGGCCCTTCGTATGCCGTACGGCATTGGACACCAGCTCGGTGGCGAGGAGTTCGGCGACGTCCAGGAAGCGGGCGAGTCCATGTGCGGTGAGCACGAGTCTGAGCGTGTGACGGCTGACGGTGACCGCCCGGAGGTCGTTGGGGATGGTGAGCGTGTACTCCCAGGCTTCGGGCATGCGTCGTCAACTCCGGTGCTTGTGGGGGAGATCCACGCACGGTGGCATTGCCGCAGCCGTCATGGCAGGAGGGAGCGGTGCGCTTCCGTAGCGTGTGTGTTGCGTCACTGACGGTAGGGCTAACATGTCTACCCGG
This sequence comes from Streptomyces sp. NPDC101234, assembly GCF_044767525.1. Taxonomy (NCBI): domain Bacteria; kingdom Bacillati; phylum Actinomycetota; class Actinomycetes; order Kitasatosporales; family Streptomycetaceae; genus Streptomyces; species Streptomyces sp. NPDC101234. Next base: position 100,366 of record NZ_JBIWOA010000008.1, on the reverse strand, counting down.
GCAAGCCGATCGCGTAATCCGCCCCCGAACGAGGAGCAGTTGATGACTCTGAGGCGCGAAGCAACCGCACGCCAGATGCGCTTGGGGATGGAAATGCGCAGACTCCGCGAGACTGCGGGACTCACCGCCATCCAAGCGGCAGCGCTGTTGGGGGCGAATCGTGTCCAGATGAGCCATATCGAGTCCGGACTCGCGGGCGTGAGCGAGGAGCGGCTACGCCGCCTTGTATCTCACTACGCCTGTATGGACATGGAGTTCATCGACGCCCTGGTAGCCATGGCCACCGACCGGACACGCGGCTGGTGGGAGGAGTACCGGTGGAAGCTGCCTACGTCGTTCTTGGATCTCGCCGAACTGGATCACCACGGCTCGTTCCGCCACGAAGTGGCCATCCTGTACGTGCCGGGCCTGATGCAGACGGAGGACTACGCGCGTGCGGTCTTCTCCGCCAGATTGCCCGAGCCGACCTCCAGCGAGCTTGAGTTGCGCGTACTTCACCGTATGAGGCGCCAGCAGATCACCATCCCGTACAAGTTGGTGATCCATGAGTCGGCCCTGCGTATGAGGGTCCGTGATCGCTCCGTCTCCCGAGCTCAACTCGGCAGGCTCCTTGAGCGCTCTGAAGCGGACCACATCACCGTGCGGGTCATCCCCTTCGACTTGGACGATTTCGCGACAGCCTCAAGCACAATGACGTACGTGGGTGGACCCGTACCCAAGTTGGACACCGTGGTGCGCGATGCCCCTCATGGCTCTGTCTTCATCGACTCCGAGGCTCAGCTCAACGTCTACCGAACACGCTTCCGCAGGGTTGAAGATGTATCACTCGAACCCGAACGGTCACGTGACTTCATGCACAACCTGGCGAAAGAGCTGTGAGGCACCCATGGACAACTGGCGGAAGTCGTCCTACTCGGGCGAGGGCGACGGCAATGACTGCGTGGAGATCGCGACGACCCTGACCCACATAGCCATCCGCGACTCCAAGGCTCCGGCCCGCGCCATGCTGACCGTCCCGGCCGGAGCTTTCACCGCGTTCATCGAGGACCTCAAAGAGGCAGGCTGGCGCAAGTCGTCCTACTCGGGCCCAGGCGACGGCAACGAGTGCGTGGAGATAGCCACCACCCCCACCCACACAGCCGTCCGCGACTCCAAAGCCCCCACCTCCCGCGCCCTCACCTTCCCCGCCCCCGCCTTCGCCGCCTTCCTCGAAGCCCTCAAGGCTGCCCCCGCAACTCACTGACGCAGCACGACAGCGCCGGCCACTCAATCGTGACCGGCGCTGTCGTGCGCTCGGTTACTCGCCGATCGGGTTGAGGTAGGTGGCCGGGTGGGTCGCGGCGTCCTGCTTGAGGATCTGGCCGCCGAAGGGCCACTTCAGGGTGAAGGACTTCGTCTCGTTCGGCGGGGTGACGACGAACTTCGCCGGGACGAACTTCTGCTTCTTCGGCGTGGACTTGGCCACCGGGGCCAGGTTGATGCTGAAGTCCACCGTGTCCCCCTTGTGCAGGGTGATCTTGTGAGTCCTCTTGGCGGACCGCACCAGCGACCAGGTGCCGTCGGTCGACTGGGCGCCGACCATGTCGACACCGGCGAAGCCGGACAGCGTGCAGGTGCGGTTGCTCTTGTTGGTGAACCAGATGAACGCCTGGGTCTGGTGGCGGGTCTGGTTCATCTCCGGCGCCGCGTCGCCCCCCGTGGCGAAGCCGGCCTTCAGGTCGGCGGTGTGGCAGCGGGTCGGCTGGGCCGTGGCGGCCGAGGCCGGGATGGCGGTGGCGGCGGTACCGGCGGCGGCGACGGTCGCGATGAGCACGGCGATCAGCTTGTTCTTCATGGTGTTTCGGGTTCCCCTCGGATACGGAAGTCGCGGATACGAAAATCGCGTGGCACCGGTCGTTGTGCAGCACGCTGTCCGACGACCACAACCCTGCACCGTGATCCGTTCCAGCTGCCGCACCGTCGGGCATTGCGGGACGCTGGAACGTTCGCAGCCACTCTGACCTGCGCAAACGACACGTCCTTGGAACGCCCGCCGGGACGGGGGGACGGCTGTCAGTCCGTGCCAGTACCGTCGGATCATGGCCAATCAGGAGGGGGCGGGGACCCCCACGGGCGAACGGCGGCTCGCCACCGTCGAAGGCGTGCTCGAACGCATCACCTACGCCAACGAGGAGAACGGCTACACCGTCGCCCGTGTCGACACCGGCAGAGGCGCCGGCGACCTGCTCACGGTCGTCGGGGCGCTGCTCGGCGCCCAGGCGGGGGAGTCGCTGCGGATGGAGGGGCGCTGGGGGTCGCATCCGCAGTACGGGAAGCAGTTCACCGTCGAGAACTACACGACCGTGCTGCCGGCCACCGTGCAGGGGATACGGCGTTACCTGGGGTCGGGGCTGGTCAAGGGCATCGGGCCGGTCTTCGCCGACCGGATCACCCAGCACTTCGGGACGGACACCCTCCGGATCATCGAGGAGGAGCCGAAGCGGCTGATCGAGGTGCCGGGGCTGGGGCCGAAGCGGACCAAGAAGATCGCCGACGCCTGGGAGGAGCAGAAGGCGATCAAGGAGGTCATGCTCTTCCTCCAGACCGTCGAGGTGTCGACGTCGATCGCCGTGCGGATCTACAAGAAGTACGGGGACGCCTCGATCTCCGTCGTGAAGAACCAGCCGTACCGGCTCGCGGCCGACGTCTGGGGCATCGGGTTCCTGACCGCCGACAAGATCGCCCAGTCGGTGGGGATTCCGCACGACAGTCCGGAGCGGGTGAAGGCCGGTCTGCAGTACGCGCTGTCGCAGTCCGCCGACCAGGGGCACTGCTACCTCCCGGAGGAGCGGCTCATCGCGGACGCGGTCAAGCTGCTCCAGGTCGACACCGGTCTCGTCATCGACTGCCTCGCCGAACTGGCCGCGGAGCCGGAGGAGGGGGAGGACCCGGGGGTCGTACGGGAGAAGCTTCCCGGCCCCACCCCCGACGCCGAAACCGTCACCGCCGTCTACCTCGTCCCCTTCCACCGGGCCGAAGTGGCCCTTTCCGCACAGCTGTTGCGGCTGCTGCGGACGGGTGACGACCGTATGCCCGGTTTTCATGACGTGGACTGGGACAAGGCGCTCGCCTGGCTGAAGGACCGTACGGGGGCGGACCTCGCCCCGGAGCAGGAGGCCGCCGTCAGGCTGGCGTTGACGGAGAAGGTCGCCGTGCTGACCGGCGGGCCGGGCTGCGGCAAGTCGTTCACCGTCAGGTCCATCGTGGAACTGGCGCGTGCGAAGAAGGCCAAGGTGGTGCTCGCCGCCCCCACCGGGCGTGCCGCCAAGCGGCTCGCCGAGCTGACCGGCGCCGAGGCGTCCACCGTGCACCGGCTGTTGGAGCTGAAGCCGGGCGGCGACGCGGCCTACGACCGGGACCGGCCGCTCGACGCCGACCTGGTCGTCGTCGACGAGGCGTCGATGCTGGACCTGCTGCTAGCCAACAAGCTCGTCAAGGCCGTGGCGCCCGGCGCGCACATCCTCTTCGTCGGCGACGTCGACCAGTTGCCCAGCGTCGGGGCCGGTGAAGTGCTCCGGGACATGCTCGCCGACGGCAGTCCCGTTCCGGCCGTCCGCCTCACCAAGGTCTTCCGGCAGGCCCAGCAGTCGGGGGTGGTGACCAACGCGCACCGCATCAACGCGGGGCAGCACCCCGTCACCGACGGCATGAAGGACTTCTTCCTCTTCGTCGAGGACGAGACCGAGGAGGCCGGACGGCTCGCCGTCGATGTCGCCTCCCGGCGTATCCCCGCCAGGTTCGGGCTGGATCCCCGGCGGGATGTGCAGGTGCTCGCGCCCATGCACCGGGGGCCGGCCGGCGCCGGTGTGCTCAACGGACTGTTGCAGCAGGCCATCACCCCCGGCCGCCCCGACCTCGCCGAGAAGCGGTTCGGCGGGCGGGTCTTCCGTGTCGGCGACAAGGTCACCCAGATCCGCAACAATTACGACAAGGGCAAGAACGGCGTCTTCAACGGCACCGTGGGCGTGGTCACCTCGCTCGACCCGGTCGACCAGCGCCTCACGGTGCTGACGGACGAGGACGAGGAGGTCCCGTACGAATTCGACGAACTGGACGAACTCGCCCATGCCTACGCGGTGACCATCCACCGTTCGCAGGGGAGTGAATATCCCGCCGTGGTGATTCCGGTCACCACGGGAGCGTGGATGATGCTTCAGCGGAACCTGCTCTACACGGCGGTCACCCGGGCCAAGAAGCTGGTCGTCCTGGTCGGTTCGCGCAAGGCGATCGGGCAGGCGGTGCGCACGGTGTCGGCAGGTCGGCGCTGTACGGCGCTGGACTTCAGGCTCGCCCGGGGCGGCATCACGAAAAATGATCGATCAAATGAGTCGTGAAGGTCACAGAGCACTTCCGGTTGGGGAAACAAGGGGGCAGGATGAGCAGGTTGGCGGCACTGAGTGCCGCCGATGGGCCCAATGGTCGACCCCGAGTGCACTCTCCTGCGCCAAATGGGGGATGGTAGAGACAGTCAGGGCACCTCGAAGATGAGGCACTACGTCGGTGAGGGAAGACGTGAGCGACAACTCTGTAGTACTGCGGTACGGCGACGGCGAGTACACCTACCCGGTGGTTGACAGCACCGTCGGCGACAAGGGCTTCGACATCGGGAAGCTCCGGGCGCAGACCGGCCTTGTGACCTTGGACAGCGGCTACGGGAACACCGCTGCCTATAAATCCGCCGTCACCTACCTCGACGGCGAGGCGGGCATCCTCCGGTACCGCGGCTACCCGATCGAGCAGCTGGCCGAGCGCTCCACCTTCCTGGAGGTGGCCTACCTGCTGATCAACGGTGAGCTGCCGACCGTGGACGAGCTCACCACGTTCAAGAACGAGATCACGCGGCACACGCTGCTGCACGAGGACGTCAAGAACTTCTACCGGGGCTTCCCGCGCGACGCGCACCCGATGGCCATGCTGTCGTCGGTCGTCTCGGCGCTGTCCACGTTCTACCAGGACAGCCACAACCCGTTCGACGCGAAGCAGCGCGACCTCTCGACGATCCGGCTGCTCGCCAAGCTTCCGACGATCGCCGCGTACGCGTACAAGAAGTCGGTCGGCCACCCGTTCGTCTACCCGAGCAACGACCTCTCCTACGTGGAGAACTTCCTGCGCATGACGTTCTCGGTGCCGGCGCAGGACTACGAGCTGGACCCGGTCGTCGTCTCGGCGCTGGACAAGCTGCTGATCCTGCACGCGGACCACGAGCAGAACTGCTCGACGTCGACGGTCCGTCTGGTCGGCTCGTCGCAGGCGAACATGTTCGCGTCGATCTCCGCCGGTATCTCCGCGCTCTGGGGCCCGCTGCACGGCGGCGCCAACCAGTCCGTCCTGGAGATGCTGGAGGGCATCCAGGCCAACGGCGGCGATGTCGACTCCTTCATCACCAAGGTGAAGAACAAGGAGGACGGCGTCCGCCTGATGGGCTTCGGCCACCGGGTCTACAAGTCCTTCGACCCGCGCGCCAAGATCATCAAGTCGGCCGCGCACGACGTCCTCTCCGCTCTCGGCAAGTCCGACGAGCTGCTGGACATCGCGCTCAAGCTGGAGGAGCACGCGCTCTCCGACGACTACTTCGTCTCGCGCAACCTCTACCCGAACGTGGACTTCTACACCGGCCTGATCTACCGCGCCATGGGCTTCCCGACCGAGATGTTCACGGTCCTGTTCGCCCTCGGCCGGCTGCCGGGCTGGATCGCCCAGTGGCAGGAAATGATCAAGGAGCCGGGTTCCCGTATCGGCCGCCCGCGCCAGATCTACACGGGCGTCGTCGAGCGCGACTTCGTGCCCGTCGAGGAGCGCTGACACCTGTCGGCCAGGGGGCGCCGTGCTGATCGGTGCCCCCGCCGTACGGATGTAGCGCGTACGGACGCAGCACGCACGGAGATACGCGTACGGGCATAGCAGAAGGCGCCCTGGAGCACCGGTCCCCCCACGGGCCGGCGACCAGGGCGCCTTCCCGTGTCCCGGTGCGGATTCCCCCCACGGGATCCGGCCGGGCGCTCGGTACGGCAGCGCCTGAATCGCTGCTTTGAGCACAACGAGCAGAACTCGCCGTGCTACTGCATCCAGTGATGCGGTGCGATCTGCCGGGACCCGTACGGCACGGGAGGGCCGCTCAAAGCTTCCCGTCGTACGTGCCCCGGCAACGCATCTCTGAGGAAGTCCCCCAAGACATCCCCAGATGCCAGGTCAGCGCCCCCCAAGACGCTTCTCTGACATCGCCAACTTAGACCTTCGAAGCCCTTCGATGGTTACGTTCACATCACTGTGATCTGCGTCTCTTGCATCTGTCCTATAGATGCGCAAGAGCCCCGATATGGCGATCGGAGCTCAAGCGTAAGGATGATGCGCGAGCCTTGTGAAGAGCTTATGTGAGGTGCGCGTTGGACTCCAGGGGGACCGTGACATCCGATGGGTCGAACCGTCGGTAACTTTCAGCGGAAGGTACGCAACCGCAGACTGTTGGTCACCACGAACACCGACGAGAAAGCCATCGCGGCCCCCGCGATCATCGGGTTCAGCAGCCCGGCGGCGGCCAGTGGGAGCGCGGCCACGTTGTAGCCGAAGGCCCACACCAGGTTGCCCTTGATGGTGGCGAGGGTCCGCCGGGACAGCCGGATCGCGTCCGCCGCCACCCGCAGGTCGCCGCGCACCAGGGTCAGATCGCCGGCCTCGATCGCCGCGTCCGTCCCCGTGCCCATCGCGAGCCCCAGATCGGCGGTGGCCAGCGCCGCCGCGTCGTTGACGCCGTCACCGACCATGGCGACGGTCCGGCCCTCGCCCTGCAGCCGTCGTACGACGTCCACCTTGTCCTCGGGCAGCACCTCGGCGATCACATGCTCGGAGTCGATGCCGACCGCTCGCGCGACCGCCTCGGCCACCGCCCGGTTGTCCCCGGTCAGCAGCACCGGCGTGAGCCCGAGCGCGCGCAGTTCGCGCACCGCCTCGGCGCTGGACTCCTTGACCGCGTCGGCGACCGCGAGCACACCCCGCGCCGCCCCGTCCCACCCGACCAGGACGGCCGTACGACCCTCCTGCTCGGCCCGGGAACGCGCCAGCGCCAGCTCCTCCGGCACGGTCTCGAAGAGACGCCCCACGGTCACCTCACGGCCCGCCACGCGCCCGCGTACGCCCCGTCCCGGGACGTTCTCGAAGTGCTCGACCGCGGGCAGCTCCCCGACCCGCTCCTCCGCACCCGCGGCGATCGCCCGGGCGACGGGATGCTCGGAGGCGTGTTCGAGGGCGCCCGCGAGCCGCAGTACCTCGGCCTCGTCGGTGCCCTCGGCGGTGTACACCTCCTGAAGGCTCATCCGCCCGGTGGTCACCGTCCCCGTCTTGTCCAGGACGACGGTGTCGACCCGGCGCGTGGACTCCAGCACCTCGGGGCCCTTGATGAGGATGCCGAGCTGCGCGCCCCGCCCGGTACCGACCATCAGCGCGGTCGGGGTGGCCAGGCCCAGGGCGCACGGGCAGGCGATGATCAGCACGGCCACGGCGGCCGTGAACGCGGCGGCCGTGTCTCCGGTGACGCCCAGCCAGACCCCGAAGGTGGCGAGCGCGATCACGATGACGACCGGGACGAACACGGCGGAGATCCGGTCGGCGAGACGCTGCACCTCGGCCTTGCCGTTCTGCGCGTCCTCCACCAGCCTCGCCATCCGTGCGAGCTGGGTGTCGGCGCCGACCCGGGCGGCCTCGACGACCAGCCGGCCCCCCGCGTTGACGGTCGCCCCCGTGACGGCGTCGCCGACGGTCACGTCCACCGGCACCGACTCGCCGGTCAGCATCGACGCGTCCACCGCCGACGCGCCCTCCACCACGGTCCCGTCGGTGGCGATCTTCTCCCCGGGCCGTACGACGAACCGGTCGCCGACGGCCAGGGACGCCACCGGAATGCGCACCTCACGGCCGCCCGCCCGTCGCCCGCCACCACCCTCAACCGAGAGCGCTTCGCGCTCGCCTTCCTCGTATCGCAGAACGGCCACGTCCTTGGCGCCCAGCTCCAGCAGGGCCTTGAGGGCCGCGCCCGCCCGGCGCTTGGAGCGCGCCTCCAGATAGCGGCCGAGCAGGATCAGGGCGACGACCCCGGCCGCCACCTCCAGATAGATCGTCGACGCGCTGTCCATCCGCGAGACGGTGAACCGGAACTCGTCGTGCATGCCGGCCATGCCCGCGTCGCCGAAGAACAGCGCCCACAGCGACCAGCCGAACGCGGCCAGCGTGCCGACCGAGACCAGGGTGTCCATGGTGGCCGCGCCGTGCCGGGCGTTGGTCCAGGCGGCCCGGTGGAACTGCCAGCCGCCCCAGACGACGACGGGGGCGGCGAGGGTCAGGGACAGCCACTGCCAGTTGTCGAACTGCAGGGCCGGAACCATGGCGAGCAGCACCACCGGCGCCGCGAGCAGGACGGAGACGAGGAGACGGTGGCGCAGGGCGGCGAGTTCGGGATCCCGGTCGGGCCCGGCTTCCTGCGAGGGCTGCGGCTGCGGCGGTGCGGGTTCCTCGGCCGTGTACCCGGTCTTCACCACGGTGGCGATCAGGTCGGCGACCTGAACCCCCCCGGGGTATGTGACCTTCGCCTTCTCGGTCGCGTAGTTCACGGTGGCGGTGACGCCGTCCATGCGGTTGAGCTTCTTCTCGACCCGGGCGGCACAGGAGGCGCAGGTCATGCCGCCGATGAGCAGCTCGACCTCGCAGGTCCCGGCCGGCGGTGGCGGGGCTATCGGTGTCTCGGCGGTGGTGGTGCTGGTCATGTCCGGACTCCAGACATCGGACCGGGCCGCACGGATCCAGTATCAGCTGGTCGGCGCGGCCCGGCGGAGAGATACGTGTCAGTCGTACGCACTGCTCGTACTGCTGGTGTTGCTCGTGCGGTGGATCTCAGGCGCGGCCGACGAGCTCGTAGCCGGCCTCGTCGACGGCGGTGCGCACGGCCTCCTCGTCGAGCGGGGTCCCGGAGACCACCGTGACCTCGCCGGTGGCCGCGACGGCCTTGACCGACGTGACGCCCGGGAGCTCGGAGAGCTCGGCGGAGATGGAACCCTCGCAGTGTCCGCAGCTCATGCCGGTCACCTTGTAGACGGCGGTCACGGAGCCCGGGGCGTCGGTCTGGGCGGTCATGTCGTTCTCCTCGTCGAGGCGTGTGGGGCCGATGGGGCCGGTGGGGCTCACGAGGGAGCTCCACTGTTTTCACACTATACCCCTAGGGGGTATTTCTCCAAGAGGGGTCGCGGCGCGCCAGCGAATTCACCCAGGCGATGCCGAGCAGCGAGACGAGCACCAGCAGACCGACCGAGAACAGGGTGAAGAGATGTTCCTGTTCGGCGGTGGGGCGCGGGATGTACCCCTCGGCGAACAGCTGCCGCTCCGGTCCGCCGCCGGCCAGCTGCCCCACCAGCCAGATCGCCACGCCGTGCGTGGAGTCCCACAGAGCGTGCAGCAGGGTGACGCCGAGACAGGTGGCGAAGGCCGGCGCGGTGAACCGGAAACGCCCGTTCGGGCGGCGGTACGACAGCAGGACGCCGCCCGCGATCGCCGTCCACAGACCGTGCCCGAAGGGGGTCAGCACCCCGCGCAGGATCTCCGTCTCGATCAGTGCCCGCAGATCGATGCCCTCGGTGGAGACCGCCGCGTTGAAGGCGTACCCCGAGCTCTCCAGGGCCGCGAAGCCGAAGCCGACGGCGGCGCCGAGCACCAGACCGGCCCGTATGCCCCGGATCCCGGGCAGCCGGTGCAGCACGAACACCAGCGCGGCGAGCTTCACCGCCTCCTCGATCAGGCCGACGGACACGAACATCCCCCAGGACGGATGGACGAGGTAGAACTCCATCACCGAGGCGCCCAGCACCCCGAGCGTGCCGCCGGTCAGGAAACAGCCGAGGATCGCGCTGACGCCCAGGTCGCGGCCGTGCCGCTCGTACGCCCACAGCACGAAGGCGACCGGCACGAGAAAGCTGCCGAGCAGGATCAGGGTCGGCAGCAGTGTGGTGTTGCGCGTCGCGTACGTGACCATCGCGGTCAGCACCCACAGGGCGAGCCCGCCGCCGAGGCAGCGCTTCCACAGGCCCGCGCGGATACGGGGGTACGGCGGAGGCGGCTGCTGCGGGCCTGGGATACGGGCCTGCGGCCGGCCGGGGTACGAGTGGGTCACGGCGGGGTCCCCCTGGTGCTCCTGCGGTGCGCATGACTGTATGTGAAATATGGAGATTTACTCGCACATTAGGCATACGTGACGTATGTCGCAGTCCGGGGAGCTCGGGGGAGTGACGGTTCGGTGTGCGCCCCCGTCACCCGCCGGCACCGGCCGACGGGGGCGGTCGAGGGGGTACGAACGAGCCCCGTGAAGGGCGCGGCGAACTGCGCGACCAGCCACAGCCACCGTCAACCGTCGGTGTCCGACCTGGCCGCAGCGCCTACCCTTCCCGGAGTCGTCCGAAGGGAATGTGTATGCGAGCCGTCGTCTTCGAGCACTACGCCAGGCCCGCCGAGGTGCGGGACGTCCCCGATCCCCGTCCCGCTCCTCACGGCGTGGTGGTCCGTGTAGAGGCCACCGGGCTCTGCCGGAGCGACTGGCACGGCTGGATGGGCCACGATCCGGACATCACCCTCCCGCACGTCCCCGGTCATGAACTCGCCGGTGTCGTCGAGTCCGTCGGCGCCGGGGTGACCGGCCGGCGTCCCGGCGACCGGGTCACGGTCCCCTTCGTCTGCGCCTGCGGCAGCTGCCCGTCCTGCGCGGCCGGCGACCAGCAGGTCTGCGAACGCCAGACCCAGCCCGGCTTCACCCACTGGGGCTCCTTCGCCCAGTACGTGGCCCTGGACCACGCGGACGTGAACCTGGTGGCCATCCCTGACGGCATGTCATACGGCACCGCCGCCTCCCTGGGCTGCCGCTTCGCGACCGCCTTCCGCGCGGTGGTGCAGCAGGGCACGGTCGCGGCGGGGGAGTGGGTGTCGGTGTACGGCTGCGGGGGTGTGGGCCTGTCGGCGGTGATGATCGCGGCCGCGGCGGGGGCGCGGGTGGTGGCGGTCGACGTGTCGCCCCAGGCCCTGGACCTGGCACGGAAGTTCGGCGCGGTCCACGGTGTGGACGCGAGGGACACCGACGACCCGGCGGCGGCGGTCCGCGACCTCACCGGCGGCGGCAGCCACCTCTCCCTGGACGCCCTCGGCTCACCGGCCACCGCCGCCGCGTCGGTCAACTCCCTGCGCCGCCGCGGCCGTCACGTCCAGGTGGGTCTGCTCCCGTCCCCGGACGGCAACACCCCGCTGCCGATGGCCCGCGCCATCGCCCTGGAGCTCCGACTCCTCGGCAGCCACGGCATGGCCGCCCACACCTACCCCGCCATGCTGGAACTGGTCCGCGCCGGCACTCTGCGCCCCGACCGCCTCGTGACCTCCACGATCACCCTGGACGCGGTCCCGGCGGCCCTGGCGGCGATGGGCACGGCCCCGGGGGCGGGGGTGACGGTCGTCGAACCGTGGGCCTGACGGGTTCGCCGCCCCGCCCCCGGCGGGCGGGGCGGGCGGCTCAGGCCTCTCTGCGGCCTCTGTTGCCCGGCCGGGAGGCGACCCAGGCGCGGACCGTGTCGGCGTACCAGTAGGGCTTGCCGCGCTCGACATGGTCGGGGGGCGGGAGGAGACCGTGTTTTCGGTACGAACGGACGGTGTCGGGCTGCACCCGGATGTGTGCCGCGATCTCCTTGTAGGACCAGAGCCTTCGGTCGGTCATGAGAGGCACCTCCCTGCGCGCACCGCGGCGGCGACCGGGGAGGTCGGCGGGGGAGCCGGGCGCTGCGCTGGCGATCACAAAGCCTGTGCCCGGTGAACGACGGAGAGTGACTGTGCGCTAGGGGCTGTGGACCAGGTGTGACCGAGAGCCCGCGTAGGTGTGACATGTGTGACACAAGGGAGGTGTTTGTGACACGACTGAGGCACTTGCGCATCCGCCCACCGATGTGAACGACTCTCATCCTCTCGTCCGAATGTCCAGACAAACCATTGACAGCACTCCCGCTGCGGGGCTACAAACCGGGGGAGAGCCGTGACGAAGGGAAGCCGATGGCGTACGACCTGATCACCATGGGGCGGATCGGGGTGGACCTCTATCCACTCCAGACCGGTGTCCCGCTCGCCCAGGTGTCGTCCTTCGGCAAGTTCCTCGGTGGGTCCGCGACGAACGTGGCCGTCGCGGCCGCCCGGCTCGGCCACAGCACGGCCGTCATCACCCGCACCGGAGAGGACGCCTTCGGTGCCTATCTGCACGAGGCCCTCCAGGGCTTCGGCGTCGACGACCGCTGGGTCACCTCCGTCCCCGGCCTCAACACCCCCGTCACGTTCTGCGAGATCTTCCCGCCGGACGACTTCCCGCTGTACTTCTACCGGCAGCCCAAGGCCCCGGACCTGGAGATCGACGCCCACGAACTGGACCTCGACGCCATCCGCGACACCCGGATCTTCTGGATCACCGGCACCGGCCTGAGCGAGGAGCCCAGCCGGACGGCGACCCTCGCGGCCCTCGCCCACCGCGCCAAGTCGGGTACGACGGTCTTCGACCTGGACTGGCGCCCCATGTTCTGGAAGGACCCGGCCTCGGCCCGCCCGTTCTACGCGGAGGCGCTGAAGCACACCACCGTCGCCGTCGGAAACCTCGACGAGGTCGAGGTCGCGACCGGTGTGCGCGAGCCGCAGGCCGCCGCGCAGGCACTGCTCGACGCCGGTGTCGAGATCGCCGTGGTGAAGCAGGGCCCCAAGGGCGTCCTCGCCGTCAACCGGAACGGCGACTCCGCCGAGGTGCCGCCTCTGCCTGTGAACGTTCTCAACGGCCTCGGCGCCGGGGACGCCTTCGGCGGCTCCCTCTGCCACGGCCTCCTCGAAGGCTGGGACCTGGAGAAGATCATGCGGCACGCCAACGCGGCCGGCGCCATCGTCGCCTCGCGGCTGGAGTGCTCCTCCGCGATGCCGACCCCGGAAGAGATCGACGCCGCGCTCGCCGCCGGAGCGGTGCTGTGAGGGCCGGCCGCGTCGCGGGCGCGCACTCCGACGGCGGCGACGGCGCCCCCGCCAAGCAGCCGAGCGTGGACATCCCGGCGCTCGTCCGCACCCGCACCCACCACCCCGAGGCCATCGCCGAGGCGGCCACCCGACGCGCCCGCCGTCCGCTCCTCAACGAGGACGGCAAGCTGATGATCGTCGCCGCCGACCACCCGGCCCGCGGCGCCCTCGGCGTGGGCGGCGACAAGCTCGCCATGGCCAACCGCGCCGACCTGCTGGAGCGGCTGTGCCTGGCGCTGTCCCGGCCGGGTGTCGACGGTGTCCTCGCCACCGCCGACATCCTCGACGACCTGCTCCTGCTCGGCGTCCTCGACAACAAGGTCGTCATGGGCTCGATGAACCGGGGCGGTCTGCAGGGCGCCTCCTTCGAGCTCGACGACCGGTTCACCGGCCACCGCGCCGAGGACATACAGCGCCTCGGGTTCGACGCCGGCAAGCTGCTGCTCCGTATCGACTACGACGACCCGGGGTCCTTGACGACCCTGGAGTCCACCGCCCGCGCCATCGACGACATGGCCGCGCGCCGACTGCCCGTCTTCGTCGAGCCGTTCATCAGCCGCCGCACCCCCGAGGGCAAGGTCAGGAACGACCTGTCCCCGGAGGCGGTCACCAGGTCCATCGCCATCGCCTCGGGCCTGGGCGGGAGTTCGGCCTACACCTGGCTCAAGGTGCCGGTGACGGACAACCCCGACGACATGGCCCAGGTCATGGAGACGTCCACGCTCCCCGCCGTGCTGCTGGGCGGTGAGGTCGGTGACGATCAGGACGGCGCCTACGAGAAGTGGCGCAGCGCCCTGCAACTCCCCACCGTGCGCGGCCTGGTGGTCGGCCGCTCGCTGCTGTACCCGGCGGACGGCGACGTGGCCGCCGCCGTCGACACCGCCGTAGGACTTCTGTGAGGCCCTGATGACGATCAACGAGCTGCACCTGAGCAAGGGTTCGACCGCGAACGCCCAGTACACGCTCGACATCGACCCCAAGCGGGCCGGTTGGGCGCACAGCAGCCTGAGGATCGTCGAACTGCCCCCGGGCGGTACGCATTTGTTCACCACCGGGGACAGTGAGTGGATCGTGCTTCCGCTGCAGGGCGGATGTACCGTGCGAACAGAGGGACAAGAGTTCCAGATCCTGGGCCGGGAGAGCGTGTTCAGCGGAGTCTCGGACTTCGTGTACGTGCCCCGGGAAGCCCAGGCCCAGATCGCCTCCGGCGCGGGAGGCCGCTTCGCCCTGGCAGGAGCGAAGTGCGAGCGACGACTCCCCGCCCGCTACGGCCCCGCGCCGGAGGTCCCCGTCGAAGACCGCGGCAGCGGCACCAGCGCCCGGCAGGTGCGCAACTTCGCCTCCGCCGCCGCCTTCGACTGCGACAAGCTGATCGCCGTGGAGGTGATCACGCCCGGCGGGAACTGGTCCTCGTACCCGCCGCACAAGCACGACGAGCACCGGCCCGGCGAGGAGTCGGAGCTGGAGGAGATCTACTACTTCGAGATCGACGGACCGAACGGTATCGGGTATCAGCGCGTATTCCCCTCCCGTGAGGGCGGTACCGACGTCCTCGCCGAGGTCCGCTCCGGCGACGCCGTGCTGGTCCCCGACGGATGGCACGGCCCGTCGATCGCGCAGCCCGGGCACGACATGTACTACCTGAACGTCATGGCGGGGCCGGGTGAGACGCGGGAGTGGCGGATCTGCTTCCACCCGGACCATACGGAGGGTTACCGATGACGATTCGGTTGACCGTCGCGCAGGCGCTTGTCCGCTTCCTCGCCGTCCAGTACAGCGAGCGGGACGGCGAGCGCCGCCGCCTCATCGCCGCCACCTGGGGAATCTTCGGCCACGGCAACGTGGCCGGGCTCGGCCAGGCACTCCTCCAGCACAGGGACGAGATGCCGTACCACCAGGGCCGTAACGAACAGTCCATGGTGCACGCGGCAGTGGGCTACGCGCGTCAATCGAACCGTCTCTCCGCACACGCCGTCACCACCTCCATCGGCCCCGGCGCCACCAACCTGGTCACCGGCGCCGCCCTCGCCACCGTCAACCACCTCCCGGTCCTGCTCCTGCCCGGCGACGTCTTCGCCACCCGCCCCGCCGACCCGGTCCTCCAGCAGCTCGAAGTCCCGTACGCGGCCGACGTGTCCGTCAACGACTGCCTGCGCCCGGTGTCCAGGTTCTTCGACCGGATCACCCGCCCCGAGCAGCTGATCCCCTCCGCGCTCGCCGCCCTGCGGGTCCTCACCGACCCCGTCGAGACCGGCGCCGTGACCCTGGCGCTCCCGCAGGACGTCCAGGCCGAGGCGTACGACTGGCCGGAGGAGTTCTTCGCGGACCGGGTGTGGACCGTACGACGGCCCGGTGCCGATCCCGTCGAACTCACCGCGGCCGTAAGGGCGATCAGGGACGCGCGCCGCCCCATGGTCATCGCCGGCGGCGGGGTCCACCACAGCCGCGCCGAGGCCGTCCTCGCCGAGTTCGCCGAGGCCACCCGCATCCCCGTCGCCTCCACCCAGGCCGGCAAGGGCTCGCTGCGCTGGGACCACCCGCAGGACGTCGGCGGCGTCGGCCACACCGGCACCGCCACCGCCGACGAACTCGCCCGCACCGCCGACCTGGTGATAGGCGTGGGGACGAGGTACACCGACTTCACCACGGCCTCCGGCACCCTCTTCGAGAACCCGGACGTCCGCTTCCTCAACCTCAACATCGCGCCCTACGACGGCCACAAGCTCGCCGGGCTGCCCCTGATCGCCGACGCCCGCAGCGGCCTCGCCGAACTGACCGAGGCGCTGGTGATGCACGACCACACGGTCGCCGACCCGTACGTCACCGAGTACACCGAGGACAAGGAGCGCTGGGAGCAGCGCGTCGACGCCTGCTACGAGGCCGACGAGCCGGACGTCCGGCCGACCCAGCCCCAGGTCCTCGGCGTCCTGGACGCCCTCGCCGACGAGTCCGACGTGATCATCAACGCGGCCGGCTCCCTCCCCGGCGACCTGCACCGACTGTGGCGGGCGCGGTCCTACGACCAGTACCACCTGGAGTACGGCTACTCGTGCATGGGCTACGAGATCCCCGCCGCCATCGGGGTGAAACTCGCCGCGCCCGAGCGGAACGTGTGGGCGCTGGTCGGCGACGGCACGTATCTGATGATGCCCACCGAGATAGTCACCGCCGTACAGGAGGGGATAGCCATCAAGGTGCTGCTGGTGCAGAACCACGGCTACGCCTCCATCGGCGGCCTGTCCGAGTCCGTCGGCGGCGAGCGGTTCGGCACCGCCTACCGCTACCCCTCGGACGACGGCACCTTCACGGGTGCCCCGCTGCCCGTCGACCTGGCCGCCAACGCGGCCAGTCTGGGCATGCGCGTCCTGCGTGCGAAGACCGTCCGCGACCTGCGCACGGCGCTCGCCGAGGCACGGGACGCCGACACTCCCACATGTGTCTACGTGGAGACCGAAACCGCAGACACAGTGTCGGGCCCGCCTCCGGCGCAGGCCTGGTGGGATGTACCTGTGGCCGCGACCGCGACCCGATCCGCCGCGGTCAAGGCACGTGAGCTCTACGAACGGCACGTCTCGACCCGACGCCGCCATCTGTGAAGGAGTAACCGGTCATGACGAAGATCGTCAACCACTGGATCGGCGGCAAGTCCGTCGAAGGCACGTCGGGCAACTTCGGGCCGGTCACCGACCCGGCCACCGGCGCGGTCACCACCAAGGTCGCGTTCGCCTCGGTCGACGAGGTCGACGCCGCGGTCCAGACGGCCAAGGACGCCTATGTGACCTGGGGCCAGTCCTCCCTGGCCAAGCGCACGGAGATCCTCTTCAGGTTCCGCGCGCTGCTCGACGCCAACCGGGACGCGATCGCCGAGCTGATCACCGCCGAGCACGGCAAGGTGCACAGCGACGCGCTCGGCGAGGTCGCCCGCGGCCTGGAGATCGTCGACCTGGCCTGCGGTATCAGCGTGCAGCTGAAGGGCGAGCTGTCCACGCAGGTCGCGACCCGGGTGGACGTCTCCTCGATCCGCCAGCCGCTCGGTGTCGTCGCGGGCATCACGCCGTTCAACTTCCCGGCGATGGTCCCGATGTGGATGTTCCCGATGGCCATCGCGTGCGGCAACACGTTCGTGCTGAAGCCGTCCGAGAAGGACCCGTCGGCCTCCATCAAGATCGCCGAGCTGCTGGCCGAGGCCGGGCTGCCCGACGGCGTCTTCAACGTCGTGCACGGTGACAAGGTGGCCGTCGACCGGCTCCTGGAGCACCCGGACGTCAAGGCGGTCTCCTTCGTCGGCTCGACCCCGATCGCCCGCTACATCCACACCACCGCCGCCGCCAACCACAAGCGCGTACAGGCGCTCGGCGGCGCCAAGAACCACATGCTGGTCCTGCCGGACGCCGACCTGGACGCGGCGGCCGACGCGGCCGTGAGCGCGGCCTACGGTTCGGCCGGCGAGCGCTGCATGGCCATCTCCGCGGTCGTCGCGGTCGGCTCGGTCGGCGATGTGCTGGTGGAGAAGATCCGCGAGCGCGCCGAGAAGATCAAGATCGGTCCCGGCAACGACCCGACGTCCGAGATGGGCCCGCTGATCACGGCCGTGCACCGCGACAAGGTGGCGTCGTACGTCACCGGTGCCGCCGCCGAGGGCTGCGAGGTCGTCCTGGACGGCACCGGCTACACGGTCGAGGGCTTCGAGGACGGCCACTGGATCGGCATCTCGCTCCTGGACAAGGTCCCCACGTCCGCGAAGGCCTACACGGACGAGATCTTCGGCCCGGTCCTCTGCGTGCTCCGCGTGGACACGTACGAGGAGGGCGTCGCCCTCATCAACAGCTCCCCGTTCGGCAACGGCACCGCGATCTTCACCCGGGACGGCGGCGCCGCCCGCCGCTTCCAGCTGGAGATCGAGGCCGGCATGGTCGGCATCAACGTCCCGATCCCGGTCCCCGTCGGCTACCACAGCTTCGGCGGCTGGAAGGACTCCCTCTTCGGCGACCACCACATCTACGGCAACGACGGCACGCACTTCTACACCCGCGGCAAGGTCACCACCACCCGCTGGCCCGACCCGTCCGAGGCCCCGGCCGGCGTCGACCTGGGCTTCCCGCGCAACCACTGAGTGCGATCGCTCCACCCCGTTGAGGCCGTCCGATATTCGGACGGTCTCAACTTTTTTTGTCACCGCACCTTCGGTTCTCGTTTCCGTGGGATGAAACGGGTGGCTTAAGTTCTTTGCGTTCATGACCTTCGAAAGCAAGGTCATGCTGGGAACAGGCTTGATGATTGCCTCATTGAAGCGTTCGGCCCTATGAAAGCGATGTGACACCCGTCGCTTTACGAGTACGGAATCCGAAGGTAAACGGCCATTGACGCAGCGGTTTTCGTCGGGGTTCCATGCAGCGCAGCCCAACCGCCGGAGGCATCCGCACAAGCCGATCGGAACCGCCGCATGACCGACACGCTCCGCCCTGTCGACACCGCCGTTGCAGAGGCGTCCGACAGCCCCAAGACGCTCAAGCGCTCCATCGGAGTGGTAGGCGGCACCCTGCTGACCCTCTCCTGCGTCACCCCGGCCTCCACGCTCTTCGTGGTGGTCCCCGATCTGTTCGGTTCCCTCGGCACCGCCACGGCCCTCACGATCGCCATCGGCTCCCTCCTCTGTATCGCCGTGGCGTTCTGCTACTCCGAGCTCGGCACGCTCATCCCGAGCGCGGGCGGCGAGTACGCGATGGTGTCCACGATGGCGGGCCGCCTGGCCGGCTGGCTGGTCTTCGTCCTCTCCCTCCTGGTCGTCATGATCGTGCCGCCGGTGATCGCGATGGGCACGGCCGACTACCTGGCCCCGATCGTCCATCTCGACCCGGCCATGACCGGCGCCGGTGTGATGCTCCTCGCGACCCTCGCCGGCCTTCTCGACCTGCGCGCGAACGCCTGGATCACCGGCATCTTCCTGGTCCTGGAGGTCATCGCGGCGGGCGTGGTGGCGGTGCTCGGCTTCAGCCACAGCCACCGCGGAGTGGGCAGCCTCACGTCCATGCAGGTCGCGGACTCCGGCGGGCACGCCACCACCGTCACCGCGATGATGGTCGTCTCCGGCCTGGCCATCGCCCTCTTCGTCACCCAGGGCTTCTCGACCGCGGTCTACCTCTCCGAGGAACTGGAGGACCCGCGCCGCAACGTCGCCCGTACGGTCCTCGCCACCCTCGCGATCTCCACGGTGGTCATCCTCGTCCCGGTCGCCGCGATCACCATGGGCGCGACCGACATCAAGGCCCTCACCGGCGGCGACATCAGCTCCATGGTCACCGCGTGGTCCAACTCCGCGGTCGGCACGTTCGTCAGCCTCTGCGTGGCCCTCGCGATCATCAACGCGGGCATCGTCATGGTCATCCAGAACTCCCGCGTCCTGTTCGCCTCGGCCCGCGACAAGGCCTGGCCGGCCCCGGTCAACAGCGCGCTCTCCCGCCTCGGCCGCTTCGGCTCCCCCTGGGTCGCCACGCTCGCCGTCGGCGTCCCCGGCGCCCTCCTCTGCTTCGTCAACCTCGACACCCTCTACGGCGTGACGGGCGTCTCGGTGACGGGCATGTACCTCCTCGTCGCCGTCGCGGCCCTCCTCTCCCGCCGAGGCCACCACAAGCACACCCCGGCGTGGCGGATGCCGCTCTGGCCGGCGATGCCGGTCCTCCTCATCGCGGTCCTCGCCTACATCCTCACCCAGCAGGAGACGACCTACCTCCTCTGGACCGGCGGCATCACGGCAGCGGCCACCCTCTACTGGGCCTTCTACCTCCGCCCCCGCAAGGACACCCACTGGGTGGTGTCGATCCCGGAGGATGTAGCACCCCACTAGAAGCCCGGGGAACCACGCGCCCCTGGGTGGAGCGCCGGTGCGTTGTGGGCGCCGGGAGGGTGGCCGACTCGGGGGCACGGGGAACTGCGCGACCGGCCCCCACCGGCCCGCAGGTGCCCACGGCCCGGTTCGGCACCGGCGTGATCCGCCGGCGCGGCTGACCGCCGCCGCGGCGGGATATGGCTGGGGGCCGGCTCGTCGTACCGCGCTCGAAGTACGTGCGGACACCCCCGTAGTCCCGAGGGATGGTCCGGGGTTCACCCCTCCGTCGGCATCGGACGTCAGTCCCGCACCGTACCGTTGAAGCATGGATCTTCGACCCCCCGGCCTGCGAGGGTTGCTCGGGCGGCCGCGGCGGCGTCTGGCCGCCCCGGCCGCCGGCGTCGTGCTCGCCCGTGCCGGTACCGGGACGGCCCGCGCCGCCCCCCACGACCCACCAGCCCTCC
>NZ_JBIWOA010000008.1:0-79974 GCF_044767525.1 Streptomyces sp. NPDC101234 | reverse complement strand
CCGGCCCCGCGGTCTGTTCCTTTTTTTGTTTTGTTGTCCCCCCCCGCGGGGGGGGGGGGGGGGGGGGGGGGGGGGGGGGGGGGGGGGCCCCCCGCGGCCGCCGTCGTCGTGCTCGCCGGTGCCGGTACCTGGACGGCCGTCGCCGCCTCCGACGACGCACCTGCCGTCCACCGCACCGACAAGGTCATGGCGGTGGACGGGGTACGCCTGGACACCTCGTTCTTCACCACGCCCGGCACCGGCCGGCGCCCCGCGGTCCTCCTCGCCCACGGCTTCGGCGGCAGCAAGGACGACATGCGCACGGAGGCCGAGGACCTCGCCCGCGACGGCTACGCCGTCCTCACCTGGTCCGCGCGCGGCTTCGGCAGGTCCACCGGGAAGATCGGCCTGAACGACCCGAAGGGCGAGGTCGCCGACGTCTCCCGGCTCATCGACTGGCTCGCGAAGCAGCCGCAGGTGCAGCTGGACAAGGCCGGTGACCCGCGCGTCGGCATGGCGGGCGGGTCGTACGGCGGTGCGATCTCCCTCCTCACCGCCGCCTACGACAGCCGGGTCGACGCGATCGCCCCGTCGATCACCTACTGGAACCTCGCGGACGCCCTGTTCCCGAACGGCGTCTTCAAGAAGCTGTGGGCCGGGATCTTCTTCAACACCGGCGGCGGCTGCGCGAAGTTCGATCCGGCGCTGTGCGCGATGTACGACCGGGTCGCCGAGTCGGGCAAGCCGGACGCGGCCGCGGTCAAGCTCCTCGAAGAGCGGTCACCGTCGGCCGTCGGCACCCGCATCAAGGTGCCGAGCCTCCTCTTCCAGGGCCAGACCGACTCCCTCTTCACGCTCTCCCAGTCCGACGCGGCCGCGAAGGCGATCAAGGCCAACGGCGCCCCCGTCGACGTCGACTGGATCGCCGGCGGCCATGACGGCGGCGACCTGGAGACCAGCCGTGTCGAGGGCCGGGTGACCTCCTGGTTCGACCGCTACCTGAAGGGCGACAAGGCCGCCGACACCGGCCCCGCGTTCCGGATCACCCGCACCGGAGGCGTCGACTCCACCGACGGCGCCGCCCAGTTGCGGGGCGCCGACGCGGACAGCTACCCCGGGCTGGAGAACGACCGGAAGTCCATCGCCCTCAAGGGCGGCACCCAGCACGTCGAGAACCCGGCCGGCGCCTCCCCGCCCGGCGTCTCCGCCCTGCCCGGCCTCGGCGCCGCCTCCGGCCTCTCCCAGCTCTCCAGCCTCGGCATCGGCGTCTCCCTGGACTTCCCCGGCCAGTACGCCCGCTTCGACTCGGCCCCCGTCACCGACAACCTGCAGATCACCGGCGCGCCCACCGCCACCGTCCACATCACCTCGACCGGTGACGACGTCGTCCTCTTCGGCAAGGTGTACGACGTCGGCCCGGACGGCACCCAGCAGGTGCTGCCCTCCCAGCTGGTCGCCCCGATCCGCATCGAGGGAGCCAAGGCCGGCAAGGACGTCACGATCACCCTCCCGGCCATCGACCACGAGGTCCAGAAGGGCCACCGCCTCCGTCTGGTCCTCGCCTCCACCGACCTCGGCTACGCCTCCCCGGCCGCCCCGGCGACCTACACGGTCTCCCTCACGGGCGCCCTGAGCGTGCCGACGGCCCCCGGCGTGGACACGGCCGCCGCCGCCCTGCCCTCCTGGGTGTGGTGGCTGCCGCTGGCCGGCGCGGTCGCCGCGCTGGCCCTGCTGCTCACCGGCCGCCGCCGTACCGCCGGCCCGTCCCCCGCCCCGGAGCTGGCCGAGGTCCCCCTCCAGATAACGGACCTGAGCAAGCGCTACGCGGGCTCGACGGACCGGTACGCGGTCCGGGAGCTGTCCTTCCGCGTCGAGAAGGGCCAGGTCCTCGGCCTCCTCGGCCCCAACGGCGCGGGCAAGACCACCACACTCCGCATGCTGATGGGCCTGATCACACCGGACGACGGCGAGATCCGGGTCTTCGGCCACTCCATCCGCCCGGGCGCGCCCGTCCTCTCCCGGGTCGGCGCCTTCGTGGAGGGCGCGGGCTTCCTGCCGCACCTGTCCGGCCGGGAGAACCTGGAGCTGTACTGGGCGGCGACCGGCCGCCCGCCGGAGGACTCCCACATCGAGGAGGCCCTGGAGATCGCGGGCCTCGGGGACGCGCTGGCCCGCGCGGTCCGCACGTACTCGCAGGGCATGCGGCAGCGCCTCGCCATCGCCCAGGCCATGCTCGGCCTGCCGGACCTGCTCATCCTCGACGAACCGACCAACGGCCTCGACCCGCCGCAGATCCGCGAGATGCGCGAGGTGATGATCCGCTACGCGGCCGCAGGCCGCACGGTGATCGTCTCCAGCCATCTCCTCGCCGAGGTCGAACAGTCCTGCACCCACCTCGTGGTGATGGACCGCGGCCGGCTGATACAGGCCGGCCCCGTCGGCCAGATCGTCGGCTCCGGCGACACCCTCCTCGTCGGCACGGAGACACCCGTGGAGGAGCCGGTCGTGGAGAAGGTCGCCGCGCTGCCCGGCGTCGCCTCCGTGACCAGTACGGACGACGGACTGCTCGTCCGCCTCGACCCCGGCGGCAGCGCACCGCGTCTGGTCGCCGAACTGGTACGGCTCGACGTACCCGTGGCGTCGGTGGGCCCCCACCGCCGTCTGGAAGACGCCTTCCTGACCCTGATCGGAGGTTCCGCATGAGCACGCTCACCGAAGGGGCCGCGGTCGCCTCCGGTTACCGGGCGGGCCGCACCCTGCCGCTGCGCGTCGAACTGGTCCGCCAGCTCAAACGCCGCCGCACCCTGCTGATGGGCGGGATCCTGGCCGCACTGCCGTTCGTCCTGCTGATCGCGTTCGCGATCGGCGGCCAGCCGGGCGAACGGAACGGCCAGGTCACCCTCCTGGACACGGCCACCGCGTCCGGCGCCAACTTCGCCGCGGTGAACCTGTTCGTGTCGGCGGGCTTCCTGCTGGTCATCCCCGTCGCCCTGTTCTGCGGGGACACCGTGGCCTCGGAGGCCAACTGGTCCTCGCTGCGCTACCTCCTGGCGGCACCCGTGCCCCGGGCCCGCCTGCTGTGGTCCAAACTGGTCGTCGCGCTCGGCCTCAGCCTGGCCGCGATGATCCTGCTGCCGCTGATCGCCCTGGCCGTCGGCACGGCCGCCTACGGCTGGGGCCCGCTCCAGATCCCGACCGGCGGCGCGCTCGACACTGGCACGGCGACCCAGCGCCTGGCCGTCGTCGTGACGTACATCTTCCTGTCCCAACTGGTCACCGCGGGCCTCGCGTTCTGGCTCTCCACGAAGACCGACGCACCCCTCGGCGCGGTCGGCGGCGCGGTCGGCCTGACCATCGTCGGCAACGTCCTGGACGCGGTGACGGCCCTCGGCCACTGGCGCGACTTCCTGCCCGCGCACTGGCAGTTCGCCTGGGCGGACGCCGTACAGCCGCATCCCGAGTGGTCCGGCATGATCCAGGGCAGCGCGATCTCCATAACGTACGCCCTGGTGCTGTTCGCCCTGGCCTTCCGGGGTTTCGCCCGCAAGGACGTGGTCTCCTAGGTCACCGGACGATCTCCCTCCGGCCTCGGCGTCCCTGGTCCGTGGCCTCTTCGAGATTCATCCGCAATGCATCGGGGCGCACGTTCCGGCCCCCCGCGCCGTCAGAGTCGGCAGAAAGTCAGGAAGCCGACTCCGACCGGCACAGGGGGCACATGCGATGGAACGGCACCGGACCCGACGACAGACCTGCGCGGCACTGCTCGCCCTCACCACCGCGGGCGCGCTGCTGCTGACGTCCTGCGGCGCGGACGAGGACCACACGAACGGCCCGAACCACACCATCGGCCTCCCGGCCCCCTCCCAGGCGCGCGGCGACGGACCCACCTCCTCCGCCACCGCCCCGTCCTCCGACCACCTCTCCACCTTCGCCCTGGACGTCGACACCGCCTCCTACGGCTACGCCCGCCGCACCCTCGCCGACGGCGGCCGCCCGGACCCGTCGACCATCCGCCCCGAGGAATTCGTCAACAGCTTCCACCAGGACTACCGCACCCCCGACCGCAACGGCTTCACGGTGACCGTCGACGGCGCCCGCACCAGCAGGCCGAACTGGTCCCTGGTCCGCGTCGGCCTCGCCACCCGCCCGGCAGGCGACACCGACGACCGCCCGCCGGCCGCCCTCACCTTCGTCATCGACGTCTCCGGCTCCATGGACGAACCGGGCCGCCTGGACCTCGCCAAGAAGTCCCTGGACACGATGACCGACCGGCTGCGCGACGACGACTCGGTAGCCATCGTCACCTTCAGCGAACACGCCGAGACGGTCCTGCCGATGACCCGCCTCGCCGGCCACCGCGCCGAGATCCACGACGCCGTCGACGGCCTCCGGGCCCTCTCCTCCACCAACCTCGGCGAGGGCGTGGAGACCGGCTACGCCACCGCCGTCGAGGGCCTGCGCAAGAACGCCACCAACCGCGTCGTCCTCATCTCCGACGGCCTCGCCAACGACGGCGAGACCGACCCGAACGCCATCCTCAGGCGCATCGACGGCGACCGCCGCGAGTACGGCATCACCCTGTTCGGCGTGGGTGTGGGCAGCGACTACGGCGACGCGCTCATGGAACGCCTCGCCGACAAGGGCGACGGCCACACGGTGTACGTCGCCGACACCGCGACCGCCGCCGATGTCTTCTGCCGCCAACTCCCGCAGAACATCGACCTGGTGGCTCGCGACGCCAAGGCTCAGGTGGCCTTCGACCCGCACACGGTCGCCGAGTTCCACCTCATCGGCTACCAGGACCGCAAGGTCGCCGACGAGGACTTCCGCAACGACCGGGTCGACGGCGGCGAGGTCGGCCCCGGCCACACGGTCACCGCCCTCTACGCCGTGCGCACCAACCCCGGCACGGACGGCCACCTGGCGACGGCCACGGTCCGCTGGCTGGACCCCGACACCCGCACCCCGCACGAGAACACGGGCGCCATGGAGACGGGTTCTCTGCACAGCTCGGTCTGGACGGCGTCCCCACGCTTCCAGGTGACGGCGGTGGCAGCGTACTTCGCGGACGCACTGGCGGGGGGCGACTACGACATCCCGGGAGCACCGGGTCTCACGAAGCTCCGGTCCAGGGCAGCGACGTTGGCAAGGACGACAGAGGACAAGGACGTGGCCGACCTGGCGACAGCCATTCGGGAGGCAGGTTCTTCAGATGTCGCGAACTGAAGCGCCCCGACAGGGGCGCTGGGGGTACCCCCGGCCGAAGGCCGGGGGAGGAACTGCGCGACCAGCCACAACGCACCGGCACCCGGCGACCGACCGTAATCCCCACGGCGAGAGCCATTGACCAACCCTTACTTATGAGTAAGTTGACGCCCCATGGGCGTACGCAAGGACCTCAAGCGGGCAAGGCAACGTACCGACCTGGCAGCCCGCGCCACCGTGGAAGTCATCAGGGACGCAACCGGCGCGGTGCGCGAAGCGCACACCACCTCCCTCGCCCCGCCCCTCACCACCGGCTCCCTCGCCGACCTCCCCTACACCAACGCGGCCGAAGCTCCGGGCGCCACGGCGTTCCGGCACGGCAACCGCACCGTCACCGCAGCCGACTTCGCTGCCCAAGTAACCTCCGTGGCAAAGGGGTTGGTCGGCGCCGGCCTGGCCGCAGGCGACCGCGTCGCCGTCATGTCCCGCACCCGCTACGAGTGGACCGTCCTCGACTTCGCCATCTGGGCGGCCGGCGGTGTGACCGTCCCGGTCTACCCCACCTCCTCCGCCGAGCAGGTGGAGTGGATCGTCAGGGACTCCGGCGCCCGGCACGTCGTCACCGAGACCCCGGAGAACACCGCCACCGTCACCACCGGCACCGCCGCCCACCCCGAACCCCCGCGCATCTGGGAGCTCGACGCCGGCGCGGTCACCGACCTGACCACCCTCGGCCGGGACACCCCGGACGACGAGGTGACCAAGCGCCGTGGCACCCTCACCCCCGACTCGACGGCCACGGTCTGCTACACCTCCGGCACCACCGGCCGCCCCAAGGGCTGTGTCCTCACCCATGCCAACCTGCACGCAGAGGCGGCCAACACGGTCGAGCTGCTGCACCCCGTCTTCCAGGCGGTCACCGGCCAGACCGCCTCCACCCTGCTGTTCCTCCCGCTCGCCCACATCCTGGGCCGCACGCTCCAGCTCGCGTGTCTGCTGGGCCGGATCGAGATGGGCCACTTCCCGAGCGTGAAGCCGGACCAACTGCGGCCCGCGCTACGGGAGTTCCGGCCGACGTTCCTGGTCGGGGTGCCGTACCTCTTCGAGAAGATCCACGACACCGGGCGGGCGACGGCCGAGAAGATCGGGCGCGCCGCCTCCTTCGACCGGGCCGAGCGGATCGGGGTGCGGTTCGCCGAGGCGTATCTCGGCAAGTTCCTCGGCACGGGGAAGGGGCCGGGACCGGGCCTGTACGCCGCCTGGGCGCTGTACGACCTGCTGGTCTATCGCCGGGTCCGCAAGGAGCTCGGCGGCCGGATGCGGTACGCCATCAGCGGCGGTTCGCCGCTCGACCGCGACCTCAACCTGTTCTTCCAGGCGGCCGGGATCGTCGTCTACGAGGGCTACGGCCTGACCGAGACGACCGCGGCCGCCACCGTCGTACCGCCGCTGGCCCCGCGCCCCGGTACGGTCGGGCAGCCCGTCCCCGGGACGGCCGTCCGCATCGCCGACGACGGCGAGGTGCTGATCAAGGGGCCGGTGGTCTTCGGGTCGTACTGGAAGAACCCCGCCGCGACCGCCGAAGTCCTCGCGGACGACGGCTGGTTCGCGACCGGCGACCTCGGGGCGCTGGACGAGGACGGCTACCTCACCATCACCGGCCGCAAGAAGGACATCCTGGTCACCTCCGGCGGCAAGAACGTCTCCCCGGCGGTCCTGGAGGACCGGCTGCGCAGCCGGTCGCCCGTCGGCCAGTGCCTGGTCGTCGGTGACAACCGGCCGTTCGTCGCCGCGCTGGTCACCCTCGACCCGGAGGCGGTCGCCCACTGGCTGTCCGTACGGAAGCTGCCGCCGGACACCCCGCTGTCCGAGCTGGTGCGCGACGACCGGATACGGGCCGAGGTCCAGAAAGCGGTCGACCACACCAACGAGGCCGTCTCCCGTGCCGAGTCGATCCGCTCCTTCGCCCTGGTCGAGGGCGAGTTCACCGAGGACAACGGGCTGCTCACCCCGTCCCTGAAGGTCAAACGGCATGCGGTGACCGCCCGCTATGCCGACGAGATCGAGGCGCTGTACCGCAGATGAGCAGAACAACGGCGGCGGGCCACCGGCAGAACCGGTGACCCGCCGCCCGCGGAGCGTCTCGCTCAGCTGTTGCCCTTGCCGTTCGCCGACAGCACGGCGATGTCGTCCAGGATGTGCGACAGCGGCTCGTCACCCTTGGCCTGGGTGGAGTTCTCGACGCACTGCTGGTTCTGCGGCGCGGAGAGGATCGGCACGTCCTGCAGGATGCCGATGGGGGCGGCACCGGCGACGCTCTGGATGTTCAGCTTCGCCGGGAGGCCGATGCACGGCTTGTTCAGCGAACCCTGGACCAGCGAGAGCTGCGGGCTCATGTCGCCGAACGTGGCAGAGTTGCCGAACTCCGACTTGGCGCCGTTGCCGCTGGCCGACGTGGTGCCGTGGTCGTTGCCCGTGGCCAGGGCCTGGGGGGCGGCCGTGACGGCGAGGCCGGCGACGGTGGCGGCGACGGCCGCGGTTGCCCACAGCTTCTTCATGTTGGTTCCCTTTCGAAAGGCGGACTCCGGGGAGGAGCTGCGTGATCGTCAACTGCGGAATCAAGCACCGGGTTGCGTGGTTTGCCCCGATTGGCGTAGCGCAGTCCGATCAATTGACAGACGCTCCGCCGGGGCGGGTGCACCGGGCGCGACACAGGCCGACGGGCCGCCGGGAAGCCGGCGGCCCGTCGGCCGAGGGGCCATCGAAGGAGGCCCGTGAGGGTCTGGACTACCGGTTCTTGGCGCCGTTGGCCGCGAGCACCGCGATGTCGTCGAGGATGTGCGAGAGCGGCTCGTCGCCCTTGGCCTGGGTGGAGTTCTCGACGCACTGCTGGTTCTGCGGCGCGGAGAGGATCGGCACGTCCTGCAGCACGCCGATGGGGGCGAGACCGGCCACGCTCTGGACGTTCAGCTTCGCCGGGAGGCCGATGCAGGGCTTGTTGAACGAGCCCTGGATGAGCGCCATCTGGGGGCTCATGTTGCCGTACGTCGCGGAGTTGCCGAACGCCTGGTACGCGCCGTTGCCGCTGGCCGAGGTGGTGCCGTGGTCGTTGCCGGTGGCCAGGGCCGGGGCGGCGGCCGCGGCCGAGACGCCGACGACGGAGGCTGCCACAGCGGCGGAGGCCAGAATCTTCTTGATCACTTGTCGATTCCCTTCTGAAGACACCCCGTCCACCGGAGCGCTCTGGTCAACTCCCCGCGATCCGGTTGGTTGCTCGGCTTCACCCCAATGGCCCAAGGCCGGGCAGGCCCCGATTCCGTCGTCGGCCCAGTGTCCACGGGGAATTTCGCTCGGGCCGCCGATCCGATCGGGTGACGTGCCACGCCTGTGCCGCAACCATTCCGGATGCGGGCGGTTGATGCCGGGCAGGAACGTCCATCTTGGCGCAAAGCCGGGAAAGGAAAAGCGAAATGCTGAAGAAGGCAATGGCCGCGGCGGCGGTCGCCGCGGCCGTCGTAGGTATGTCGGCGGCGGCAGCCCCCCAGGCGCTTGCCACCGGCAACGACAACGGCACCACCTCCGCCAGCGGCAACGGTGCCCACGAGGCGTTCGGCAACGCGGTGACCAAGGGCAACATGAGCCCCCAGGCCACCCTGGTCGGGGGCTCGCTGAACAAGCTCTGTGTCGGCCTGCCCGTGAAGGCCAACGTCCAGACCGTCCTCGGTGCCGCCCCCATCGGCGTCCTGCAGGACGTGCCGATCCTCTCCGCGCCGCAGAACCAGCAGTGCGCCGAGAACTCCACCCAGGCCAAGGGTGACGAGCCGCTGTCGCACCTGGTGGACGACATCGCCGTGCTGTCCGCGAACGGCATCGCCAACCAGTGACCCCGGTCCGGTGAGACCCGCTCGGGCGGTGCGTTTTCACGCGCCGCCCGAGCGGTTTTCGCTGCAATTCCCTCTTTCCTGTCCGACGGCTTTCTGGAGAAGCGTTTCCTCTGGGGAGCATCAATTCTCTGACGGCGTTCGAGTGAATTGTCCGACGGCGCGCGTTCCGTAGTTTCCTTCGTCGTCCATTCCTCGTTCTACAGCCTGCCGGTCATGGTGCGAGCCGTCCATGCTGTGCTCGCTCGGTTTCGGCCGTCACACGGGCATGACCGCAGAGAAGGGATAGTTCATGAAGAAGACCGCAGCTGTCGTCGCTGGTGCGATCCTGGCTCTGGGCGGCGCCGCCCCCGCCTTCGCGGACGCCGGTGCCCGGGGCGCCGCCCTCGGTTCCCCGGGTGTCCTCTCCGGCAACGTGATCCAGGTCCCGATCCACGTGCCGATCAACCTCTGCGGCAACAGCGTCGCCATCATCGGGCTGTTGAACCCCACGCTTCGCAACCTCTGCGTCAACCACTGACGAAGTCGGCGCAGCGCAGCAGCCTCTCGGCTGTGTCACGGCCGGCCCCGGACCGTCGATCCCTCGCATCCGCGCTCCGAGGCCGGTCTTCCCACATCTTCAAGCAGGAAGACAACGAGATTGCGACCGACCCTCAGCAGGGGAATGTTCGCGGCCGCCGCCGCGACGAGCATTCTGTCCCTGTACGGCAGTCCCGCGTTCGCCGACGCGGACGCGACCGGCGCCACCGGCGGCTCGCCGGGTGTCCTGTCCGGCAACAACGTCCAGGCCCCGGTGAACGTGCCGGTCAACATCTGCGGCAACTCGGTCGACGCGGTTTCCGCGTTGAACCCGGCGTTCGGCAACTCCTGTGCCAACGAGTCGCATGAGCACCGGCATGCGGACAGCCGCTCGCACGAGATGTCCTACGGGGACCACGGGGACCACGGGAACCCGGGTTACGGCGACTCGGGTCACGGTGGCCCGGGCTATGACAACCCGGGTTACGGCGACTCGGACCACGGACACGGCACGCCCCCCTCGTACGGCGAGCAGGCCCCGCCCCCGCACGGCCGGGAGACCCCGCCTCCCTACGGCGGGGACACGGCCCCGCCCCCGTCCGGCGACAAGAACTCTCCCCCCTGCACCGATACTCCGCCCCCGAGTTCCACCCCGCCCGGGCACACGTCCCCTCCGCCGACCACGCAGCCGCCGACGTCCCCTCCGCGGACCACGCGTCCCCCGACGTCGCCGCCGGTCCGGACCTCGCTCCCGCCGAGCCAGACCCCGCCCGGCCACACGCCGCCGCCCGCCACCGGGCGGCACGCGGGGCCGCCGCCGACCCTGCCGCACACCGGCAGCGACAGGGAGGCCATGCTCGCGACCTCGGCCGCCAGCGCCGTACTGATCGCGGGCGGCACGATCCTGTACCGACGGGGCCGAGCCGCGTCCCGCCGGTCGTAGTCCGCGGTCCGGCGGACGCCGGGTGCCGGGCGCCCCGATCGCCCGGCACCCGGCGTCCGTCAGCTGCGCACCGCGTCCGGCGCCGGCTCCGGCTCCCGGCGCCCCGCCGGAACACCCCAGCCGGCCGGGCCCGAGCGCAGCCGCCGCCGCACCCCGTGCACCAGCGTGCCCGCGGTGAACGTGGCACCGTGCACGAAGCGCATCGCCGGGCCGAAGCCCGCGGCCGTGATCAGACCGGCCAGGAACAGCCCGGGGTACGACGACTCGAAGTCCCGGCCGACCTCCGGCGCCCCGTCGGCGCCCGTCACCAGCGTCGACCGCACCTCGCCGGCGAGCAGCCCGAGCCGCTCCCGGGTCGCCTTGAACCCCGTGGCCGCGATGACATGCTCGGTCTCCAGGGTGCCCATCCCGCCGCCCGGGCCCGCCGTGTCCAGACGCACCCCGCCCGCCGTCGCGCGGGCCGCCGTCATCTCCCGGCCGAGCAGTACCTCCACCCCTGACTCAACCCGCTCCCGCACCCACCAGGCACCGGCCGGACCGAGCGCCGTGGCCGCGATCCGGGCCCGGGTCGGCTCCGCGAGCCGCCGGTACAGGCCCGGCCGCTCGGAGTAGAACCAGTTGCGCCAGCCGGGGCCGAGGCCACTGTGCGGGGAGCGGACCGACTGCCACCAGGGCCGCTCCCAGGGCGGAGGCACCTCGTTCCAGTACAGGCGGTCCGCGCGCACCAGCACCCGTACCCGGCTGCCCTGTTCGGCGAGGATCGCGGCCGTCTCCAGGGCCGCCTGGCCGCCGCCGATCACGGTGACGTCCCGGTCCCTGAAACGGTCCAGGTCGGCGTGGTGGCTGCTGTGCGAGACCAGGGCGGGGGAGAGGCCGCGCAGGGCGGCGGGGATCTCCACGAACGGCAGCACGCCGACGGCGAGGGCCACGGTCCGCCCCCGCACGGTCTCGCCGTCCTCCGTCGTCGCCTGGAAGCCGCCGATGAGGGGCGCGACCCGGGTGACCGTGCGCTCGTCGACGGGCGGGGCGGCGTTGCGGGCGAACCACAGGCCGTACTCGCTGAACATGTCCAGCGGGATCGGCTGCCCGTGCCCGGCCGCCACGCCCCGGCTCGCGCAGTAGGCGCCGAGCCCCCAACGGCCCTCCGGATCGGACAGGTTGGAGGCCCAGGGCTCGGACTTGAGGAACATCCCGCGCGGCATGTGGTCACGCCAGGACGCCATCGGGCGGCCGAAGACCCGCACGTTCAGGCCCGCCGCCGCGGCGTGGGACGCGATGGACAGGCCGTACGGGCCCGCGCCCACCACCAGCAGGTCGTACATCAGCAGCTGCTCGCTTTCTCGTCGTCGGACATCTCGGACCGGCCGGTGAGACCGGAGAGTTCCTCGTCCAGGCCGGTCAGGACGGGCTCCCCGGCCTGGCGGACCACGGCGGACCGCGGCCGCGGGGCCGGGGCGGTCGCGGCGTGGCTCAGCCGGTCCAGCAGCCGGCCCGCCACATGCCGGGACCACAGCGCCCACATCGCGAGGCCCGGCCCCCAGTCGTCCGGCGCGCTCCAGGCCAGCTCCCGCCCGCGCGGGGCCGGCAGCAGCGCGCACAGCGGTGCGTAGTTCTCCACCACGAACGCCCGCCCGGCCAGCGGCACCCCGGCGGGCAGCGGACGGTGGGTCAGATCCAGGTGCAGGGCGCGTACGACGTCCAGGCCCGCGCCGTCGGCGAACAGCCGGAACTGGGCGCCCGGACGCGGGTTGAAGTCGAGCAGGTGGTACTGGCCCGTGGTGCCGCAGCGCCGGAAGTCCAGGTCGAAGATGCCCCGGAAGCCCAGTTCACCGGTGATCCGCTCGGCCAGCGCCTGGACCTGCGGGTTGGGCGTCCACAGGCCGACCGCCGTCAGGCCCGCCCCGCGCGGCCACGCCAGCTGCTTGCGGCCGGGGCCGCCCGCGCGCACCGCCCCGGCGCGGTCGGCGTAGCCGTGGAAGAACCAGTCCCGGTCCGGGCCGGGCGGCAGGAACTCCTGCAACAGCAGCCTGCTGCCCGCCTCCTCGGCCCGCAGGAACAGTTCCCGCGCCTCCCGTGCCGAGCGCACCACGACCGTGCTGCGCAGCCCGGACCCGGCCGGCACCAGCCAGGGCCGGCTCCACTTGGCGACCACCGGAAGCCCCAGCCGCCAGGCGGCGCCGGCGGCCTGCTCGGCGCTGTCCGGGACGAGCGTCTGCGGGTGCGGGATCCCGACCGTGGCGCACAGCTCGGCCAACTCCGCCTTGTCGGCGACCTGTTCGGGCAGCGTGCCGGGCTGCTGCGGAAGCAGATAGGCGGGGGCGAGGTCCGCGCGGAGCCGGCCGACGGCGATCGCGCTCGCGTCGTCCATCGGGATCAGCACCGCCGGACGGCCGACCCGCGCCGCCACGCCCTGCAGCACGGCCGCGATCTCGGCGGTCGACGCGCCCGGTGCCGGCGGTGGATGCAGTTGCCTGACGAAGCGGGACCTGCGGACCGGACTTCCGGTGGAGTCGGCGACCACATGGACCTCCACGCCGGCTCTGCCGAGCGAGCGCACGGCCCCCAAGGTGCCGTGGTGAAAGGGGTTCCGGTCGATCCGCAGCAGAACCGCGGGAACCCGGATGTCTAGCAGCGACACGGACCTTTTTTCCTTTGCTTCGGTTCACCCGTGCGGGCGTTCGGGGCACCCGAAAGCCGCAACCGCACTGGCGGAATTCATATTGATATGACTGAGTGTCAGTAACCGGCAGACTCAGCGAATGTGTGAAAGCAGCCGTCCGTCGGACGAGAACTGGTGGAGAGAGGAGCGGGTATGGCTCCACAACGGCGAAAGCGGCCGAGGTCCCGGTCGCGCCGGTCGGCCGTGGTCGCGGCGGCGGTCGTCGTCGTGTCGGCGACCCTGGCGACCGGTCCGGGATTCGCGGCGGGTGCGGACCCGACACCGGCTCCGACCCCCACGACGTCCGTCCCGGCGTCGGCGGCTCCCCTGCCGGTACCGACCCGCCCCACACCCGTGTCGGCCAGTCCCGCACCCGCCTCGGCGCGTCCCGCACCCTCGTCGGCCAGTCCCACACCCGTGCCGGTCGCGCCCGTCAAGGCGATCCCCCCGGCCTTCGGGGCCTTCCTCGACTCCGGTCCGATGGGTGTGGCCCGCATGGCCCAGCTGAGCAGCTGGCTCGGCGGCGCGGAGCTCAAGGTCGCGCACACCTACCTGCCCGGTGACCGGTGGAGCGACATCGAGGGCGCCCCCGGCTTCCTCGACGTCTGGGCGCAGTGGCGACGGGACAAGGACGACCGGATGCTCGTCCTGAACGTGCCCATGCAGGAGCGCAACGAGGAGGGCATCGGCGACGCCGAGGTCCGCGAACTGCTGGCGCAGGGCGCCGCCGGGCAGTTCGATCACCACTTCCGGGCCCTGGCCGAGCGGCTGGTGGAGCTGAAGGTGCCGGACACGGTCATCGTGCTCGGCTGGGAGATGAACGGCACTACCTACACCCATCGTTGCGGGCCGGACCCGGAGGCCTGGAAGAAATACTGGAACAGGATCGTCACCACCATGCGTGCGGTGCCGGGCCAGAAATTCCGGTTCGACTTCACGCCGAGCCGGGGACACGACGCCGTACCGTGGACGGAGTGTTATCCCGGGGACGACACGGTCGACATCATCGGCATGGACGCGTACGACCAGCCGACCGGACTTTCCTTCGACCAACAGGTGCGGGAGCCCTATGGACTTCAGCAGCACGTCGATTTCGCGAAGGCTCACGGGAAGCCCATTTCCTATCCGGAATGGGGTCTCTTCCGCAACGGTGACAACGCCGAGTACATGCGGCGGATGCTCGCCTGGCTGGACGAGCACAAGCCGCTGTACAACACGCTGACCGACTACTGCCCGCACGGCGTCTGGCAGTGCTCGGCCAACCCGCTCTCGGCGAGGGTCTACCGCTCCGAACTCTCCGACCACACGGAGACCGCGACACCGACGCCGACCGTGACGCCGGCACCGAAGCCGACTCCGAAGCCGACGGTGGCGCCGGCTCCGAAGCCGACAGCGACTCCGAAGCCGACACCCACACCGGCAGGCACACCGACACCCGCGCTGGGGATCTCGCCCCCCGCCCCCAGGCCGGTCGCCAAGCCGCCGGACAGCTGTGTGCGCCTGGACCTGGGCGACTGGGTCGAGCGCCGGCTCGGCGGGAAGATCTGCATCCGCCTCGACTGGTGGTCCCGCACGAGCTAGTCCTGCCGGTGCTCCTTCCAACGCTGCAGCACCTCCTTGACCCGCTGCCGGGCGGCGACGTCGCACAGTGCCGCCGTCAGCAGCGGGGCGGTACGCCGCCGGGCCAGCAACAGCCGCTGGTTGACGACCGGCTGGGGCCGCCAGTGGTGCTTGTACGACTCGTTCCCGCGCAGCAGACTGAGCGCGCCGCGCTCGCTGGTGCCGGTGTGCTGGGCGCAGGCGTCCAGGAGCATCACCGCCACGTCCGCCTTGCGCTCCCGCAGCCCCGGATGCGCCCCGTACAGATAGCCGCCGGCCAGGCTGGGCGACAGCAGGGTCAGGTCGACGGCGACCACCTCGTCGTCGAGCCGGAACTCGGTGACCACCGCGTCCCCGGAGCGCACCATCGGCCCCACCGAGCGCACCAGATGCTCCCGGAACCGCGGCTGGAGGTGCTCGGTGGTCACCTTCCGTCCCTGCCACTGGAGCCGGTGCAGATCGAGGAGCCGGCGCAGCGCCGCGTCGACCCCGTCGGGCGGTACGACGTCCCGGCGCACCCCGAGCGAGCCCAGCTTGCGCAGCTTGGCGCGCACCCGCTGGGCCTTGTTCGAGGGCAGCCGGGCGACCAGTTCGTCCATCGACACGGCGGGCAGTTCCAGGCACAGCGAGTCGGGCACCTTCCGGCACGGCCCCGTCCAGCGGTCGTAGACCCGCTCCACCGCACCGCCGGGCCGCACCTCGCGGAAGTCGATCAGCGCCGTCCGGGCCACGGCCGCGAGCCCCTCGGTGAGCGCGCCCGCCGCCCGGCCGTCGTCGGCGTCGGCGAGCAGCACGTCCGCGTAGTCCGAGATCGCCCCGCCGAGCGGCACCAGTGCGGGCAGCGGCCGGCGCACCAGCATCAGCGGGGCCGCGGCGACCAGCTCACTGCCGTAGCGCACCAGGACGAGGCGGAGCCGGCCGGGAATCCCGTACGAGCGCCACCAGGAGTGCAGCCAGGCGTGGCTCTGGAACGGGGTGGCCGTGCCGCACCGCTGGTAGAGGCGGCCCCAGGCGGGCGCCAGCTCGGCGAAGGCGCGCTCGTCGGTGACGAGTTCGGTGGCGTACGCGGCGAGCGTCGGGTAGGCCGTCGCCGTCACAGCTGTCCGTGTACGTCGGCGGCCACGGCCGGACCGGGCACGGAGGCCTGTACGACGGTCTCCTCGCGGCGCCGGGGCCGCACCAGCAGGACCAGCCCGCCCAGCAGCCCGCCCGCGCTCGCCCCCACCAGACCGGTGACCTTCGGGGATGCCGAGGTGGGCGCGGTCGGCTTCAACGCCCGGGAGAACTGCAGGAGTTCGACATGGGTGTCGGCCTTGGTCGCGTTGGCGTGCCGGGTGAGCGAGCGGGCCACCGCGTTCGCCATGTCGGCGGCCTGGAGGGCGTGCGGCGACGTGGCCGAGACGGCGACCATCGGCGCGTCCGGCGAGGTCTCCGTCTGCACGCTGTTGCGCAGGGTGTTCGCCGGCACCCCGGCCCACAGCTGCGCGTCCCCGAGCACCGCGAGCTGGGTGGCGACCCGGCCGTAGGCCTGCGCGAAGCCCTGCGCGGACGCGGTGTCGGACCGGTCGGTGGGGACGGCGATGACATAGCTGGTCGCCGTGTAGGTGCGGGGCTTGAGCACTCCGTAGGCGCCGCCCAGGGCTCCGCCGGCGACGACCCCGGCCGCCAGCAGCGCCCAGGGCCGTACCGCGCGGGCGAACGGGCGTGGTGTTCGGACGGTGTTCTCTGTCATGGCGTACTGACTCCCTGAGGTGTGGTGGCGAGTGCGGCCGCGTAGACGTCCATGAGCTGGGCGGCGCTGCGGGTGATGCAGTAGCGGCGGGCGGCCTCCGGCGCGGTGCGCGGGCCGGGTCCGGCGGCGCGGACGGCGGCCAGCGCCTCGGCGTAGGCGTCGGCACCGCCCTCGATACGGCGGGCGCCCGGAGCGGCGGCGGGCGGCAGGTCCTCGACGGCCGGGCAGGAGCTGTAGAGCACGGGCAGCCCGGCGGCCAGCGCCTCGACGACCGCGAGCCCGAACGCCTCCTCGGCCGACGGTGAGGCGAGCACGTCCATGGCGGAGGTGAGCGAGGGCAGGTCGGGGTCCCGCGAGCTGTCGGAGGCGTACGGCCGCTCACCGGCGAACAGCACCCGGCCGGCGACCCCGGCCTCGTGCGCGGCGCGGCGCAGCGCGCTCTCCTCCGCGCCCCCGCCCACCAGTAACAGCCAGCAATCGGCGGGGAGTTGAGCCATCGCCAGGATCAGTACGTCGAACCGTTTGCCGGGTGCGAGCCGTCCGATGCCACCGATGACACAGGCGTCCTCGGGGAGCCCGAGGCGGGCCCGGGTGCGCCGCCGCACGGCCGGGTCGAACCGGAAACGCTCCAGGTCGATGCCGTTCGGTACGACGTCGATGCGCGGCCCCGGCACCCCCCACCGGCGCAGCCGGTCGGCGACGGTGGGGGTGACGGCGACGGTGGACCGGCCGAGCCGCTCGCCCGCGAGGTACAACGCCCGTACCCCGGAGGTCAGTTCGCGGCCCTCCAGCTGTGTGTCGCCGAGGGAGTGCTCGGTGGCGACGACGGCCCGGACCCCCGCCAGCCGCGCGGCGATCCGGCCGTAGAGACAGGCCCGGTAGAGATGGGTGTGGACGAGGTCGTAGCGTCCCCGGCGGATGACCCGGACCAGCCGGGGCAGCGCGGCCAGGTCCCGGTTCCCGGCCATCCCGAGATGGACCACCCGCACCCCGTCGGCGGCCAGTCCGCGCGCCACCGGCCCGGGGTTGGTGAGCGTGACGACATCGCAGGAGACGGGCAGATGGCGCAGCAGCAGCCGGAGCTGCTGCTCGGCCCCGCCCACTCCGAGGCCGGTGATGACGTGCAGGGCCTTCATCTCACAGCCCCTCGACGGGACGGCGGCGCAGCCGGTGCAGCCGGTACTTCAGGAAGAGGCGTACGGCGTGGTCGTGCTCGCCGATGTGCACCCGGGGCAGGGCGTGCACGCCGTTCAGGTCGCCGGGGTCGATGGCGCAGGCGTAGCCGTAACCGGCGTCCCGCACGGCGTCGACGGCACGCCGGTCGACGGTGCCGTAGGGGTAGCAGAAGCCGTCGACCGGGGACTGGATC
This sequence comes from Streptomyces sp. NPDC101234, assembly GCF_044767525.1. Lineage (NCBI taxonomy): Bacteria > Bacillati > Actinomycetota > Actinomycetes > Kitasatosporales > Streptomycetaceae > Streptomyces > Streptomyces sp. NPDC101234. The sequence goes on along the minus strand of NZ_JBIWOA010000008.1, from coordinate 62,088 downwards.
AGGTCTTCCAGCAGGCTGCGGCTCTCCGCGGTCTCCGCCCTGAGCGTGTCCGCGTCCGCCTTCGTCAGATCGACATGGGTCAGCCCGTGCGCACCGATCTCCACCCCGCCGGCCGCGGCCCGCCGGATCGCGTCCGCGGTGAGCAGCGGCTTGCGGGGGCCGAGCGGGTCCCAGGCGTTGTCGCCGCCCAGCCTGCCCGGCAGGACGAACAGGGTGGCGCCGCAGCCCCAGCGGTCGAGCAGCGGCAGCGCGTGGTCGAGGAAGTCGGCGTACCCGTCGTCGAAGGTGAGCCCCACCAGCCGACGCCCCTCGCCCCGGGCCCGGGCGGCGAGCAGCTCGGTGACCGACACCCCGCGCAGCCCCCGCCGGCGCAGCCAGCGGAGCTGTTTCTCCAGCCGCCCGGGGGTGACGGTGACGCGGTACGGATCGTCGGAGCAGTCGCCCACCGAGTGGTACATGGCGACCCAGGGGACCGGGCCGGTGAGACGTCCGGTCTTCTCGGCGGACTCAATGGAGGACGGCATGCGCGAGCCTTCGGGTGACGGTGCCTACGAAACGGAGTGCGGGTGCGAAGCCCTGGGCGTCCAGGGCCCAGCCGAGCAGGACGAAGACGAACGTGACGGTCGCGGCCCCGGCGGCCAGACCGGTGAGCGGATCCGCCGGACGCCCCGCGACGAACGTCCCGACGGCGGCCGCGACCACGGCGGCCCGCACCGGCCGGCTCAGCTCGGCCAGTACCCGCCGGCTGCGGATCGGGACGCTGCGCCTGCCCATGCCGGCCAGCAGGAGCGCGGCGGTCGTGGTGATACCGGTGGCGTTGGCGGCGGCGATGCCGACGACACCGCACGGGCCGACCGTCAGGACGCCGATCCAGGAGGTCACCACGATCCCGGAGGCCATGGCGCCGACCGGGTACCAGGTGGCGCGGCCCGCCGAGAAGTAGGAGCGGACCAGCACACCGACCAGGGTCTGCCCGAGCAGCCCGAGCGCGTAGACACGCATCACGCCGGCCGTGGCGGCGGTGTCGGCCGGGGTGAACGCCCCGCGCTGGAACAGGATGCGGATGACCTGCGGCGCACAGGCCACGACCACGGCGGTGCCGAACAGTACGACGCTCGCGGCCACCGACAGGTCCCGCTCCACCCGGTTCCGGGCCCGCTCGGTGTCGCCCTCGGCCAGCGCCCGGGCCACCACCGGGAAGGTGACCGTGCACAGCATCATCGACATCGTCATCGGGATCTGCGCGACCTTCTGCGCGTAGTTCAGGTACGAGATCGCCCCGGAGTGCAGATGGGAGGCGAGGAACCGCTCGATCAGCACCTGCGACTGCCGGCACAGCGCGAACAGCAGCACGGTGGCCATCAGCCCCACGTTCATGGGTTTCGCCTCGGCGACGGCGGTCCCGGTGGCCGGCCGCTGCGCCTTCCGCCGCAACTGACCGAGCAGGGCCGGAAGCTGTACGACGACCATCAGGCACCCGCCGGCCGCGACCCCGAGCGCGGCCGACCGCACCCCCCAGTGCCCGCCGAGGGCGAACATCGCGGTGATGATGCCGGCGTTGTAGGCGACGTAGATCGCGGCCGGCGCGAGAAAACGCCGGTGGGCACGGAGGGCGGCACTGCAGTACCCGGCGAGCCCGAAGGTCAGCACACAGGTCGCGGTGAGCCGGGTGCAGTCCACGGCGAGCCCCGGGTTCCGGAGCCCCGGCGCGAGCACCTCGACGAGCTGCGGGGCACCGCCGACGAGCAGGGCACCGACCGCGGTGAACGCGAGCGCGAGCCTGGGGAGCGTCCCGGCGACCAGCGCCCGGACGGGGTCGCCGGGCGCCCCCTGCGCCTTCCGTGCGAGGGCCAGGCTGAAGGCGGGGATGAGCGCGAACGCCAGCCCGTCCTCGATGAGCAGGGTCGCGGCGAACTCGGGAACGGTCCAGGCGACGAGAAACGCGTCGGTGTCCGGCCCGGCCCCGAAGAGCCGCGCGAGCGACTGGTCCCGCACCAGCCCGAGAACCGACCCGAGAACAGAGAAGACGGCGGTGACCAGGGCGGCCTTGGCGAGAAAACCCCGTGAGGGAAGCGCCCCGTCAGGGGCGCGGGGCCCTGGCATCTGCGGCTCCGCCGCGTGGGCGCGCTCAGCCCCCACCGGCCCGCAGTCGGCATCGGCCCCCTGCGCGCCCTGCACACCCGGCGTCACCGTCATCCCGCCCGCTCCGCCCCCACCAACGCCCACCACGCGACCACCCCGAAGACCACCGCCGTGAGTACGGTCGACGGCCCCCCGATGTCCGCGTACGCGAAGTCCACGAGCTGCCAGATCAGCAGCCCGCACGCCACCAGCGCACAGTCGAGCCCGTCGCCGCCGCGCACCCGCCACAGCCCCCGCAGCCCGCACACCAGCAACGCCAGCCAGCTCCCCGCCAGCGCCAGCAGCCCGATCAGCCCCTGCTCGCTGAGCACCAGCAGATACATGTCGTGCGGCGACAGCAGCGGCTGCTTCCGGTACGCCGACCCCGCCCCCTCCGTGTCGCTCCCGGAGGACAGCGCCAGCGACGCATGCCCGTCCCGGTACTCCGGAAAGTTCTTCAACCCGACCCCGTCGACGGGGTGCTGGCGCCAGATCCCGGTCGCCGCCGCCCACAGCGTGTACCGGTCGACCACCGACTGGTCCGGCGCGTCCGTGACCTGCCCGATGCTGCTGAGCCGCTCCTGGAGCATCGCCGTACCGACCCCGAAGCCGCCCACCAGCACCACACCCGCCGCGACCGCGACCGCGACCACCTTGAGCGCCCGCCGCAGCCCGGCCAGGGCCAGCTGCACACCGCAGGTCAGCACCGTCGCGATCCAGGCGCCCCGGCTGAAGGACACGGCCAGCGGCAGCAGCAGCCCGAGCGCGCAGGCTGCCGCCGTCGCCCGCTGCCGTACCGGCGACCGCCCGAGCGCCAGTCCGAGCGCGCACACGAGCCCGAAGGACACGACCGTCGCCATGCCCATCACGTCCTGCGGCCCGAATGTGCCGACCGCGCGGATCATCTCGCCCTGGTACGACGCCCCGGTCCCGGTGACGTACTGGTGCACGCCGACCGCGCCCTCCCACCCCGCGAACCCCACGAAGGACCAGGCCAGCAGCCGGAAGTCGGCGCGGCCCCGGACCAGCAGCAGCACGGCGGCGGGAACCAGGACGAACACCTGGAGATAGCGGCCGAGGCCGGTCAGGCCCGCCCCCGGCGAGGACGCGCCCGTCGCGGCGACGGCCAGGCCCACGACCGGCATCCCCAGCACCACCGCGGCCGTGGCCGACAGCGGTCGCCGCCGCTCCCGTACCGTCCGCAGCGCGGCGTACAGCACGACCAGCCCGGACACCGCGTCGGCCGGTCCGGCCCCGCTGTCCCCGCCGCCCGGCGCCAGCGGCAGCGCGAGCACCGCCAGCACGCCGACCACGGCCAGCACCGGCGGCAGCCGTAGCGACCTGGTCGGCGACAGTGCGAAGCTCATCGTCAGCTCCCCGTCGAGCGCACGAGCGCGGCCGCGGTGCGCAGCAGGATGCAGACGTCCTGCCACAGCGACCAGTTGTCGATGTAGGCGTTGTCGAAGCGGGCGCGGTCCTCGATGGAGGTGTCACCGCGCAGCCCGTGGATCTGGGCGAGCCCGGTGATGCCGGTCCGCATCCGGTGGCGGGCCGCGTAGCCCGGATAGGACTGGCTGAACTGGCCCACGAAGTAAGGCCGTTCGGGGCGCGGCCCGACCAGGCTCATATCGCCCCACAGCACGTTCCACAGCTGGAGCAGCTCGTCCAGGGAGGTCTGCCGCAGGAAGCGGCAGAAGCGGCTCATCCGGACCTCGCCCGCGACGCTCCACCGGGTGGCGGCCTCGTGCTCGTCGACCGGGCGGTGGGTGCGCAGCTTCAGCAGGGTGAAGGGGCGGCCGCCCTTGCCGATGCGCTCCTGCCGGAAGACCACGCCGGGTCCGTCGGTGAGCCGGAGCACCGTCGCGCAGACCAGGAGCAGCGGGCTGACCAGCACGAGCGCCGTCCCGGAGACGGCGATGTCGAGGAGCCGCTTGCCGATGCTGCCGCGCCGCAGCGAGCCCATCTCCAGACGGCGGCAGGAGAACCCGGCGAGCTGGTCGCGCATCTCGTACGCCGGTGAGTCCGCGTCGACCTCCCACACCACGCAGCCCGACTCGGCCAGCGCCCGCAGCAGCGGGCCCTGTTCGGTGCGGACTCCGGGGTGGACGGTGAGTACGGCCCGGACCCCGTTCTGGATGAGGGCACGCTCGACCTGCTGGCCGGTGGTCAGCACGGGCAGCCCGTCGGGGCCCTCGGGGTGCTCGGCGACGACACCGACCGGCCGTACCCCGCAGCCGGGGTGGCGCAGTACGGCGGCGGCGACCCGCTGGGCGGTGACGGCGGGGCCGATGACCAGGGCGGCGCGGGGGCGGCGCAGCAGGGCGCGGCGGCGGCGCCAGTGCACCAGGCCGCGGCCGGCGCAGGCCGTCGCCGTGTGCAGGGCGAAGCCCAGCAGCAGGGCGCGGGCGGACAGCGCGCGGTCCCGGTCCCAGGTGGCGACGGCGGCGGTGAGGCCCAGCCAGACCACGGCGATCCGGCCGCAGACGGCGGGAAGTTCGTCGACAACTCCCGCCATCCGTCTGGGCGCGGGCGGGCGCAGCAGTATCGCCCCGCACACCAGCAGTGCGAGCAGAGCGGGCCGGCGTACGGCCTCGTCGAGCGCGGCCGCGCCGAGCAGCGCGGCGCACAGGTCGGCGGCGAGCAGCGGCACCGGGGAGGCCGGCCGGGCGGGCGGCCGCCGCAGCGGGAACCGGAAGCCGCCGACGGTGCGCGCCGGCAGGACCGAGACGGGGGAGAGTCCGTGGTCCCGTGCCTGCGGGCCGGGGGAGGGGACGGTGCTTTCCGCGGTCACGAGTGGATGGACTCCCTGGACTCGAAGGACACCAGCGGCCGCTCGCCGAGGAGTTCGCGGTACAGCCCCGCGACCGCCTCCGCCGTGCGCCGCACATCGTGCGTGGACAGGACGTGCCGACGTCCCCGGTCGCCGAGCGACAGGCGCAGCTGCGGGGCGAGCAGGAGATGGGCGACGGCCTCGGCCAGCACGCCCGGCCGCTCCGGCGGCACCAGGCAGTGCGCGGCATGAGCGGGCGGCAGGCTCTCGCGGGCGCCGTCGACGTCGGTGACCAGCACCGGCCGCCCGCAGGCCATCGCCTCCAACGGAGCCAGTGCCATGCCCTCCCAGCGGGAGGGCAGCACGACCAGGTCGGCGGCCCGGTACCAGGGGCGGGCGTCGTCGACGGTGCCCACGAACTCGACGGAATCGGGGGCGAGTCGACGGAGCGCGTCGCGGTCGGGTCCGTCGCCGACCAGCGCCAGCCGGGCGGTCGGCACCCGCCGCAGTACCTCGGGCCAGGCCCGCAGCAGCAGGTCCTGGCCCTTCTGCCGGCACAGCCGGCCGACGCAGACCACCAGGGGTGCCCTGTGCTCCGAGGGGCCGGGGGCGAAGTACTCGGTGTCGATGCCGTTCGGAACGACGGCGTACCGGGCGCGAACACCGGCGCGTACGCCGGTCGCACGCTCTGCCTCGCTGACGCACAGCACCCGGTGCGCCCAGCGCGCGCCCCACCGCTCCCAGCGCAGTGCCAGCGCGGCGGTGGCGCCGTCGACGGCCTCGAAGGACCAGGCATGCGGCTGGAACAGGGTCGGGACGCGGCCGCGCACGGCGAGCCGCCCGGCGAGGCCCGCCTTGGCGCTGTGGGCGTGCACCAGTTCGGGCCGTACCTCGTCGAGCAGGTGGGCGAGCCGTCGTACCTCGTCCCGGAGACCGGCGCCCGGGGAGCGGTCGGCGCGCCACCGGCGCACTTCGGCGCCCAGTTCCCGCGCGCGGACGGCCAGTTCACCACCGGGGCAGGCCACCGTGACCCGCATACCGGCCGTGAGCTGGGCCTTCGCCAGATCCAGGACCACCCGGGCCACCCCGCCCTCGACGGGTTGCGTCAGGTGGAGGACCCGTCGCCGAGGGTCGGTTGCTGATCGGTGCATTCGCGGGATTCCTCGCTCACGGGGGGCGCTCGGGACTGCGGGCGGGAACGCGCCGCACTACTGCACGTCCACGGCGGCGAAGAGCGCGCCCGCCCACGCCGCGTCGCGCTGGGAAACGAGCCGGAAGGTCGGCTGGTCACCGCCCTGCGCGAGACCGGTACCTAGATCGAACACATCCGAGTCGTAGCCGAGCGTGTTGGCGTACGCGGGCTCACGCCGGGCGCGTACCGGGCCTGGGTCGTTGATCGTGGAGTTGAGTACGTCGTCGGCAGGGTCGGCGGAGTCGCCGAGGGGGAGGGGGGTGCGGCCGCGTGTGCTGAGCGTGAGCGAGTCTCCGGTGCCGCCCCGGTCGCCGTTGTAGGCCACCAGGCCTGCCCGGCCGGTGGCGCCACCCCGGACGTGTACCCCGTTCAGCCGTACCTCGGCCGGCCGGTCGAGGGAGTCGAAGCCGTCCCAGAGGGAGAGCGCGCGCAGCGGTTGCGCCGGGTCCTCGTAGGCCGCGACCAGCGTCCAGCCGCCCCAGGTACCGGACCGCGACTTCCCCATGGCCACGTCCACCTGGCCGACCGTCCACAGGCCCGCACCGCTCGACCGGACCAGATCGGTGACGTCCGCCGAGGCCTGGAAGGCGTCCGCGCCGTGCGCGACCCGGTGCCCCACGACCGTGTCGGCGAGCAACTCCTTGTACCGGCCGCCGGGTTCGGCGACCAGCACCCGGCCGGCGTCCCTGGCCGGCTTCTGCTCACCGGCCCGCAGGTTGCCGCCCCAGTACAAGCGCGCGTACGTCACCCGGGCGCCCGCCGGCAGCCGCAGCTCGGCGCGGGAGGAGTTGTAGGTGCCGGGGTCGCTGTCGACGTCGACATAGAACATGTCGAAGTTCCCGTTCACCGCCGGGACCCGGCCCTCCCGAGCCGCCGTGCAGGGCGGCTCGGACGGCCGGACCGTCGTCGTACGGCAGCTGACGGACGCGTTGGCCGCGCGGACGAACCCGCCGTGTCGTACCGCGTGGTAGCGCTCGGCGAAGGGGATGCGCGCGGATTCCGGGGCGGCCTCGGCGGACGGGGCGGGCGGGGCGGTCGCCCGGGCGGTGCCCGGTACCCAGATCACGGCTAGGGCGAGCGCGCTCACCGACGCGCGGCGCAACAGCGGGCCCAGGGGATGACGCATGACCGGCTTCGCCCTTTCGGGATGAAGGGGAGAGGTGCGATGGGATGTCAATACGGGTAAGTCCGGAGATATGCAACTCTAGTCGCGATCCGCACTAATCCGTCGAAACCGTGCAAGTGTGTCGGTATGGTGAAGGCGGCCGCTCGGGAGATCACCCCATTGGCGGCACAACCCGGGCCGGTGCAACGCGTTGACACAGCGCTGGGCATCCGCCCGGATGTTTGTTTCGACCCCAAGGAGTACCTCTCCATGTCGCGTATCGCTAAGGGCCTGGTCCTGTCCACCGCCGCCGTCGCGGCCGTCGCCGGCGGCGCCGGTGTGGCTGCCGCCGACAGCGGCGCGAACGGCGTCGCCGCGCACTCCCCGGGTGTGCTGTCCGGCAACGTGATCCAGGTTCCGATCCACATTCCGATCAACCTGTGCGGCAACACCATCGACGCGGCCGGCCTGCTGAACCCCGCGTTCGGCAACACCTGCGTCAACCACTGACGCTGCGGTTGTTCCCTTCGGCCGGCCGTCCGCCCGCGCATCCCGCGGGCGGACGGCCGGTTCGTGTGTCCGCGCAACCGCGGTCGCCCGCACGGCGGCCGGGATCGCGCAGGTGATTCCGGGATCTCATATGTCTTCCGGGTGCGGGGTTTCCGGCTTGCCCGGACGTCGTTGGACACAGCGTCAGAACTGCCGCCGGTGGCTTGCGTTGCCGGAAGTCGCCGAAGAAAGGAATCCCATGAAGTCCCTGAAGGCTGCCGCCGTCGTTGCCGGTTCCGTGGCCCTCGCCGGCGTCGCCGCGCCCGCGTTCGCCTACAGCACCGCCGACCTCACGCCCACCAGCCTCAACGGCGCCGTGAACACGCTCACCAAGGGCCCGCTGACCCTGGACCAGGCGATGCCGCTGCAACACCAGTCGGACGCCCTCGACACCGAGAACAAGAACTCCGTGCTGAGCAAGGTCAAGGGCGCGACCGCCTCCCTGAACCAGCACAACCCGCTGCTGGGCGGTCTGCCGCTGCAGAGCTGAGGCGATACCGCCGGGACGTCGCAGGGCCGTTCGAGGGACACCGTTCACACCGTTCGAGGGACGCCGGGAGGCGTCCCTCGTTCGTGTGGCGGAGCCCGCCGGGCGTCCGCCGGTCGGGTGAGCGGGCGCCCGGCCGCCCCGCGGCCCGTCGATAGGGTCGCGCGGTGACCTCAACCCCAAGCGCAATCCGCCCCTTCCGCCTCGCCGACCTCGGCACCCTCGTCGTACTGGCCTGGAGCGGCGAGACCCCCGACGGCAGTGACATGCCCTACCTGCTGGCCTACTCCCTCGGTGACGCCGAGGGCGGCCCGCAGGCCACCGCGGCCGCGATCGAGGCGCTGCTGGAGAACAACGGACTGCCGGTCGGCGGCGACCTCGTCGACGGCACCGCCCGGCCCAGCCTGCCCGTCACCCTGCTCGTCGAGGCCGGCCAGGCCGTCCTCAACCTGGCCCCGCTCAACGCCCAGTGCCCCGCGCCCCCGGAGTGGCTCGCCGCGGTCGGCGAACGCGGCTACGCCTACCTGGTGTTCACCACCCGTCCCTGGCCCGACGCCGAGCCCGGCAGGCCCGTCACCCCCGAGGCGCTGAAGGACTTCGCCGGGGCCGAGGAGACCCTGACGGCCGCCGCCCATGTCGTGCTGCCGGCCCGCAGCCTGCGCGGCTGATGACCAGGACCGCGGGCGCCGGGCGGGGGTTCGCGCTGCTGACGGTGATCGCGGGGGCGGCCGGACTGCTGGCCTCCTGGGTCATCACCCTCGACAAGTTCAAGCTGCTGGAGAACCCGCACTTCGTCCCCGGGTGCAGCCTGAACCCGGTGGTGTCCTGCGGCAGCGTGATGAAGAGCCACCAGGCCGCGGTGTTCGGGTTCCCCAACCCGATGCTGGGCCTGGTCGCCTACGGCATCGTGATCTGCGTCGGCACGAGCCTGCTGGCCGGCGCCGCCTTCCCCGGCTGGTACTGGCTCGCCTTCGACGCCGGCTGCGCCTTCGGCGTCGGCTTCGTGTCCTGGCTGCAGTTCCAGTCGCTGTACCGGATCAACGCGCTGTGCCTGTGGTGCTGCCTGGCCTGGGTCGCCACCATCGTGCTGTTCTGGTACGTCACTTCCTTCGCCGTACGCCATCGCTTCCTGCCCGCTCCGCAGTGGCTGCGCGCGTTCCTCGACGAGTTCACCTGGGTGCTGCCGCTGCTGCACATCGGGGTCGTCGGCATGCTGATCCTGACCCGGTGGTGGGACTTCTGGACCAGCTGAACAGCTGATTTCGGGATAATCGGGATAAGTGGACGAGTGAACAGCCTGCTAATGCTCCACTCGGGCGAATTGTGAGCTGATGCCGTTTTCCGGCTCGTTACGCGGTACGGACGTCGCTCACCCGCCTCCTTGAAAGGCCCGTACCTGAGATGAAGCCGACCACCCGAGGAACCCTCGCCGCCGTCGTCACGGGCGTCGCGGCAGCCGCCGTGGGCGCCGCGGCCGCGCCCGCCGCCGCGGTCGGCACGATCCCCGTGCCCGTGCCCCTGGGCGGCGTCTCGAAGTCCCTCGGCATGGAGGTGCCCAGGCTCGGCATGGAGCTGCCGCTGCCGACGCCCGGCGCCCCCGACGGGCCGCGCTACGTCGAGGGCCGGCTCCTCCCGGACCGGGCGCTGCCGCAGGTGCCGGTCGGCGGCGGACTGCCCGGCCTGGATCTGCGCGCCCCGCTCCCGCACGTCCTCGGCGACCGCTTCGACCACGCCGGTGTCGACGCCCCCGCCGCAGGCCTGCGCACCCTCGCCCCCGGTCTGTCGGTGGACGCCCCGCTCACCGCTCCCAACCCGCGGAACTTCGGCCTGCCGGGCCCGAAGCTGCCCCAGGCCGGCGTGCTCGCCCCGGTCCTGCAGACGGTCGCCGGCGGCGACCTGGGCACCGGCCCCGGCCTCTGACGTCCCGCGCGGTGCGGCCGCTTCGGGCCGGCCGCGCACACCGGACGGCGGCGCGGCGGTGACCGGGCGGCCCCTCGGACGGTTACCGGTATCGACACAGATCGGTGAACCGTACGAGGAGTGAGCATGGTCGTCGGAGTCGGAGTCGGTGGCGTGACGGTGGGCGCGGAGCCGGGAGCCGGGCAGCCGGACAGAGCCGGGACGGGCAGAGTCACGCGGCGCGAGATGACGCGGGGACTGTTCGCCTCCGCGGCCGCGCTGGCACTCGCCCCGCTCGTCGCGGCCTCCCGCCCGGCGCCGTCGGCGGACCTGCCGACGGGCACCTCCTTCGACGAGACCTACCGGGGCCGCCGTATCCACGGCGTACTGGTGCCGACGGCGGGGCAGGCCGTCGACGCGGGTGAATGGCAGGTCACCGTGGACGGCCGGCCGCTGCACCTGATGCGGCGGGCCGACGGCACCTGGCTGAGCATGGTCGACCACTACAGCTCGTACCCGACCCCGCTGGCGGCGGCCCGGGCGGCCGTCGACGAGATCGGCCCCGGACAGCGGCTGCGCGACCTGGCCCCGGGACCGATGGGCGGGGGACACACGCACCTGGGGGGCGGCCATGGCGTACGTGCGTAAGAACGTCGGCAGGCTGACGGCCGGCGAGCGAAAACGGCTGGTGAAGGCCTTCCTGGAGATCAAACGGCAGGGCGAGTACGACGAATTCGTGCGGATGCACATCGACTACTACACCCCCGACGGCGACGACGGGCTGCGCACCGCCCACATGGCACCCTCCTTCCTGCCCTGGCACCGCCGCTTCCTGCTGGACCTGGAGCGCGCCCTGCGCAGGGTGGACTCCTCGGTGACCGTGCCGTACTGGGACTGGACCAGGGACCGCACGCGGTCCTCCGTCCCCTGGACGAAGGACCTGCTCGGCGGAAACGGCCGGGCCCGGGACCAGCAGGTGATGACCGGGCCGTTCGCGTACTCCGCCGGGCACTGGACCATCAAGGAGGGCGTCACCGACGGGCAGTTCCTCGCCCGGGACCTCGGGCGCGCCCGCGACCCCATCGAACTGCCCACCGGGGCCGAGCTGAACCGGGCGCTGGACGACCCCACGTACGACGTCCCGCCCTGGGACTCGACCGTCACCCGCGGCTTCCGCAACAGGCTGGAGGGCTGGGGGACCGGCAGCGGCAGCGCGTCCTGGCACAACCACAACCGGGTGCACCGCTGGGTCGGCGGCGCGATGCTCGGCGGGGCCTCCGTCAACGACCCCGTCTTCTGGTTCCACCACGCCTTCATCGACCTGCAGTGGGAGCGCTGGCAGGCCCGGCACCGCGGGCAGCGCTATCTGCCGGCGAACCCGCCGGGCCCCACGGACCCGCAGCACGAACGGATCGTCGCCCGCGGCGAGAAGCTGCCGCCGTGGGGCGTCACCCCGCAGTCGCTGGAGGACGTGAGCCGGATCTACCGGTACGCCTGAGGCGCCCCGCAGACGGGACGAGCCCCGGTGCCGGGGGCACCGGGGCTCATCCGTACACGGTGGCTCAGTGGCCGTAGCCGCCGCCCTTGTTGTCGCCGTCCTTGTGGTGGTGGCCACCGTCGTTGATGCAGGTGTTGCCGAACGCCGGGTTCAGCAGACCGATCACGCCGACGGTGTTGCCGCACAGGTTGACCGGGATGTTGACCGGGACCTGGATGACGTTCCCGGACAGCACGCCGGGCGAGCCGACGGCCTCGCCGTTGGCGCCCGCGTCGGCCAGGGCCAGGCCGGCCCCACCGATCACCACAGCGCCGGTGCCGAGGGCGACGACCGCGGCCTTCGCGATGCGAGACATCACGTTCTCCTTCTTGTTGCTCGGGGAGTGCGGCGGCAGGACCAGCCGCCGCACTCCCCGTTCAACGCCGCGACCTGCGGCTGGTCACGCCGATCGGCGGACGATCACCCCAAGGACCGGGATCAGGGCAGCCGGCGTACCGGAGAACCCGTCAGGAAGGAGGTGATGTTCTCCACCGCCTGGCCGTAGTACGTCCGGTAGTTGGCGTAGGAGACATAGCCGAGGTGCGGGGTGGCCAGGAGCCGGGGCGCGGTGCGCAGCGGGTGGGCGTCGGGGAGCGGTTCGATGTCGAAGACGTCGACTCCGGCGCCCGCGATACGGCCCTCGTGCAGCGCGGCGAGCAGGGCGTCCTGGTCGACGAGGGCCGCCCGGGAGGTGTTGACGAGGTAGGCGGTGGGCTTGAGGAGAGCGAGTTCGGCGGCGCCGAGCAGACCGCGGGTGCGTTCGCCGAGCGCCAGGTGGACGGAGACGAAGTCGCTGCCGGCCAGCAACTCCTCCTTGCTCGGGGCGAGTTCGACGCCCACCTCCGCGGCGCGCTGCTCGGTGAGGTGCTGGCTCCAGGCGCTCACCCGCATCCCGAAGGCGAGCCCGACCTGGGCGACCCTGCTCCCGATCTTCCCGAGCCCCAGCAGCCCGAGCCGCCGCCCGTGCAGATCGGCGCCGACCGTGGACTGCCAGGGGCCGCCGGCGCGCATCGCCGCGCTCTCCTCGACCAGCCCCCGGGCCAGCCCCAGCAGCAGCGCCCAGGTCAGCTCGACTGGCGGGGCCGAGGAACTCTCCGTACCGCACACCGTGACCCCGTTCGCCTCGGCGGCGGCGTAGTCGATGACGCTGTTGCGCATCCCGGAGGCGATCAGGAGGCGCAGCCGGGGGAGCCGGTCGAGGAGGGAGGCGGGGAAGGGGACGCGCTCGCGGAGGGTGACGACGATGTCGAAGTCGGCGAGGACGGCGGCCAGTTCGTCCTCGTCCGTGAGGTGGTCGCGGAGGGAGACGACATCGACCTCGTCGGCGAGGGCCGACCAGTCGGCGCACTCCAGGGCCACGCCCTGGTAGTCGTCCAGCAGCGCACAGCGAAGACGCATCAGTAACTCCCGGGCAGGCGGTGTGCGGTGCAGCAGCCTACTCAGGGGCCCGCGCACGGGGCGGCGCCGCCCGACAGGCGGACGGCGCCGGTGCACGTGGTGGTGTGCGCGTGGTTACTTGAAGGCGTGGATGTTGCGCTCGGCCCAGCCCGCGAAGGAGCCGGCCGGGCGGCCGAGGATCTTCTCCACGTCGGGGCTGACCCGCTGCTCGGCGGGGAGCGGCGTGCCGATGATGTCGAGCGTGCCGTCGATCACCGGCTCGGGCATGAACCGCGCCATGTGCTCGCGGGCCTGCTCACGGGTGAGCTCCACGAACCCCACCTCCTCGCCGAGCGCCGCGGCGAACGCGGCGGCCTGCTCGCGCGGGGTGACGGCGGCCGGCCCGGTCAGCTCGTAGGTCTGACCGGAGTGGCCCTCCTCGCGCAGCACGGCGGCGGCGACCTCGGCGATGTCCGCGGGGTCCACCACCGGCAGCGCCACGTCGGCGAACGGGGCGATCACGGCCCGCTGGGTGCGGACCGCCTCGGCCCAGCCGTAGGCGTTGGACGCGAAGCCGCCCGGCCGCAGGATCGTCCAGTCGAGGCCCGAGGAGCGTACGGCCTCCTCGAACTCGCGCAGCCGGCCGTGCGAGAGGGCCTCCGGGCGGGTGCCGTTGATCTGCGAGGACAGCAGCACCACGCGCCGTACCCCGCCCTGTGCGGCGGCCGCCACCACCTCGGTGGCCGGGGCTCCGCCGCCGAGCAGGTCGCCGGCCAGCAGGATGAAGAGGGCGTCCGCGCCGTCCACGGCGGGGCGCAGCGTATCGGGTTCGGCGAGGTCGGCCCGGACATGCCGGGCGCCCTCCGGGAGGTCGTAGGAGAGGGGGCTGCGCGAGACGGCGGTGACCTTCGCGCCCGCCGCGGCGAGTGTCTCGACGAGCGGACGGCCGACGTTTCCGGAAGCTCCGGTGACAACGATCACGATGACTCCAAAAAGGGTGTCGTAAAGGGGAGTTGGTTGATGTCCACGACGCTAGCATCTATCGGATAGTAGGTACCTAGAGGAAAGTGGCTATGCCGCCGCCGGGTGGGTGACGGACGCCTTCCGTGGCCCGTCGTAGTGCTCGGTGAGGGCGCGGCCGAGGCGGGCCAGGTGCTCGCGGGCCAGGGGCGGGCCGACCACCTCGACGCGGGTGCCGAGGCCCGCCAGCTGCGCGGCCAGCACCTCCACCGACGGACCGGCGGCCTCGATCTCCCGGCGGCCGTCCGGCAGCAGCCGGCCGATGCTCAGCCGCCCGCCGAACAGCTGCTGGAGCAGGGACAGGGCGTCCGGCTCCGCCCGGGCCTGGACGGTCGCCGCGAACAGCCGGTCCTCCAGCTGGGTGACCAGGGTGCGCCAGGCGGCCGCGAGGTCGAAGTCGGCGGGCCGGCGCACCGGTTCGCCGGTCTGCTCGACCGAGGTCACACGGCCCAGCCGGAAGGAGCGCAGTCCGTGCTCCGTGCCGGCCACCAGGTACCACTGGCCCGCCTTGAGGACCAGGCCCAGCGGGTCCACCGTGCGGTCGCTCGGCGGGCGGCCCGGACGGGCGTAGCCGAGCCGCACCCGCACCCCGTCCAGCACCGCGCGCTCCAGCGCCCTGTGGTGCGGGCCGCCGGTCATCATCGCCGTGCGCGACCAGTCCAGGTCGTCGACCATCCGGGCCCGGGACGCCGCCTCCGCGTGCGGGCGCAGCGGTTCCGGGATCGCGCGCAGTAACTTGCGCAGCGCCGCCCGCAGTTCGGGAGAGGCCGCCGAGGAGCCGGCGGCCAGGAACAGGGCCTGGATCTCCGGTGAGGTGAGCCCGGTCAGATCGGTCCGGGCGCCGCCGACGAGCCGCCAGCCGCCGCCCCGGCCGCGCTGCGCGTAGACCGGTACGCCGGAGGCGGTCAGCGCCTCCAGGTCGCGCCGCGCGGTGCGCTCGGAGACCTCCAGCTCGGCGGCGAGTTCCGCGGCGGTCACCCGGCCCCGCGCCTGGAGGAAGAGAAGAGCGGCCACCAATCGGTCAGCTCGCATCAGAGATCAGCCTTTCGTGGAAAGTGGCCGGAGGGTGGCCTGTTTGGTCGGGAGACTCGATGACATGACCGACACCACGAAGCCCGCAGACCCGCGCGACGGACTGCTGAAGGCCGTCGACCTGGCCGGCTCCGTCCTCGCCGCGTTGCGGCCCGAGGACTACGACGCCACCACCCCGTGCCCCGACTACTCGGTGCGCCAACTGTCCAATCACCTCGTCTCCGTGGTCCGCAGGGTTGCCGTGATCGGCGCCGGCGGGCAGTTCTTCTCCGTTCCGCACTTCGCCGAGGACGTCGCCGACGGCGACTGGGCCAAGGCCTGGGCGGCCGGCGCCGAGGAGCTCCGGTCCGTCTGGTCCGAACCCGCGATCCTGGGCCGGGAGATCGGCCTGCCCTGGGGCCCGGTCCCCGGTGCCGTCGCCGCGGTCATCTACACCAACGAGTTCGTCCTGCACACCTGGGACCTGGCCAAGGCGACCGGGCAGGAGCCCGAGTGGGACGACGCCGTGCTGGCCGCCCCGCTGGCCGCCATGCAGCGCGCCGTCCCCCGCGAACCGCGTGGCGGTCAGGTGCCGTTCGGCCCCGTCGTCGACGTCCCGGAGGACGCCCCCGCCATCGACCGCCTGGTCGGCTGGTACGGCCGCAGGCCCTGAGCCCGCGACGCGCGAGCGTTCAGGAACCGCTTCGAGAGGCCGCCGGACTGCGTTGTCCGGCGGCCTCTCGTGTGTGCCCGCCAAGTTCCTGCGGGCGCCCGGGGGATGTGGCGCCGGGAACCTGGCGGGCGGTCCGGGGAGGTGCGGTCAGACGGTGCCTATGGCCTGCGGGAAGCAGAAGAAGCGGTACGGGTCGTACTTGGCCTTGACGCGGGCCAGCCGGGAGTAGTTCTCCGCGTAGTACGACGCCTTCCAGGTCTTCAGCGACGGGTCCATCCAGTTCTGGTAGGTCTCGCCGTTCGACAGCGGGTCGATCGTCGCGAAGCCGTTGCCCACCCAGGAGTTGGCCACCGCCTTGGCCTCGTCGGTCACCTGGGCCGGGTCGTTGATGAAGACCCGGTAGTTGACCGAGAAGAGCGAGTCGCGGTGCACATACGCGGTGTCGGTGCGCGCCGGGGTGTTGGCCTCGCCGCCGAAGAAGTGGAAGTCCAGGTAACGGGACTGGCCCGCCCTGCGGTTGGCGTCGAACGCGGTCATCACGTCCGCCCAGCCGCTCGCCGGGTACGGGCTGCTGCCCAGGCGGGTCCGCTCCACGCCGTAGGACGGGCGGGACAGCGTGCCCTGCGGGGTCTTCCCGGAGCGCTGGCACTGCGCCTCGGTGAGGTTCGAGCAACCGAAGATCATCATCATGAGCTGCTGGTACGTCATGACGCCGCTCTGCTGCTGCAGGGGAGCACCCGTCAGGGCGGTGAGCCGGGCGGCCTCACCGGCCAGTTCGGTCGGCGTGCCGCGCGAGGCGAGGAAGACGTTGGCCTGCGGGACCGAACCCGGCGCCGCGTCGGGCTGCACCACATAGGCGCCGCCGCCGATGGTGTGCGGGGCGTCCACCAGCCAGCGGGCCACCCCGTCGAGCACGTCGGCCATGCTGTCGTAGGGGAAGATCAGGTTGCTGAAGGCCATCTGGTCGCCGCTGTGGGGGGTGACCGTGAACTTGGTGACGATGCCGAAGTTGCCGCCACCGCCGCCGCGGATCGCCCAGAACAGGTCCGGGTACTGGGTGGCCGACGCGGTCACCGTGGAGCCGTCGGCCAGCACCAGGTCGGCGGAGGTGATCGCGTCGCACGCCATGCCGGTCGGCCGGGTCAGGAAGCCGAAGCCGCCGCCCTGCAGGAAGCCGCCGGCGCACACCGTCGGGCAGCCGCCCTCGCTGACCACCAGGCCGTACGGGGCCAGCGCGTTGAGGATGTTGACGTTCTGCGCGCCCGGACCGATCTCCACGGACGAACTGCCGTTCACCGTGATGGCGTTGAGCCGGGACACGTCGATGATCAGGCCGGGGGTCGTCGACCAGCCGCCGTAGTTGTGGCCGCCGCTGCGCACGGCGGTCCGCACGCCCTGGTCCTGCGCGAAGCGCACACAGGCCGCGACGTCCGCCTGGCTCTGGCAGTACGCGACCGCCTGCGGGTTCACGGCGTCGAACTGTGCGAGTTCCACCTGCCGGGCGATGGTGTAGTAGGAGTCGGTGGGCAGCACGAGCGTGCCCGAGAGCCGGTTCGCCAGCGAGCTCCACGGCGTCGAGGACGCGGTCGTCGAGGCGGTCGTCGAGGCTTCGGCGGCGACCGGGGCGGCGGGCAGGAGGGCGAGGCCGGCAGCGGTCGACCCGGCGCCGAGCAGAGTTCTGCGACTGATCACACGGTGTCCCATGGTTGATGCGGGTGTGGTGGAGAAAAGGCAGGTGGGGGGAGAAGCGGCCCGCGCGGGGAGCGGAGAGTGGGTGGCATCGCACCCCGCGCGGGCCCGTCGGTGGGGCGCGGTCAGGAGACCTTCTTGCCGCGCGCGGCGGACTTGACGACGCCCTTGAGCATCGAGCGGCCGAGGTCGCGCATCTCCTTGGGGCCGTTGGTGCTCGCCCACCACATGAACTTGATCATCGTGGGGGTGGTGGCCCGGTAGAAGCGGTGGTCCTCGCCGTCCTTCCAGCCGAAGGGCGTGTTGACCGACTCGCAGTCGTTGATGGCCTGGAAGACGATGTCCGCCGCCTTGTCGCCGTCGATCTCGCCCGCCTCGTAACGCTCACAGGTCTCGTGGGTCACGTCGAGCAGGTGCTTGAAGGCGTGGCTGTCCGGCCACCACAGGCCCGGGTAGGGGGCGTTCTCCATCTCCCGGAAGTGCCGGTCGTCGCCGTCCAGCTGGTACTCCTGGCGGGCCTGGATCTGCCGCATGGTGGCCGGCGTGGTGAAGCAGGCCCAGACCCGGAACACCGCGTTCCAGAGCCGGAAGTGGGAGAAGGCGATGTAGGAGCTGTTGACGATCATGTCGTTGTAGGTGAGCAGCCCCTGCTCCAGGCGCTCGACGTACTCGAAGCGCTTCGCGGAGAAGTCGTCGTCGCGCAGCGCCTCCAGGAGGCGGTAGCACAGCGCGTCCACCACCTCGAAGGTGTTGGACAGACCGCGCGAGTACAGCGGGTCGACGAACCCGGCCGCGTGCGACATCAGGCACCAGCGGTCGCCGATGGTCTGCTTCGACGAGTACTGGATGCGGTCCGGCGTCGACACCCATTCGCGCACCCGGCTGGCACCCTCGAACTGGCGCTTCACGGCGGGGTACATGTCGAGGTAGTGGTTGAACTCCTCGTCCGGGGTCATGTCCTTGGGCTGCGGGTACAGCCGCTCGTCGAAGGTCAGACCGACGCTGCACATCGGGTTGCGGGAGTCCTCGTAGTTGTCGAACGGGATGATCCAGAACCAGCCGCGCTCGATCAGGTGGTGCAGGGTGCCGCCGTGGAACGGGGACTCGGCCGGGGCCCGGTGCGCCTCGGGGTAGTTGCACACGTCGTCGTACGGCTTGATGCCGACGTAGTGCGTGAACAGCGACCGTGCGTGGTGCTTGATCCGGGACGGCTGCTCGCGCAGGTCGAACTTCTGGGCGAGCGGGGAGCGGAAACCGCTGGCGTCGATGAGGTACTTGGCGCGGAACACCTCGCCGTTCTGCCCGGTGACCGTCACCCCGTCGTCGTCGAAGTCGAGGTCGGTGGCGCGCCAGTTCTGCCGCAGGGTGCAGCCGTATTTGGCGGCGACGTTGAAGTAGTAGGTGTCGGTGTCCTGGCGGAACATGTGCGTGGCTTCGGTCAGCATCTTCGGGATGACGAACATCGTCGCCTCGCGCGGGTCCGGCTCCCGGTTCGGGACGTGCCGGACGAAACCGAAGCTCTGCTTCCTGCCGTGGTGGGCACCGATGTACTTGGTGACCGCCTTGACGTCGAGCAGGTGCTTGATCTCGGGCACGTCGTAGCGCACGGCGAGGATGTGCAGCCACTCCACGAGCTGCGGGTTCTGGGACTCGCCGACCGCGAACCGCGGGTGCTGGCCGGCGTCGACGAGCACGACCTTCGCGCCCTGCCGGGCCAGGATCGCGCCGGTGATCGAGCCGCCGATCCCGGCACCCAGGATGACGACGTCGCACTCGGTCCACTGGTCGGCCGCGGGGGCCTTCTTCTCCGCCGGGGTCTTGGCGGGTATCTCTGTCTCGGCCTTGCCGGTCAACTCGGAACTCCTCTTCTGACGAGGCGTCGGCGCGGGTGGTCGACGCCGACCGGGTGGGCGGTCAGCTGTCGGTGGGGGCGCCGAACCAGCGCTCCAGGGCGGCGGTCAGGCCCTCGGGGGAGCCGTCGGGGGAGACCCAGGCGATGTAGCCGTCGGGGCGGACCAGCAGGTCGGCGGCCGGGGCCTCGGGATCGGGCCGGGAGGCGGTGACGACGTCGACGCGGCCGGCCCAGCCGGCGGCGGCCGCGGTGAGGGCGTCGCCGCCCCGCAGGTTCAGCAGCAGCGCGCGGCCCCGGGTGAGCAGTTCGTACGTGGTCGTCTTCTCGTCGCCGACGATCAGCTCCTGGTCGGGCAGCCGGTGGCCGAGCAGCGGGTGGCCGCCCTCGCCCATGTCGTAGGTGATGTCCAGGCCGGTGACCAGGCCGACGAGGTGGCGGCGGACCGCCTCGATGCCGACCAGTTCGCCGAAGAGCTCGCGCAGCGGCTGCATCTCGGGGCCGCCGAGGTACAGGGAGCGCTGCACCAGGGTGTTGGCGACGATCCGGCCGCCGACCGGGTGGCGCTCGGTGTGGTAGGTGTCCAGCAGGCCCTCGGGGGCGTGGCCGTCCAGTGCGGCGGCCAGCTTCCAGCCGAGGTTCACCACGTCGCCGACGCCGGCGCTGATGCCCTGCGCGCCGATGGGCAGGTGGATGTGGGCGGCGTCGCCGGCCAGGAAGACCCGGCCCGCGCGGTAGGCGGCGGCCTGGCGGCTGGCGTCGGTGAAGTAGCTGGTCCACAGCGGCCGGTAGCCGTGGATGTCCTCGCCGGTGACACGCTGGAAGGCGTCCGCGACCTCCGGGAAGCTGGGCGCCTCCTGGGTCGGGCGGACTCCGGCGCCGCGCTCGAAGACGACGACCCGGGTGGCCTGCGGGCCCAGCGGGAGGACCACGACCATGCCGGACCCGCCGACCTCGCCGGTCGGGCGGATGCGCAGCTCGTTGGTGGCGACGTCGGCCATCAGCATCTCGATGGTGGCGCTGTTGCCGGGGAAGTCGATGTCGGCCAGCCGGCGCACGGTCGAGCGGGCACCGTCGCAGCCCACCAGGTAGGCGGCGCGCAGCCGTTCGACGCCGCCGGCGGTGGCCACCTCCACCTCGACACCGGTCTCGTCCTGGGCCGTGCCGATGACCTCGTGCCCGCGCCGGATCTCGGCACCGAGACCGGTCGCCCAGGCATTCAGAATGGCCTCGGTACGGGACTGCGGAACACCGCGGACACCGAAATTGCCGCCCTCGATGATGCGATAGTCGATGGGCAGTCCACCGAAATGACCGAAGGGTATCGTCTCGAGTTCACCGAATTTTTCGAGAAGTCCGCGCTGTCCGAACTCCTCGATGGTACGGGCCGAGAACCCGAGCGCCCGGGACTGCTGCATGGGCTCGGTCAGCCGGTCCAGCACGATCACCGAGCGCCCTGCCAGGCGGAGTTCACCGGCGAGCATGAGTCCGGCCGGGCCGGCTCCGGCGACAATTACGTCGGCATGAAAATCGTCCATGTTTCCTCTCCCAACTGGACTTTTCTCCAGTATTCCGGGGGAGCCCGAGAAGCTGAACGGCCACAAGTACAGGTCTCTGACAATTTTCGTCAGAGGATTTCCAGCTGTGTCAGGTGCCGGAAACGGGCGAGGGTGCCGGGAGAAACGCGCGAGGGTGCCGGCGGGAAATCTCCGGCACCCTCGGTCGGCCTCGCTGTGGGTCCTCGCTGTGGGTCCTCGCTGTGGGTCAGAGCAGGCCCAGCACCCGGTCGACCCGGACCTCGATCACCACCAGGCCCGGCGGCTCCGGCGGCGGCGACCAGTAGCGCTTGGCGTACTGGCGCACCCCCTCCTGGATCCGTAACGGGTCCTCGCTGACGGTGCCGGTGCCCTCCAGGGTGAGCCAGTGGCCACCCACCGTCTGGCAGAGGGAGACCCGGCTGCCGGGCGCGGCCAGCAGGTTCCTGGCCTTGCGCCGTGTCACCGCGGTCATGACCCGGGCCAGTCCCGCCTCGCCGTCCCAGGTGAACCGCACGGGGGTCACATGGGGCGAGCCGTCGGGGCGGATCGTGGTGAAGGTGCACAGATGGTTCTCGGCGAGGAAGGCCTCGGCCGCGGGCGACAACCGCAGTGACGTCGGCATACCGGCTCCGTTCTCAGGCCTTGGCGGGGGCGGCGGCCGGCTGGTCGGACGCCTGGGTCGACGCCTTGGAGAGCGGCATCAGGATCAGGGTCAGCAGCAGACCGGCGGCGGCGAAGCAGGCGCCCGAGATGAACGCGTCGTGGAAGACCTCGGTGCGGGCGTGGTCCACCCGCGCCGGGTCACCGTGCGCCCAGGCGGTCAGCTCCGCGACCCGGCGGAAGGCGTAGGTGGCGGCCACGGCCAGGCCGAGGGCGCCGCCGACCTCCTGCGCGGTGTTGATGAGACCGGCGGACAGACCCGACTCGTCCTCCTGGGTGCCGCTGAACGCGGAGACCTGCACCGGCACGAACGACAGGCCGAGGCCCAGTCCGGAGAGCAGGAACGCGGGCAGCAGGTCGACCAGGTAGGAGGCGTCGGACGGGGCCCGCCACAGCAGGAACATGCCCACGCTGGTCAGCGTCAGACCGGTCATCAGCACCGGCTTGGCGGCGACCTTCGTCACCAGCTGGGAGGCGACGCCGGCGCCGACCGCGACGATCATCGCGAGCGGCACGTACGCCAGACCGGTCTTCAGGGCCGACCAGCCGAGGACCTGCTGCATGAAGAGGCTGGCGAAGAAGAACAGGGTGACGCAGGTGCCGAGCAGCAGGATGGCGACCACGTTGGCGGCCGTCAGCGACCTGCGCTTGAAGACGCTGAACGGGATCAGCGGGGCCTCGGTGCGCTGCTCGATCACCACGAAGGCGATCAGCAGCAGGGCGGAGAGGGTGAAGCCGCCGTAGACCCGGGCGGCCGGGACGTGGGAGTCGGAGACGGTCTGGCCGAGGCTGAAGATGAGCAGCACCAGACCGGCGGTCAGGGTGACGGCACCGGCGACGTCGAAGGAGCGGCGGGGACCCTCGGCACGGCTCTCGCCGACGACCCGGGGAGCGATCACCGCGCACAGCAGACCGATCGGCACGTTGATGAAGAAGATCCAGCGCCAGCCCGGCCCGTCGGTGAGCAGACCGCCGAGGGTGACACCGGCGACGGCGGCGATACCGCTGAGCGCGCCCCAGGCCCCGAGCGCCTTGTTGCGCTCGGCGCCCTCCTTGAAGTTGTTGGCGAGCAGGGACAGCGCGGCGGTCGCGATGAACGCGGCACCGAGACCCTGGGCACCGCGCGCCACGATCAGCATGGGCGCGTTCTGCCCGAACCCGGCGAGCAGCGAGGCGCCGGAGAAGAGCAGCAGGCCCGTCTGCAGCATCCGGCGGCGGCCGAAGGCGTCGGCGAGCCGGCCGGTCAGCAGCAGGAAGCCGCCGAGCAGCATGCCGTACGTGGTGACGATGTACTGCAGGGACGTCTGCGAGATGTGCAGTTCCTTCTCGATCGTCGGCAACGCGACGTTGACGATCGACACGTCGAGGAAGGTCATGAAGCCGGCCAGGCAGAGGAACGCCAGGATGAGTCCGGGGCGTTGGGGCGGGGCCGAGTCCGAGTTGGTGGGGGGACGGCGCAACGACTCTTGGGTCGACATGTCGCTCCTAGTGGATGTGACGGGGTGTGAGGGGCGGGTGTTCCGTAGGGACGGGGAAGAGAGAGGAGAAGCGAAAGGCAAGGCGCCGGCGGGGAGTTGAGTGCGCTCACCCGTCTTCCGGGAAGCTAGCATCCTGGGTAAAGTAGGTACCTAGAGGAAAGTGACTTCCTGGGAGGGTCCGAATGGGCAGCATGGCCGCCGACGCGCAGGGCGCACGGGTCGAATCCGAGCTGGCGTGCCCGGTGTCGCCGGTGCTCGACATCGTTTTCAGCCGCTGGACGACGCCGATCCTGTGGACGCTGAACGAGTACGGCCGGCAGCGCTTCGTCGAACTGCAGCGCAACATCGCCACCATCACGCCGAAGGTGCTCACCCAGCGGCTGCGGCAGATGGAGCGCGACGGCCTGGTGGTGCGCACGTACTACCCCGAGGTGCCGCCCCGGGTGGAGTACGAGATCAGCGAGCTCGGCCGCAGCCTCGCGCCGATCTTCGCCCACCTCGCCGACTGGTCCGCGGAGAACCTGCGCAAGGTCGAGCGGGCCAGGCAGGAGTTCGACGCGGCGGACGAACCGACGGCGGTGTCGCTGCGCTGACGTGTCCTCGGTGCGAGCCATGGAACCCCCTGAGCATCGGCCGCGCCCGAAGGGGCGCGGGGCTGTCTCGATATGCGGCTCCGCCGCGTGGGCGCGACCAGCCACGACGGCGCCGCAGCCGAACGACGGCCAGGCACGGCACTTCCAGCGGAGCGCCTAGCCGTCGGCCGGTGTCGCGCCGGCGCCGTGCAGCGCGCGCATCGAACCCCGGTAGAAGACCAGCGGATCGGTCTCCTCGGCGTGCGTGCCGAGGCCGGTGACCTCGCCGAGCAGGATCGCGTGGTCACCGCCGTCGTACTCGTCGGCGAGCCGGCACTCCAGGTACGCCAGCGCATCGCTGAGCACCGGCAGCCCGCCCGGGGACCTGTGGTGCGGCACCTCGGTCAGACGCGCCGACTCACGGCCCGCGAACTTCCAGGCGAGCCGCTCCTGGGTATGCGTCAGGAAGTTGACCACGAAGCCCCCGGACTCCTGCAGGACCGGGCGGAGCCGGGACTGCCGGTGCAGGCAGAACAGCACCAGCGGCGGCTCCAGCGAGACGGAGGTGAAGGAGTTCACCGTGGTGGCGGAGCCGCTGCGCTCGTCACCGGTGGTGATGACGGTGACACCGGTGGCGAAGTTGCCGCACACCGTGCGCAGCGCGCGGCCGTCGACCGGCGGCCGCGGCAGATGTCGGTTGTCCGGGTACTGGGTCGGCGGCTGGACGGGTATCACTTGGGCCCCCTCGTCAGGTGTGCGGAGCCGTGGCGTCCGCGACAGGTGTACGAGCCTTCCGGGTGCCGCCGGCCGTGAGCTGCTCGCGCGGGGACAGCAGCGGGGCCGCCATCGCCGTCGTCACGAGGGCCATGATCACCAGCATGGTGAACATCCGGCCGTCGAGGACTCCGAGGCTCACGGCGGCGTTGAGGATGATGAGTTCGGTCAGACCGCGGGTGTTCATCAGCACGCCCAGGTCCTTGGCCTCGCGCCAGGACAGACCGGACAGCCGGGCCGGGACGATGGCGCCGATCAGCTTGCCCGCACAGGCCACGGCGATGATCAGGACCAGGGCCAGGCAGTCGGTGGCGGTCAGCGCACCGAGATCGACCCCGAGACCCGTGACGATGAAGAACACCGGGAGCAGCACGAGACTGGCGTTGTCCAGCGGCCGGCGCAGATGCGCGGCGAGCACCCGGCGGGGCTCACGCGGCATCACGAAGCCGAACAGGAACGCGCCGAAGATCTGGTGGATGCCGATCCACGAGGTCAGCCACGACGAGGCGAACACACCCGCGCACAACACGGCCAGCAGCAGGTTCCAGCGCTCCATGGCGGCCCACCGCCACACCAGCCGGGCCACCAGCGGCCGTACCACCAGGAACATCAGCGCGATGTAGCCGACGCTGTACATCCCGATCCGGGCCAGCCCGCCCAGGTCGCCGTCCGAGGTGACCAGGGCCGACACATACGCCAGCAGACACCAGGCCAGCACGTCGTCGATGGCGGCGCTGCCCAGCGACAGCGAGCCCAGCCGGGTCTCCGTCAGCCCGTTCTCGGTCAGGATCCGGGCCAGCACCGGGAACGCCGTGATCGACATGGCGGTGCCCAGGAAGGTGGCGAAGGCGACGAAGGAGATGTGGTGTCCGGCCACGGTGTCATGGCTCGGGTACAGCACGACCGCCGCGGCCACGCCCAGCCCGAAGGCGAGCGCTATGGACGACAGCGACACACTCGCCGCCAGGCGCGCGTACGGCCGGATCAGCTGCCGTTCGAACTCCCAGCCGACCACGAACATGAACAGCACCAGGCCGACCTGCGAGACCGCCGACAGGAACGGCCGTACGTCGGTGGGGAACAGATGCTGCGTCAGATGTCCGGGGAAGAGACCGAGGACACTGGGCCCGAGCACGATGCCGGCCAGGATCTCGCCGATCACCTTGGGCTGGCCCAGCCTGCGGGCGAGCGCGCCGAGCAGGGCGCCGGCCAGCAGGATCACACCGATGTCGAGCAGCATGGTGGCGATCTGCCGGTCCTGCACCCCGGCCGCGAGGACGGTCGGCCCGGTCATCGGGTTCCCCTCGGCTGCGGTGGGGTACCGGTCGACCAGACCGCCCGGAACGACAGCTCCGTCAGGCGCCAGCCCCGCTCGGTGCGCCGGGCCTCGCCGCGGGCGAGGGTGCCGGCCACGAACAGCGGATCGCCGGGGGCGTCCGGGTGGTGTACGTGGGTGGAGACCAGGTTGGCGCGCAGCACCGCCCGCTCTTCGCCGACCAGGTCAACGACGGCGGGGGAGTTGAGGTGCTGGGTGCGTGCGAAGGCGTCGAGGGCCTGCCGGTGCCAGGCGGCGAGCCCCTCGATGCCCTCGTGCCGGCTCATCGGGAACTCGACGCGGGCGTCGGCGCTGAACAGCGCGTCCGCCCAGGCGTCGTCCAGTTTGTCGTCGTCAAGGCCCATCAGATATCGGTCCAGCAGGACACCGATTTCGGCTGCGGCCGCGTCTGAATTCATTACCCGAGCATCGCGCGCGAGCCAATTGACACCCAAGTGCAGTTGTCGAAGACCTGACGCAGTTGCCGAAGATCTGACGCAGGCGGGGAAGACCTGACAATCCGCGCGCAGTCCTGAACACGGCGGACTTCAGACAGGCGTGCGACCTTGCCATGCTGGCTCAGGAGGCACCGGCCAGGGAAATCCCGCGCTGTGCCCCATCCCTGGGATTCATCCCTGTCCCTCATCCGTGTCTTACCTCTACCGGAAGAGAAGAGAGAATGCCGAAGATCGCAGCCGACGGTAAGAACCTGACCGTGCTCAACCTGTTCTCCACCGATTCCGCCGAGAAGCAGGACAGCCTGCTCGCCGCGATGCGCGAGATCGTCGACGCCGCCACCTACGAGGGGTGGATGTCCAGCACCGTGCACAGCGGCCAGACCAAGTTCGGCACGGCCAACTTCATCCAGTGGCGCTCCACCGAGGACCTCGAGACCCGGTACGCCGGCGAGGAGTTCAAGCACCGCACCCTGCCGCTGTTCGGTGAGATCACCACCGCGATACGACTGCTGCAGAACGAGGTCGTCTTCGCCCAGCAGAAGTCGGGCGTCGAGGAGACCGAGATCGGTCCGTCCCGCGACGACTACACGGCCATCGACCTCTACGGCGTCATGGAGCCCGCCCAGGACGCCCTGGTCGACGCGCTCGGTGTGTCCCAGAAGTGGCTCCAGGACGTGCCCGGCTACCGCAGCCACACCGTGCTGCGCGGCCTGCGCGGGCGCGGCATCGAGGGCAAGTGGGTCGTCGTCTACTCGCAGTGGGACAGCAAGGAGGCGTACGACGCCTTCCGCGACCAGCCGGCCGGGGAGCGTTCGGCCGACCGGCAGAAGACCGACGCCCAGGTGGACGCGCTCGCCGTCTGGCGGGACTCCAACACCTACCGCGTGGTGCACACCCGGTCGGCGGGCGAATGACCGTCCGGGCCGCGGCCCGGGGGCGTCCGGCGTCACCGGGGAGCGGCCCGGCGTGGAGTGGTCCGGCGTGGAGTGGACATGCGCGTACTTGTGATCGATCCGGATGACGGGACCGCCGAGCCGCTGGTCTGCCGCCTGGTGCGCAACGGCCACCAGGTCCGGCGGGCCCGCACCGGGCGGGCCGCGCTCGAACAGTGGGAGCAGGCCGAAGTCGTCCTGCTCGACCTGGAGTTGCCGGATCTCGACGGGCTGCGGGTGTGCGCCGAGATCCGGGCCCGGGGCAGTACGCCACTGATCACCTTCACCAGCCGGGACACCGAGATGGACCGGGTGCTGAGCCTGCGGTCGGGTGCGGACGACTGCCTGGTGAAGCCGTACGGGTTCCGGGAGCTGGTCGCCCGGATGAACGCGGTGGCACGCCGCGTCACCCCCGGCGGGGACCCGGCCGGCGTGTCCTGCGGGGCCCTGCGGCTGGACCCCGGAGCACGTACGGCATGGGTCGGGGACCTCCCGCTGGAGCTGACCCGCAAGGAGTTCGACATCCTGCTGCTCCTGGCCTCGGCACCGGAGACCGTGGTCTCCCGCCGGGACCTGATCGCCAGGGTGTGGACGGACGAGTGGGCCATCTCCACCCGCACCGTCGACACCCATGTCAGCGCCCTGCGCGCCAAGCTGGGCGACGGCTGGATCGTCACGGTCCGCGGCGTCGGCTACCGCCTGGAGGACGCCGCCCCGACCCACGCGGGCACCGGCGGACTGGACACCACCTGACCCCCACCCCCTGGGCGCGACGACGGGCCCGGGCGGCGGGCGGACGGGCCCGGTGGTCGGGGTGTCGTCGGGGGAGTGGCCGTCGGGTGAACCGGGCGGCGGGGTGCGGGTGTTCGGCTTTGTGCGGAGCGGCACCGCGGCCTGAAGTCGACCCTGTTCCTGGTGTGCTGGGAGCAGACCGGGGTGCCGGTTTCGAGAGCCGTGCGAAACCGGCACCGGGTCAGGCGGAGCTGTCCTCCCCCTCCGGGACGGCTCCGCTCCCCGTTTCCGTGGCGCCCGCTCCTGTCCTGCCCTCCGCGAAGACGCCGGCCTCCGGCAGCGCGCCGGTCTCCGAGATGCCCCCGCTCCCCTCGTCGAGCGGCCCCGGCTGCCCGTCGAGCACCGCGTCACGGGAGGCCAGCAGACGCTCCGCCCGGTCCGGGGCGAGGTCGAGCGTGGGCAGTATCTGCGGCATCGCGATGCTGGGCAGCAGATGCCGGAACATGACGATCGCCCGGCGCATCAGGTCCTTGCGCTCGCACAGGACCTGGGACGTCCACTGGATGCCGGTGAAGGAGCCCGCGAGCAGCTCCGCCGTCTCCGCCGCGTCGACGTGCGGCAGCAACTCCCCCCGGTCGCGCGCCTCGACGAGAACCTCGGTCAGCCGGTCCGCCCAGGACTGGAACGGCGTGCCGTGGAACGGGTTGTCGCTCTCCACACCCTCGTTCCACTGGTCCATCGCCAGACCCACGCTCGCTCGGGTCAGCGGGTCGTTCTGCAGCAGGTAGGCGAAGAGCAGCCCCTGGTCGGCGAGTTCCTGCAGTCTCGTCCGCTGCGCGGGCAGCGGCCCGAGGTCCAGCTGCGCCGCTATGACTCCGTGGGCGAGCTCCTCCTTGGAGGAGAAGTGGAAGTAGAGGGCCCCCTTCGTGACGCCGGCTCGGGCGATGATCTCCGTGATGGTCGCCGTGGTGTAGCCGCGTTCGTCGAACACCGCGGCGGCGGCCAGCAGGATCGACTCGCGGGTCTGGATTGCTCGTGCTTGTCGTGCCATGGCCTCGGTGCCTGTTTCTATGTCAGAGCTTGGTCAGGTCGCCCCACAAAGAGAACCGGACTGCCAGTCTTTTGTCGAGGGGGGGAACGATCCCCGCACTCATCGACTCTGGGGGCAAACCATGTCTGACTGTGACATACGAGTAATGGACCGGTTAGTCGCTACTCATGGTGGTACGGAACCGGCCCCGAGCCGGCCCGACTCCCCTGCCACGGCCGCTGCGGCGACCCTGACGGCACCCGCATCATCGCAGCTCAACACCATTGAACCGGCGTCCGGCACCGCTTCCGTCGGGACCCTGGAACACCACGACGGACCGAGCTGTCGCAACAACGGGCAGAGTTCCCCGATCAACGGGCAGAGCGGTCCGGTCAACGGCCAGAACCTTCTGCTCGACGCCGCGAAATGCGCCTCCCCGCCCGGTTTCCAGACCGACGCGCCGGTTCTGATACCGGACCATGGCACCCCGGTCCACCGGCCCGGCCCCGCCGAACCGAGTCACCCCGCCGAGGGCAGGGCCACACCCGAGCTGTGTCACCGCCCGTACATCGAGGACCGCTTCCCGGTGGAGTGGCTGCGGCTCTCCGAACACCGCTTCCTCGTCTCGGTGGAGTGGCCCGTCGCGCACCGCTTCTTCGCTCCGCTGCCCGACGGCCGCCAGGACCCGATGCTGGTGGCCGAGACCACCAGGCAGGCGACGATGATGCTCGCGCACGCCGCGTTCGGGGTCCCGGTCGGCGACCAGTTCGTGATGCGGGAGATCGGATACACGCTGGAGACCCCCGACTTCACCGTCGCGGGCGCCTCGGGCCCGATCGAGGTCGTGGTCGACTGCTCCGACGTCCGGCTGCGCGCCGGACGCCTCGTCAGCATGCGGGTCGACCTGCGCTTCCAGCGCCGGGGCCGGCTGCTCGCCACCAGCATCGGCGTCCTCGTCGTCACCTCGGCCCGTGTCTACGGCAGACTGCGGGGCGAGCGGATGTCCGCCGTCGGCCGTCCGGTGCCGCTGCTGCCGGCCGTGCCGCCGCACGAGACCGGCCGTACCGACCGCAGGGACGTCGTCCTCGCCCTCTCCAAGCACCGCCCCGGCTGGCGGCTGCGCCTGGACACCACGCACCCCACCCTCTTCGCCCGCGCCAACGACCACGTCCCCGGGATGGTGCTCCTCGAAGCCGCCCGGCAGGCGGCCGCCGTGCTCACACCCGGGCATGTCTTCCACCCGGTGTCGCTGCGGGTCACCTTCCAGAAGTACTGCGAACTGGCCGAGCCCTGCTGGATCCTGGCCCGGCACGACAACTGCCCGGAGCAGGGGCCCGTGCTGCGGGTGGGGGGGCTGCAGCAGGGGCCGCAGGGGGACGAACCCGTCTTCGCCGCGACGCTGGGCGGCACGGTGCGGGGCAGAAGGTGAGCCCGCTCGTCCTGGTGACGGGATCCGGCGGATTCGTCGGCGGTCATGCGGCGGCCGCGGCCCACGCCGCGGGGGACGTCCGGCTGCGGCTGCTGGTCCGCAAGCCGCCGCCCGGAACCGGCACACCGGCCGGCCACGGCCGAGGGGACCGGACCGACTGCGTACGGCGGGACCGGACCGACTACGTACGGGGGGACCTCACCGACCCCGCCTCGCTCCGTGGCGTCTGCGACGGCGTGGACGCGGTCGTCCACTGCGCCTCCCAGGTCGGCGGCGATCCCGGGCAGTTGCGCAGGGTCAACGACCTGGGCACCCGCGCGCTGGTCGAGGAGGCCCGGCGGGCCGGAGTCGGGCGGTTCGTGTACCTGAGCACGGCGGCCGTGCTCGGGCGGGGTCCGTTCCGCGGGGTCCGTCCCGGGGAGGTGCCGGTCGCGCCGCTCTCGGACACCAGCCGCACCCGGGCGGCAGCCGAGCGGCACGTCCTCGCGGCGGGCGGCACCGTGCTGCGGCCCCATCTGGTGTACGGGGTCGGGGACCGCTGGGTGGTTCCCGGACTGCTGGCGCTGCTGCGGCAGTTGGGGGCGCGCCCGCACGGCTGGGGCGGTCTGCAGTCGATGATCGACGCCGGGACCCTGGGGCGCGTGCTGATGGCGGCCGCGCTCTCGCCGACGGCGCCCGCCGGCCGGGTCCGCTTCGTCAACCACCCGGATCCGGTGCCCGGTTCGCTGCTGGTGTCGGCGGTGGCCGACCTGTACGGCCTCCTTCCGGCGGCCGTGCCCGGCATCCCGGCCGAGACCGCGTCGGCCCGGGTCCGTGACGACCACACGGCCCGCCACCACCTGGAACTGATGGCGGCGGACCACTGGTTCGCCGACGACCGGGTCTGGACCGACCTGGGCTGCGACCCCGGCGCGGGGTTCGCCGAGCGGCTGCCCCGGTACGCCCACTGGTACCGGAGCCGACGGCCGGTCCCGGATCACAGCGGCCCCTTGGCCGCCGTCTCCGCGCCGTCCGCCTCGGCCGGTTCGTAGGGCAGGTAACGGGACGCGGTCACCGCGTAGTCCACCAGATCGGTGGTGCCGCCGGGGTTCAGCTCGCCGAGCACGTGCGGCGCGGCGAGCCCCGGCAGGAAGCCCTGCCAGAACCCGGTGAAGGCTCCCCGGGTCTGTTCTCCGGTACGTCCCTTGATGAGCACCCCCATACCGGTCGTGGCCGCGACGATGGCACAGGTCAGCGGCTGCGGCTGGATCTGCTCCCGGAGCGAACCCCGTTCTTCCGCGCGGTCCAGCAGCCGCCGCAGGCAGGCGTGCCAGGCGTGGATGAACTGCTGCCGCCCGCCGCGCGGCCACTCCGTGTCCAGCCTGAACCCGGACCGGGCCACCACGTCCCAGGACAGCAACTGGCCGAGCGTGTGCGATATGTCGACGAGGGACTGCAGCGGCTCGCCGTTCTTCTCGTACGGGATCAGGGCGGCGCGCCACAGGATCCCGCGCGCCTCGTTCACGACCGTCCGGGCCAGGTCCTCCTTGTTGGCGAAGTGGAAGTGCAGCGCCCCGGTGCTCATTCTGGCGTGGGCACTGATGTCCGCCAGCCTGGCCGACGCGTAGCCCTCGCGGTCGAAGACCTCCGCCGCCGACTTCAGCATCAGTCGGCGGGTGCGGGTCGCCCTCTCCTGTTGGTGTCCCACCTGCCTGCATCCTTCCATCCCGCGATCCAGAGAACAAACTTGACGGTCTGTTTATAGCGGCTCCGTGTCCGGCTCGCCTCGGGAGGGTCCGTTCGACCCTGGACCCGCGTTGTCGACACTCCGTCAATACTGCCCAGAAGATCACGCTTTTCCACATCCTGGCCAGAGTGAATGCCGGGTGGAAGCAGGGAATCGGACAGTCAAAAACGTTTCGGAAGGTCTACCAACGCCCGCGGCGCCGCGCAACGCATATACGCATGGTCGTGCCGGCGCGTACCGGGCGATCAAGGCGAGTTGGTTGACGCCAAGAACAAACCGCCGCCCCCGTCAGTGGCCTCAGAAACGGAACTTGCGGTCCAAAGTCCGGAGTTGGCAAGATCCGTAAGGGTGATGTTGATTACGTTTCGACGCAGATCTTGAACCAAGAATCCTGCTCAACTACCGCAAACCGGACTGTGGATGTGACGGAGTGTGAGTTTACCCAGTCTTTTTTTGACAAACCGAGAGGTAGGTTTTTAAGCTCGGGACGTCAGGCGCTCGAGCGTGAACGACATGTTCAGGGGGAGAGCAAGTGAGCCAAGGCGCAACGAGCAGCACCCTGGAAGCAAGGAAGTCCCTCGCAGCTCAGATCCGGAGGCCCTCGGCGAGTTGGCGGGTTCTGGTCGTCGAGAACGACCAGGGTGACATGGACACCCTGGCCGCCGGACTGCGACGGCACGGACACCAGGTCGAAGGAGTGGGCACGGGAAGCGCCGCTCTGCAGGCCTATCAGGTGTCGGACATCGTCCTGCTGGATCTGGAACTGCCCGACCTGGACGGACTGGAGGTGTGTCGCTCGATCCGGTCGCTCAGCGACGTGCCCCTCATCGCCGTCACCGGATGGGGTACGGAACTCGACCGCGTCCTCGGCCTCCAGGCCGGCGCGGACGACTACCTCGTCAAGCCGTACGGCTTCCGGGAGTTGATGGCCCGGATGGACGCGGTCATGCGCCGTGCCCGGCCGCAGTCGGTCACCGCGCGAGTGGTCTCGTGCGGACCGCTGCGCATCGACGCCTCGTCACGCGAGGTCAGTCTCCACGGTGAGGCGGTGGAGGTGACCCGCAAGGAGTTCGACCTGCTCTTCCTCCTCGCGGCGCATCCGGGGACGGTGATCACACGCAAGCGCATCATGCAGCAGGTCTGGGGCGGTTCCTGGTCCCGGCGCACCGTGGACACCCACGTCAGCAGCCTTCGCGGGAAGCTCGGAGGCAGCGACTGGATCGTCACGGTCCGCGGCGTGGGGTTCCGCTTCGGAACGGTCTGACATCCCTCCGGCGGGACGTCACGCCATCTCCACGGATCATCGAACGCGGATTTCTCGTACACGGATTTCCTGCACACAGATCCTCCGGCGCAGATCCTTCAACACAGATTCTCGAACAGGGCGGGCTCCGGACGGCGGAGCCCGCCCTTTCGTATGCCGGCCGCGTCATGTTCCCCGGCATCCGCGTATTCGGCCGACGGCCAACTGTTCGCCACCCGGGGACGGTTCGGCGCCGCTTCTGACCATTCTCTGACACTGGCCTGGCAGTGTGCCAACAAAGTCGTAGCCCACCTGCAGATCTGGTCTGAAGGCTTAATGGTTGGCTGTTGAACGCACCGATGTGCCGCGCCGACGATGGACAGGTATTCGGGCGACTGCCCGGGAGCGGGATTCCCCCGGACACGCTTGATCATCCCAGAATTCCTGCCGAATGAGGAGAGGGCCCGTCGTGCGCAAGGTGCTCATCGCCAACCGTGGCGAAATCGCTGTCCGCGTGGCCCGGGCCTGCCGGGACGCCGGGATCGGGAGCGTGGCCGTCTACGCGGACCCGGACCGGGATGCTCTGCATGTCCGCGCCGCGGATGAGGCGTTCGCCCTGGGCGGTGACACCCCGGCCACCAGCTACCTGGACTTCGACAAGGTCCTCAACGCGGCGCGTGAGGCCGGGGCGGACGCCGTCCATCCGGGCTACGGCTTCCTCTCGGAGAACGCGGAGTTCGCGCAGGCGGTCCTGGACGCGGGCCTGACCTGGATCGGCCCGCCGCCGCAGGCCATCCGGGACCTGGGTGACAAGGTGGCGGCCCGTCACATCGCCCAGCGTGCCGGTGCCCCGCTGGTCGCCGGCACCCCCGACCCGGTCGCGGGCGCCGACGAGGTCGTGGCGTTCGCCGCCGAGCACGGCCTGCCGATCGCCATCAAGGCGGCCTTCGGCGGTGGCGGACGCGGTCTGAAGGTCGCCCGCACCCTGGAGGAGGTCCCGGAGCTGTACGAGTCGGCGGTGCGTGAGGCGGTGGCCGCGTTCGGCCGCGGCGAGTGCTTCGTCGAGCGCTACCTCGACCGCCCCCGCCACGTGGAGACCCAGTGCCTGGCCGACACCCACGGCAACGTGGTCGTCGTCTCCACCCGTGACTGCTCGCTCCAGCGCCGCCACCAGAAGCTCGTCGAGGAGGCCCCCGCGCCGTTCCTCTCCGACGCCCAGGTCGCCGAGCTGTACCGCGCCTCCAAGGCCATCCTCAAGGAGGCCGGCTACGTCGGCGCGGGCACCTGTGAGTTCCTGGTCGGCCAGGACGGCACGATCTCCTTCCTGGAGGTCAACACCCGCCTCCAGGTCGAGCACCCGGTGACCGAGGAGGTCGCCGGTATCGACCTGGTCCGTGAGATGTTCCGGATCGCCGACGGCGAGGCACTCGGCTACGGCGACCCGGAGCTGCGCGGTCATTCGTTCGAGTTCCGGATCAACGGTGAGGACCCGGGCCGTAACTTCCTGCCCGCTCCGGGCACCGTCACCCGCTTCGACGCGCCCTCCGGCCCCGGTGTCCGCCTGGACGCCGGCGTCGAGGCCGGATCGGTCATCGGTCCGGCCTGGGACTCCCTGCTCGCCAAGCTGATCGTCACCGGCCGCACCCGCGCCGAGGCGCTCCAGCGGGCGGCCCGGGCCCTGGACGAGTTCCAGGTCGAGGGCATGGCCACCGCCATCCCCTTCCACCGCGTCGTCGTCCGCGACCCCGCGTTCGGCCCCGAGCTCACCGGCTCCGAGGACCCCTTCACGGTCCACACCCGCTGGATCGAGACCGAGTTCGTCAACGAGATCAAGCCCTTCACCGCCCCGGCCGACGCCGAGGCCGAGGAGGAGAACGGCCGTGAGGCGGTCGTCGTCGAGGTCGGCGGCAAGCGCCTGGAGGTCTCGCTGCCCGCCTCGCTCGGCATGACCCTGGCCCGCACCGGCCTGGCCGCCGGTGCCAAGCCCCGGCGCCGGACGGTGAGGAAGTCCGGCCCGGCCGCCTCCGGTGACAGCCTCGCCTCGCCCATGCAGGGCACGATCGTCAAGGTCGCGGTCGAGGAGGGCCAGGAGGTCAAGGAAGGCGATCTGATCGTCGTCCTGGAGGCCATGAAGATGGAGCAGCCGCTCAACGCGCACAAGGCCGGCACCGTCAAGGGCCTCGCCGCCGAGGTCGGCGCCTCCCTCACCTCCGGCGCCCTGATCTGCGAGATCAAGGACTGACCACACCCCGGCGAGGCGCGATCCAGACGTACGCGGAATACGACCCATTTCCGCTCCCCCCTGTCCCACGCACCATCACAAGGAGAGAGCTTCATGCACAGCACCTTGATCGTGGCACGCATGGAACCGGGCTCGGCAGCCGATGTCGCCAGGCTGTTCGGCGCGTTCGACGAGTCCGAGATGCCGCATCTCATGGGTACCCGGCGCCGTCAGCTGTTCCAGTACCGGGGCCTCTACTTCCATCTGCAGGACTTCGACGCGGACAACGGCGGCCGGCTCATCGAGGAGGCCAAGTCCGACGAGCGGTTCGTCCGCATCAGCGAGGACCTGAAGCCCTTCATCGAGGCGTACGACCCGGCCACCTGGCGGTCGCCCGCCGACGCGATGGCCACCCGCTTCTACAACTGGGAGGCGTCCGCATGACCGGCCGTCGAGTCGTCGTCACGGGCATCGAGGTCCTCGCCCCCGGTGGCGTCGGCAAGGACAGTTTCTGGGAGCTGCTGAGCGAGGGCCGTACCGCGACGCGGCGGATCTCCTTCTTCGACCCCGGTCCGTTCCGCTCGCAGGTCGCCGCCGAGATCGACTTCGACCCCGAGCGGCACGGTCTCGCTCCGCAGGAGGCCCGCCGGATGGACCGGGCCGCCCAGTTCGCGGTGGTCGCCGCGCGCGGTGCGGTCGCCGACAGCGGGATCGACCTCGCCGCCCATGAACCGCACCGGGTGGGCGTCACCATCGGCAGCGCGGTCGGCGCGACCACCGGCCTCGACGAGGAGTACCGGATCGTCAGCGACGGCGGCCGGCTGCACCTGGTCGACCACGAGTACGCCGTACCGCACCTGTACAACTACTTCGTCCCGAGCTCCTTCTCCGCCGAGGTCGCCTGGGCGGTCGGCGCCGAGGGCCCGAACACGGTGGTGTCCACCGGCTGCACCTCCGGCATCGACTCGGTCGGCTACGCCGTCGAGCTGATCCGCGAGGGCTCGGCCGACGTGATGATCGCCGGTTCGTCCGACGCGCCGATCTCGCCGATCACCATGGCCTGCTTCGACGCCATCAAGGCGACGACCCCGCGCCGGGAGGACCCGGCGCAGGCCTCCCGGCCCTTCGACGGCACCCGCAACGGCTTCGTGCTCGGCGAGGGCTGCGCGGTGTTCGTCCTGGAGGAGCTGGAGAGCGCCCGCCGCCGCGGCGCGCACATCTACGCCGAGATCGCCGGCTACGCCACCCGCAGCAACGCGTACCACATGACCGGCCTCAGGCCCGACGGCGCGGAGATGGCCGAGGCCATCACGGTGGCGCTGGGCGAGGCCCGGATGAACGTCGACTCGATCGACTACATCAACGCCCACGGCTCCGGCACCAAGCAGAACGACCGGCA
Source organism: Streptomyces sp. NPDC101234 (assembly GCF_044767525.1). NCBI lineage: Bacteria > Bacillati > Actinomycetota > Actinomycetes > Kitasatosporales > Streptomycetaceae > Streptomyces > Streptomyces sp. NPDC101234. Next base: position 25,302 of record NZ_JBIWOA010000008.1, on the reverse strand, counting down.
CGAGACGGCCGCGTTCAAGAAGAGCCTCGGCGAACACGCCTACCGCACGCCCGTCAGCTCCATCAAGTCCATGGTCGGGCACTCGCTCGGTGCCATCGGCTCGATCGAGATCGCGGCGTCCGCGCTGGCCATGGAGCACAACGTGGTGCCCCCCACGGCCAACCTGCACACCCCCGACCCGGAGTGCGACCTGGACTACGTGCCGGTCACCGCCCGCGAGCAGCTGACCGACGCGGTGCTGACGGTGGGCAGCGGGTTCGGCGGCTTCCAGAGCGCGATGGTGCTCGCCCGTCCCGAGAGGAGCATGGCATGACCGCGGTGGTGGTGACGGGCCTCGGCGTCACGGCGCCCAACGGCCTGGGGGTCCAGGACTACTGGGAGGCGACCCTCGCCGGGAAGAGCGGCATCGGCCGTATCACCCGCTTCGACCCGGCGCAGTACCCGGCCCGGCTGGCCGGCGAGATACCCGGCTTCGTGGCCGAGGAGCACCTGCCGAGCCGGCTGCTGCCGCAGACCGACCGGATGACCCGCCTTGCCCTGGTCGCCGCCGACTGGGCCCTTGAGGACGCCGGGATCCGGCCGCGCGATCTGCCCGAGTTCGGCATGGGCGTGGTCACGGCCAGCTCCTCCGGCGGCTTCGAGTTCGGCCAGGGCGAGCTGCAGGCGCTGTGGAGCAGGGGCAGCCAGTACGTCAGTGCGTACCAGTCGTTCGCCTGGTTCTACGCCGTCAACAGCGGCCAGATCTCCATCCGGCACGGCATGAAGGGCCCCAGCAGCGTGGTCGTCAGCGACCAGGCTGGCGGTCTGGACGCGGTGGCCCAGGCCCGCCGCCAGATCCGCAAGGGTACGGGCCTGGTGGTCTCCGGCGCCGTGGACGCCTCCATCTGCCCGTGGGGCTGGGTCGCCCAGCTCGCCGCGCAGAGACTGACCACGAGCGACGAGCCCAGCCGGGCCTATCTGCCCTTCGACGAGGCGGCCGACGGGTACGTGCCGGGCGAGGGCGGCGCGCTGCTGGTCATGGAGTCCGAGGAGACGGCACGCTCCCGCGGCGCGCGGATCTACGGTGAGGTCGCCGGGTACGCCGCGACGTTCGACCCCAAGCCGGGCAGCGGGCGCCCGCCGGCGCTGCGCCGGGCCATCGAACTCGCCCTGGACGACGCCGGGGTGGCGGCCGACGCGGTGGACGTGGTGTTCGCGGACGCGGCGGCCGACCCCGAGCTCGACCGGATCGAAGCGGCGGCGCTCACCGCGGTGTTCGGCCCGGCGGCCGTCCCGGTCACCGCCCCCAAGACGATGACGGGCCGCCTGTACTCCGGTGCCGCGCCCCTCGACCTGGCCGCCGCGCTCCTGGCGATCCGGGACGGCGTGATCCCCCCGACGGTGCATGTCAGCCCGTCCCCCGAGCACAACCTCGACCTCGTGACCGACCGCCCCCGCGAGGCCCGTATCCGCACCGCCCTGGTGGTGGCCCGCGGCCACGGCGGCTTCAACTCGGCGGCGGTGGTACGGGCCCTGTCCTGACCCCTCGCCCCTTCGACCGGACAACTGACCCGAAAGGAACAGCACGTGGACAAGCACGAGTTCACCCTCGACGACCTCAAGCGCATCCTGATCGAGGGCGCCGGCGCCGAGGAGTCCGTCGACCTCGACGGCGACATCCTCGACGAGGACTTCGAGCACCTCGGCTACGAGTCGCTGGCGCTCCTGGAGACCGGCGGCCGTATCGAGCGCGAGTACGGCATCGTCCTGGACGACGACGTCCTGACGGAGAGCAACACGCCCCGCGCCCTCATCGACGCGGTCAACTCCCAGCTGGGGGAGACCGCCACCGCCGCCTGACGTTCCGGCCCCCGACTCTGTCGAGCCGCCGTCGGTCACCCCCCGGTCGGCGGCGGCAAGCCCCCCACCAAGCAGCCCCCCACCAAGCAGCCCTCCATACAAGGGAGTTGAAAGAGCATGCCCGAACAGACGCAGCGGGTCGCCCTGATCACCGGGGCCACCAGCGGGATCGGACTGGCGGTGGCCAGGCAGCTGGGCGCCGCCGGGCACAAGGTCTTCATCGGGGCGCGCAACGCCGACAACGTGGCCGCGACGGTCAAGCAGCTCCAGGAGGAGGGCGTCGAGGCCGAAGGCGCCGCCGTGGACGTCCGCTCGGCGCAGGCCGTCCAGGACTTCGTGCAGTCGGCCGTCGACCGCTTCGGCGCCGTCGACATCCTGGTCAACAACGCCGGCCGCAGCGGCGGCGGAGTGACCGCCGACATCGCGGACGAGCTCTGGGACGACGTCATCGACACCAACCTCAACAGCGTCTTCCGGCTGACCCGCGAGGTGCTCAACACCGGCGGCATGCGCGGCCGCAGCTGGGGCCGGATCGTCAACATCGCCTCCACCGCGGGCAAGCAGGGCGTGGTGCTCGGCGCCCCGTACTCCGCCTCCAAGCACGGCGTCGTCGGCTTCACCAAGGCCCTCGGCAACGAACTCGCGCCGACCGGCATCACCGTCAACGCCGTCTGCCCCGGGTACGTCGAGACGCCCATGGCCCAGCGCGTCCGGCAGGGCTACGCCGCCGCCTACGACACCACCGAGGGCGCGATCCTCGAGAAGTTCCAGGCCAAGATCCCGCTCGGCCGCTACTCCACGCCGGAGGAGGTCGCGGGCATGGTCGGCTACCTCGCCTCCGACACCGCCGCGTCCGTCACCGCCCAGGCGATCAACGTCTGCGGCGGCCTGGGCAACTTCTGACCCGCCACGAACCAGCGGAACACGGACAGGAAGAAGAGGACGAGGACGTGACCACGACGGACGCAACGACCACTCGCCAGGTAGCCCACGAGATCACCGTCTCGGCCCCCGCCGACGCCGTCTACCGGCTGATCGCGGAGGTGCAGAACTGGCCGCAGATCTTCCCCCCGACCATCCACGTCGACCACGTGGAGAAGGACGAGCGCGAGGAGCGCATCCGGATCTGGGCCACCGCCAACGGCGAGGCCAAGAACTGGACCTCGCGGCGCACCCTGGACCCGGACGGCCGCCGGATCACCTTCCGCCAGGAGGTCTCCGCACCCCCGGTCGCCGCGATGGGCGGCGCCTGGGAGATCGAGGAGCGGGGCGGCGAGTCGCTCGTACGGCTGCTGCACGACTACCGGGCCGTCGACGACGACCCCGAGAGCCTCGCCTGGATCGACGAGGCGGTCGACCGCAACTCCCGCTCGGAGCTTGCCGCCCTGAAGGAGAACGTCGAACGCGCCCACTCGGCACGTGAGCTGACCTTCTCCTTCGAGGACACGGTACTGATCGAGGGCTCGGCCAAGGATGTCTACGACTTCATCAACGACGCCCACCTGTGGGTGGACCGGCTGCCGCACGTGGCCCGCGTCGGGTTCGAGGAGCCGACGCCCGGACTGCAGGTCCTGGAGATGGACACCAGGGCCAAGGACGGCTCGACGCACACCACCAAGTCGTACCGGGTGACCTTCCCGCACCGTGCGATCGCCTACAAGCAGGTCACCCTGCCGGCCCTGATGACCCTGCACACCGGGCTGTGGACGTTCGAGGAGTACCCGCGCGGGGTCGCCGCCACCTCGCAGCACACGGTCGTGCTCAACCCGGACAACATCGCGCGGATCCTCGGCGCGCACGCGACGGTGGAGGACGCCCGCGAGTACGTCCAGGGCGCGCTGAGCACCAACAGCCGCGCCACGCTGCGGCACGCCAAGGACCACGCGGAGAAGAGCCGCTGACCATGGCCACCGACAGCTCCCCGGCCCGGCCCGCCAAGGGCCCGGCGGCAACCCGTGTGATCGTGGTGGGGGCGGGCCCCGTGGGGCTCTTCCTCGCCGGTGAACTCCGGCTGGGCGGCGCCGACGTGGTCGTCCTGGAACGGCTGCGCACCCCCACCACGGAGTCCCGCGCCTCCACCCTGCACGCCCGCACCGTGGAACTGTTCGACTGCCGCGGGCTGCTGGCCGCGCTCGGCGACCCGCCGCGCGAACCGCGCGGCCACTTCGGCGGCGTGCCCATGGACCTGACCATGCCGAGCCCGCACTCCGGCCAGTGGAAGGTGCCCCAGACCCGGACCGAGGAACTGCTCCAGGAGTGGGCCGGGTCCCTCGGGGCGGATGTGCGCCGCGGCTGGGAGGTGCGCGGACTCACCCAGCGCGACGGGCACGTGGACGTGGTCGCCGAGACCCCGGACGGACCGCGGCGGCTGCGGGCGGCGTACCTCGTCGCCTGCGACGGCGAGGACAGCACCGTGCGCCGGCTGACCGGGGCGGACTTCCCCGGCGCCCCGGCCGGGCGGGAGCTGCTGAGGGCGGACATCGCCGGCATCGACATCCCGAACCGGCGCTTCGAACGCCTTGAGCGCGGCCTCGCCATCGCGGCCCGGATGCCCGGCGGGACCACCCGGGTGATGGTCCACGAGTTCGGCACCCCGGCCCCCGAGCGGACCGGCCCGCCCGCCTTCGCCGAGGTCGTCGGCGCCTGGCGGCGGGTCACCGGCGAGGACCTGGGCGGCGGACGCCCGGTCTGGCTCAACGCCTTCGGCGACGCCAACCAGCAGCTCACGCAGTACCGGCACGGGCGGGTGCTGTTCGCCGGGGACGCCGCCCACCGCCAGATGCCCAGCGGCGGCCAGGCGCTCAACCTCGGACTGCAGGACGCGGCCAACCTCGGCTGGAAACTGGCCGCGGTGGTCTGCGGCCGGGCGCCGCAGGGCCTGCTCGACACCTACCACGACGAACGGCACGAGGTCGGGCGCCGGGTGCTCGCCAACATCCGGGCCCAGGCGCTGCTGCTGCTCGGCGACCGGGCGGTGGAACCGGCGCGAACTCTGCTCGGCGAGCTGATCGCCGCGGGACCCGCACGACAGCACCTCGCCGCCATGATCACCGGGCTCGACATCCGCCACCCCGTGGGCGGCGGCACCCATCCGCTGCTCGGCGCGCGGCTGCCGCTCGGCACCCTGCCCACACCGGACGGCCCGGTGGAGGTGGCCGCACTGCTGCGCACCGGACGCGGGCTGCTGCTCGTCTCCGAGTCCGCGCGGGCCGAACTGCGCTGGCTCGGCAAGGTCTGGTCGGACCGGGTCACCCCGGTCGTGGTGCTGCCGGACCCCACCGGTCCGCTGCACGACGCCGAGGGGCGGCCGTACGACGCCAGGTCGCCGCTGCACGACGCCGACGGGCTGCTCGTCCGCCCGGACGGCCATGTCGCCTGGGCCGGCTCGGACCCCTGGGCGGCGACCGCGGCGATCCGGCACTGGTTCGGCCGTCCGGACCCCGGGCTGTGAACCCGGTTCAGTCGATTCATCAGATCAGAGAGGAAGCGCTGTGGACACGGATGTGATCGTCGTCGGCGCGGGGCCCACGGGCCTCATGCTGGCCGGGGAACTGCGGCTGGGCGGCGCCCGGGTCGTCGTCGTGGAGAGACTGGCGGAGCCGACCGGGCAGTCCCGCGGGCTGGGGTTCACGGCCCGCGCCATGGAGGTCTTCGACCAGCGGGGGCTGCTGCCCCGCTTCGGGCAGCTGGAGAAGAGCCCGATGGGCCACTTCGGCGGTGTGCAGTTCGACTACACCGTCCTGGAGGACGCCCACTTCGGCGCCCGCGGGGTCCCGCAGTCGCAGACCGAGGCCGTCCTGGAGGACTGGGCCGGGGAGCTGGGCGCGGACATCCGCCGGGGCTGGGAGCTGACCAAGCTGGCCGAGGACGCCGACGGCGTCGAGATCGTCGCGGACACGCCGGAGGGCGAACAGCGGCTGCGCGCCGCGTACCTCGTGGGCTGCGACGGCGGTCAGAGCGTGGTGCGCCGGGCGGCCGGGTTCGACTTCCCCGGCCTGCCGGCCACCCGCCGGATGTACCTGGCCGACGTCACCGGCTGCGAGATACGCCCGCGCTTCCTCGGCGAGCGGCTGGAGCACGGCATGGTGATGGCCGCGCCGCTGGCACCGGGCGTGGACCGGATCATCGTGTGCGAGCACGGTACCCCGGCCGGGGACCGGCCCGAGGACGTGCGGTTCGACGAGGTCGCCGCCGCCTGGGAGCGCATCACCGGCGAGTCGCTGGCCGGCGGCGGCGCCGACTGGGTCAGCTCCTTCACGGACGCCACCCGCCAGGTCTCCGCCTACCGCAAGGGCCGGGTGCTGCTCGCCGGGGACGCCGCGCACGTCCATCTCCCGGCCGGCGGCCAGGGGTTGAGCACGGGCGTGCAGGACGCGGCCAACCTCGGCTGGAAGCTGGCCGCGGTGGTCCGGGGCCGGGCGCCGGAGGGCCTGCTCGACACCTACCACGGCGAACGGCACCCCGTCGGTGCGCGGTTGCTGATGAACACCCGGGCCCAGGGCATGATCTTCCTCGGCGGCCCCGAGGCCGACCCGCTGCGCGCCCTGTTCACCGAACTGATGGGGCTGCCGGAGGTGCGCCGCCGGCTCGCCGGTGTCGTCAGCCACCTCGACGTCGGCTACGACCTGGGCCCCGGCACCCACCCCCTGCTCGGCCGCCGCCTGCCGCCGCGCCCGCTGCACCTGCCCGACGGCACGGCCACCACCACGACAGCCCTGCTGCACCCGGCCCACGGCGTCCTCCTCGACCTGACCGACAACCCCGCCCTCCGCGAGGCCGCGGCCCCGTGGGCGGACCGGGTCACGGTCGTCCGCGCCGCCCCGGACCACCTCGGCGTCTTCGCCGGCGCGACGGCCCTCCTGATCCGCCCCGACGGCCACGTGGCCTGGACGACGGGCGGCGGCCCTTCGCCGACCGGCCCCGAGTCCGCCCTGGCCACGACCGGCCCCGGCGCCCTCACCGACGCCACCACCCGTCCCAGCTCCGAACCCGAATCCCGAACGGAGGCCGCCTTGTCGGGCACTCGTACACCCGATGCTCGTGCCGGGGCCGTGGTGCCGGGCGCCGGTACAGCCCAACTCCGTACGGAGGCAGCCTTGTCCGGCACCGGCGCAGCCGATCCCCGTACGGCGGCCGCCCCGACAGCCCTCCGGCTCACGGGCGCCGTCTCCGCCATCCCCGCTCTCGCCTCCGGCACGGCTTCGGCCACCCCCGCTTCCACCACCCCCGTCCCCGCGTCCACCCGCACCGACCTCGCCACCTCCGTGGACGCCCTGGTCGTCGCCCTCCACCACTGGTTCGGTTCCCCGGAGGTGGGGTGATCCCATGGGCACCGCGTCCCTGTCCGTCGGCCCGCGGGTGCGGCGGATCACGCTCGACGCCGCCGGGCACACCCTGTCGGCCCTGCTGAGCGCACCCGAGGGCCCGCCGCGGGCCACCGTGGTCGCCCTGCACGGTGCCGGTATGAGCGCGGGGTACTTCGACGGCGGGGCGCAGCCCGATGCCTCCCTGTGCGCACTGGGGGCGCATCTGGGGTTCGCGGTCCTCGCCGTCGACCGGCCCGGTTACGGCGACTCCGCGACCGGGCTCCCCGAGGGCCTGGACCTGGCCGGGCAGGCCCGCGTGCTGCGGGCCGCGCTCGACCGCTTCGGCGCCGAGTACGACATCGGCGGTGGAACGTTCCTGCTCGCGCACTCCTTCGGCGGCAAACTGGCCCTGACCCTGGCCGCCGAAGCCCCGCCGGCCGGACTCCTCGGCCTGGACATCTCCGGCTGCGGCCACCGCTACGCCCCGCGCTCCGCGGAGCTGCTCGCCGGACCCGAGCGGGCCCGCTGGAAGTACAACTGGGGCCGGCTCGCCCTGTATCCGCCGGCCACCTTCCAGCACAGCGCCACCCTGGTGAAGCCCATCCCCGAGCGGGAGCTGAGTGCCGCGTCGGACTGGCCGGGGGTGTTCGACGCGCTCGCCCCGCACATCCGCGTCCCGGTCCGGCTCACCTTCGCCGAGCACGAGCTGTGGTGGCGGCACGACGCCGACGCCCTCGACGACCTGCGGGCCCGGCTCAGCGCCGCGCCCCGGGTGGTCGTCGACCGGCAGCCGGACGCCGGTCACAACATCAGCCTGGGCCGCACGGCCCGCTCCTACCACCTGCGCGCGCTCGCCTTCTTCGAGGAGTGCCTGCCGGAGCGGGACGGGCCATGACACGGAACATGACACGGGCCACGACACGGGCCAGGGCCGAAGGACCGGGCCGCCGGCTGCTGACCGGCAGCCTGCGCTCGCTGACCGTGCGGAACTTCCGGCTCTTCGCGGCCGGCCAGGTCGTCTCCGCCACCGGTACCTGGATGATGGTCGTCGCCCAGGACTGGCTCGTCCTCGACCTGTCCGGCGGCTCCGGGACCGCACTCGCCACCGTCACCGCGCTGCAGTTCACGCCGATGCTGCTGCTGACCCTGTACGGCGGCCGGCTCGCCGACCGCCACGACAAGCGCGCCCTGCTGACCGGAGCCAACGTCGTCTCCGGGGTGTTCGCGCTGGCCCTCGGTCTGCTGGTGGTGTCCGGGGCGGCGCGGCTGTGGCAGGTCTGCGTGTTCGCCGCGGCCCTCGGTGTCGCGGGCGCCGTGGAGGTGCCGGCCCGGCTGTCCTTCATCGCCGAGCTCGTCGGACCCGACCTGGTGCCCAACGCCTCCGCGCTCAGCGGCGCCTACTTCAACATCGCGCGGGTGCTGGGCCCGTCGCTTGCCGGGCTGCTGATCGCGGCCACCGGCACCGGCACCGTGATGCTCCTCAACGCGGTGAGCTACGCGGCCACCGTGGCCGGGCTGCGCGCCATGCGGCCGGAGGAGCTGCACCGCCCGCCCTGCCCGGCGGCCGGCACCGCCCGGGTCGTCGAGGGCCTGGCCGAACTCCGGTCACGCCCCGACCTGGTGGCCACCCTGGCCCTGGTCGCGGCGGTGGCGCTGTTCGGCCTCAACCTCCAGCTCACCCTGCCGCTCATGGCACGCACCGTGTTCCATACGGGCGCCGAGTCCTTCGGCCTGCTCACCGCCGCGCTCGCCGCCGGTTCGCTGCTGGCCGCCTTCGCCGGCACCCTGCGCCGCAGCCGCCCGCCGGCCCGCCTGGTCACCGGCTGGGCCTGCGCCTTCGGCGCGCTCGCCGCGGCCACCGGCTGGGCGCCGAACCTGCCGACGGCACTGGTACTGCTCGTACCGACCGGCTTCGCGTCCCTGTACTTCGCCCAGGCCGCCAACCACCGCGTCCAGCTGGGCAGCGACCCCGCCCACCGGGGCCGTGTCATGGCCGTCTACACCCTGATCCTGCAGGGCACCGCCCCGCTCGGCGCCGTCTTCGTCGGCGCCGCCACCCACTACCTGGGAACCCGCTCCGCCCTCTGGGCGGGCGGCCTGATCTCGCTGGCCGCCGCACTCGTCGCGGCCGCCGCCGACCGCGGCGACGCGCCCGCCGGGCGATCCCCGGCCGTGCGGACGCCGGCCCACACCACCGGAACCGGGAGCCGCCCGTGAACCTCCCCGTCGTACCGAACGCCCCGCGCTCCACCCTGGAAGTGGGCACGTCGGACCTGCACATCTGGCTGCTGCCGCCGCCCGCCTCGGAACGTGACGTACCGGTCGGCGAGCTCGACGTCGAGGAGCGACGGCGGGCCGCCGCCTACCGTCGGCAGGAGGACCGGCAGATGTACGCCGCCGCCCATGTGGGGCTGCGCCGGGTGCTGTCGGTCTACACCGGTGTCGCGCCGCAGCGGCTGCCCCTCGGCCGGGAGTGGTGCGAGGAGTGCGAGGAGCGGCACGGCCGTCCGGTCCTGGTCGACCTGCCGGGCGCCCCCGAGTTCTCCCTCTCGCACAGCCACGGCCTGGCCATGGTCGCGATCGCGCGCACCCGGGTCGGTGTCGACGTGCAGGTCCTGCCGTCACCGTCCACCGTGGAGGCCTGTCTGTCCTCGCTGCACCCGGCCGAGCAGCAGGAGATCACCCGGCTGTCGGAGGACCGGCGGCAGATGGCCTTCGCCCGGCTGTGGTCCCGCAAGGAGGCCTATCTGAAGGGGCTCGGCACCGGCCTCGCCCGTGCCGCCGACATCGACTACCTCGGCGAGGCGGCCGAGTCCTGGCGTCCGACCGGCTGGGCGGTGCGCAACGTACCGCTGTGCGACGGCCATGTCGGCGCCGCGGCCGCGGCCGGCGACAAGGACTGGCGGGTCTCCATGTACTCCGTGCCCGCCGAGTGGCTCTACGCCAGGGACGCCGTCGAGCGGATCGCCACCGTCGAACCGGGCCTGCGCACCGTGCTGCGCGCCCACAACCCGTCCTCCGTCCAGACGCACGCCCTCATCGACACCCGGAACAGGAAGGAAAGGGCCCAGGCATCATGACCGTCACCGATCCCGGGACTCCCGTGCTGGAGACCGCCCCGGACGCCCCGGACGCCTGCGAGGTCGACCGGCTGACCGAGCTGCAGATCATCAAGGACCTGGCCCGCACGGGCCACGACCCCAAGGCCACCGAGCGCCAGCACGCCAAGGGCAAGCTGACCGCCCACGAACGCATCGAACTGCTCCTGGACCCGGGCTCGTTCACCGAGGTCGAGCAGTTGCGCCGACACCGCGCCACCGGCTTCGGCCTGGAGAAGAAGCGCCCCTACACCGACGGCGTGATCACCGGCTGGGGCACGGTCCACGGCCGTACCGTCTTCGTGTACGCCCACGACTTCCGGATCTTCGGCGGCGCCCTCGGCGAGGCCCACGCCCAGAAGATCCACAAGATCATGGACATGGCCGTGGCGGCGGGGGCCCCGCTCGTGTCCCTGAACGACGGCGCCGGCGCCCGGATCCAGGAGGGCGTCTCCGCGCTCGCCGGCTACGGCGGCATCTTCCAGCGCAACACCCGCGCCTCCGGGGTGATCCCGCAGATCAGCGTGATGCTCGGCCCCTGCGCGGGCGGCGCCGCCTACTCGCCCGCCCTGACCGACTTCGTCTTCATGGTCCGCGACATCGCCCAGATGTTCATCACCGGACCCGACGTGGTCAAGGCGGTCACCGGCGAGGAGATCACCCAGAACGACCTGGGCGGCGCCGACGTCCACGCCAGCGCCTCGGGCGTGGCCCACTTCGCCTACGACGACGTCCGCAGCTGCATGGAGGACGTACGGCACCTGCTGTCGCTGCTGCCGTCCAACAACCGCGAACTGCCGCCCAGGACACCGAGTTCGGACCCGGCCGACCGGCGCACCGACCGGGTCCTGGAGCTGGTCCCCGGGGACCCCGGCCGGGTCTACGACATCCGTACCGTCATCGAGGAGATCGTCGACGACGGCGACTACTTCGAGATCCACGCCGACTGGGCGACCAACGTGGTGTGCGCGCTGTCCCGGCTGGACGGCGAGGTCGTCGGCATCGTCGCCAGCCAGCCGGCCTCCTTCGCGGGCGTCCTGGACATAGACGCCAGTGAAAAGGCCGCGCGGTTCGTGCAGTTCTGCGACGCCTTCAACATCCCGCTGGTCACCCTGATCGACGTGCCGGGCTTCCTGCCGGGCGTGGCCCAGGAGCACAACGGCATCATCCGCCGCGGCGCCAAGCTCCTCTACGCCTACTGCAACGCCACCGTGCCCCGGATCTCCCTGGTGCTGCGCAAGGCCTACGGCGGCGCGTACATAGTCATGGACTCCCGCTCGATCGGCACCGACCTGGCCCTCGCCTGGCCCACCAACGAGATCGCGGTGATGGGCGCCGAGGGCGCGGCCAACGTGATCTTCCGCCGGGAGATCGCGGCGGCGGACGACCCGGAGGCCACCCGCGCCCAGAAGATCAAGGAGTACCAGTCGGAGCTGATGCACCCCTATTACGCGGCCGAACGCGGGCTGATCGACGACGTGATCGACCCCCGGGCGACCCGCTCCACCCTCATCCGTGCCCTTGCGATGCTCCGCAGCAAGCAGGCCGACCTGCCGTCGCGCAAGCACGGCAACCCGCCGCAGTGAGTACGGCGGACGGCGCTGACGGCGCCCTGGTCATCAAGGTGGTGAAGGGGGAGGCGAGCCCCGCCGAGCTCGCCGCCCTGACCACCGTCCTGCTCGCCCGCGCGGCCGCCCTGGCCGCCGTGGACCCCAGCCCCCTGGCACCCCGCCCGGTGGCCGGCTGGCACCGCCCGGAACGCCTCGCGATCCACCGCGACCCCCGCGGCTGGCACATCGCGGGCGCCCGCGCGGCGTGATGCCGGTCCCCGGCTCGGTCCCAAGCCACACCCACCCCGGACGAAAGGACGACGAGACCGTGACAGTCATACCGACGACGAGCGCGCTGAACCTGGGCGCGCTGCGGGAGACCCCCGACGACGACCGCCGGCAGGTGTTCGAACTGTTCCTCTGCCGCAACCTGGCCCGGCACCTGGACATCCCCCCGGCCCACCGCATCGCCCGCGACCGCCCCCTGCACACCCAGGGCCTCGACTCCCTCACGGCCCTGACCCTCCAGCGCACCCTGGAGTCGGCCCTGAACATCCCGGTCCCGGCCCACCACCTCCTGCGTGAGCAGTCGGTCGGCGAACTGGCCGCGACCCTGAGCGAGTTGGTCGACCGGTCCTGAACCGCCGGCACGACCGCGGCCCCGCGGTGGCTCACTCCCTCATACCCGCCGACCTCACGGCCCCCCGACGCAGGGCGACCGCGGCGGGTACGACGGAGGAGACCACCGCGAGCACCGCACAGGCGCCCACGGCCGTGCCGAGAGCCGGCCAGGGCAACGCCATCGTGGTCCGTACCGACAGCAGCCCCAGGGCAGCCCACATGCCCGCCAGATCGGCCGCGGCGACCAGCAGCCCCAGCACCGCGCCGACCGCCACGACCGTCAGGGCCTCGGCGGCCACCAGCCGCAGCACCTGCCACCGGGTGGCCCCGGCCAGCCGCAGCACCGCGAGGTCGCGCTCCCGGTCGGAGGTCGCCATGACCATCGTGTTGGCCACGGAGATGCCGGTGTACAGGAGCGCGATACCGAGGACCAGCAGGATGCCGGTCCGGGTCGTCCCGTTCGTCTCCGGACGGCCGACCCGCACCCACTGGTCCCCGGAACGGACCTGCCCGCCCCCGGGGCCCACCGCGGCCCGCAGCCCCGCGGCCACGGCGCCCGGGTCGGCGCCGTCCACGAGGGCCACATCGACCCGGTCGACGGGCGCGCCGGCGGCGTTGCGCGGGGTGACGTAGACGCCGTTGCCGCCGGTCCCGGCGGCCATCACCGCGACGATCCGCAGCGTCCTGCGCGTACCGTCGCCGAGCCACACCCGTACCCGCTGCCCGAGAGCGTGCTGCCGCCACTCCTCGTTGACGACGATCGAACCGTCGTCGAGGTCGCCCGCCCTCCCGGCCACGACCGGCAGCCGGGTGGTGGCGGTGAGCCCACCGGGGTCCGCCGCACGGGCCTCGTCCCTGACGAGCGCGACACCGTCCTCCAGACGGTAGACGGCGCTCGACGAGGTGGCGGACACGACGGTGCCCGGCACCTCGCGCAGCCTGCGCAGGGCCGCCGCGTCGAAGCCCGCCGAACCCGCCGGGGTGACCACGAAGGCGGCGGCGGTCCGTTCGCGCAGCTCGGCGGCCCTGGCCCTGTCCAGGGTCGCGGTGGCGCCGGGCAGCGAGCCCGCGAGGGCGACCGTGACCAGGACCGGTGCCGCGATCGCGGCGGTGCGCCGTACACCGGCGGCGGCGTTCTCCCGCACCAGCATGCCGACCGCACCGGCCGACCGGGCCGCCGGCCGGGCGAGCAACCGGACCAGCGGGCCCACCAGAGCCGGTGCGAGCAGCGCGACCGCAGTGATCAGCAGCATCGGCCGGCTCACATAGGTCTTGCGGTGCAGCAGGTCACCCGGGTCGCCGAGCAACGCCAGGGCGAGGGAGACGACGGCGGTCAGCAGCAGCCCCAGGCCGAACAGCAGGCGGCCCCGCGTCATCGTCGGGCCGTCCACGGACGCCTCGCGCAGCGCTTGGACGGGACCGGTCCGGCCCGCCCGCCAGGACGCGGCCACCGCACCGCACAGCGCGACGACCGGACCGGTCGCGAAGGCCGCGCCGTACGGCCAGACGGCGCCGCCGATGCGGAACCAGGCCGGAGCGGCACCGCCGTCGACCACCCACGCGGCCAGCCGGGGCGCGCCGTAGCCGCCGAGCACACAACCGGCGGCCGAGGCGGCCACCCCGACCAGGAACGCCTCGGCGACCACCATCGCGCGGACCTGCCCCAAAGTCGCCCCGGCCGTCCGCAACAGCCCGAACTCCCGGCGCCGTTGCGCGACCGAGAACGCGAAGGTCGACGCCACCACGAACACCGACACGAAGGCGGTGACACCGCCCGCGGTGCCGAACATGGCGTTCATCGCGGTGAGGGCCGCGCCGTCCCGGTCGGGATCCGCGTCGGCACAGCGCCGCCCGTCACCCGTGAGAACCCGGACGCCACCCGCCAGGCTGCCGCCGCCGCGCACCGCCGCACGCACCGCCGCCGCGTCCGCGTCCACGACCAGCTGGGTACTGACCGGCTCCAGCCGGGCGGCGCGTGCGTCGGTGTAGAAGACGGCGTGCTCGAAGCCGCGCCCGGTGACGTTCCCGACCACCAGCACGGTTCCGCGATCGGTCCGTACGCGTTCGCCCGGCCTCGCCCAGCCGCCGCTCACGACGACCTCGCCGGCCGCGCGGGGCGCGCGTCCCGCGTCGATGCGGTACGGGGCGAAGGCGGCGGTGGACCAGGGATGCCCCACCAGGTCGTCCGGCCCGCCCCGGGCCCGGACGGCGAACGACCGGTCCTGGACGACGGTGCCGAGCTTCCGCAGCCGTGCGACGACCTCGTGCGGCACGGCCCGCGGCCGGGCGAGCTTCTGCACCCGTACCCCGATCGAGGTCGGCACCCGCAGGCTGTCCGCCCCCTTGACCACGACCGGCGCGACGGCGAACCGCTCCGGCGCGCGGCCGGGCGCGGCCGACGACGAGGCGAGGGCCAGGCCCAGCACGGCGATCAGGGCGACCCCGAGCGAGAGAGCGACGAAGCTGCCCAGGAAGGTGACCCAGCGGGTGCGCAGGGTGCGCACGGCGACCCTGAGCACGGCGCGCCCTCCAGTTCGGTCATGCGCGCGGCGACGCCGTCGGCGCCCGCCCCCGCCGACTCGCCCGCCACCCGCCCGTCGACGAGGAAGACGACACGGTCGGCGTACGAGGCGGCCACCGGGTCGTGCGTGACCATCACGACCGTCTGCCCCCGCGAGTCGACCATGCCGCGCAGCAGCTTCAGCACCGCACGGCCGGTCCGTGAGTCGAGCGCACCGGTCGGCTCGTCGCCGAAGAGCACCTCGGGGCGGGTGATCAGGGCCCGGGTGAGGGCGACGCTCCCCCAGTGCCTCAAGGGCCTGGGAGGTACCCCCAGCTGCCGGCCGCCGGACAACTCGCCGGACCGGTGCCGTGCGCGGTCGCCGAGGCCGACCTGGCCGAGGACCTCCCGTACCCGCGCCTTCGCCGGGCGGCGGCCGGCGAGCCGCAGTGGCAGCGCCACGCCCTGCTCCTCGCCGGGCTGCTGTGGCCGGTCGACGCCCTCGCGGTCACGGTGGGCCTGCTCTTCCCGCTGACCATGGTCGCGACCCCGCTGCTGATGGCCACGGCCGGCGGCGGCCGTGAGACCAAGGTGCTCAAGGTGTGGACGGTCACCGACTGGCCGACGGCCTTCGGCGTCACCGCGCTCGGGCTGCTCGCCCTGGCCCTGGGCGGCTACGCGCTGGGGGTCGCGGCCGGATCCCGGGCCGAACTGACGCGTCTGCTGATCGCGCCGCGCGACGGAGACCTGGGGGACAGGGTCGTCGAACTGACCCGCTCACGCGTCCGCCTGGTGGACGCCTTCGAGGCCGAACGGCGGCGCATCGAGCGCGACCTGCACGACGGGGCGCAGCAGCGGCTGGTGGCGCTGACGATGACGCTCGGCCTGGCCCGCCTGGACGCCCCGCCCGGACCGCTCGCCGACCAGCTCGCCAAGGCCCACGAGGAGGCGGGCAGGGCGCTGGCCGAACTGCGCGAACTGATCCACGGCATCCACCCCAAGGTGCTCACGGACTACGGCCTCGAAACGGCCGTCACCGACGCCGCGGACCGCTCGGCCGTCCCCGTGGACGTCGACCTGGAACTGCGCGGGCGGCTTCCCGCGGCGGTGGAGTCCGCCGCGTACTTCGTGGTCTGCGAGGCGCTCGCCAACATCGCCCGGCACAGCGGGGCGAGCCGTGGGCAGGTGACGGGAGGTCACCGCGACGGGCGGCTGTTTTTGCAGGTGAGCGACGACGGCCGGGGCGGCGCGGCGGCGGCCGGGGCGGGCAGCGGGCTGACCGGACTCGCGGACCGGGTGTCGGTGCTCGATGGCAGACTCTCGCTGTCCAGTCCGCCCGGCGGACCGACCCTGCTGAGGGTGGAGTTTCCTTGCGAACAGACCGACCGCTGCGCGTAGTTCTGGCCGAGGACAGCGTGCTGCTGCGGGAGGGGCTCAGCGGTCTGCTCGCCCGCTGCGGCCACCAGGTGGTGGCGGCCGTGGGAGACGCCCCGGCGCTGATCGCCGCGGTCGAGGAGCACCCCCCGGACATCGTGGTGACGGACGTGCGGATGCCCCCGGCGTTCCAGGACGAGGGACTGCACGCGGCGCTGCGGCTGCGCGAGAAGCGGCCCGCGCTGCCCGTCCTGGTCCTCAGCCAGTACGTACACCGGGCGTACGCCGCCGAGTTGCTGGACTCCGGCGACGGAACGGGCGTCGGCTATCTGCTCAAGGACCGGGTCGGGCAGGTCGAGCAGTTCGTCGACGCCCTGTGGGAGGTCGCGGCGGGCGGCACGGTCGTGGACCCCGAAGTCGTACGCCAGCTGCTGCGCCGCCGCCGTGATCCGCTGGAGCGCCTCACCCCGCGTGAGCGGGAGGTCCTGTCACTGATCGCGGAGGGCAGGTCGAACGGGTCGATAGCCCGCGAACTGGTGGTCTCCGAAGCCGCCGTGGGCAAACACATCGGCAGCATCCTCACCAAGCTGGACCTGCCGCAGACCGACGAGACCCACCGAAGGGTGCTGGCGGTCCTCGCCTACCTCCGCGCGTGACACCGGCAGAGCGGCGCGACGTGGGCACGCCCTGGTGAGCGGAGATCGGCCAAGTTCCAGGTGTTCCCTGCGGCGATTTCCGGACGCTGCGGACCGCGGGTGGCGCCCCCGGCAGGACTCGAACCTGCGGCCAAGCGCTTAGAAGGCGCCTGCTCTATCCACTGAGCTACGGGGGCCGGTAGTGCTGGCCTCGTACGCACTGCCCTGGTGTGGGCGGGTCCGCCACGCTGCCGGGGACAAGGATAGAACTCCCCGATCCTTGTCCCTGCTGCTTCGCCTCCGTGGCTCAATGTGGAGGTTCGGTGAAGCGGTCCTGATAATCGCAGGCAGGTACGAATCGTGCACCGCTTTTGGTGTCTGACGCACCGGGTGTTGTGCACTCGTTATGCCTGGACTGTGCCTCCGTCCCAGTCGTCCCTTCCGTCCGTTGTGTCCTGTCGGCACGCAGACATGTCTATATGCTTCAGAATTCCCCTAAAATTGGGCATTCTTCGCATGTGGTGACCTTGGACGTACGGCCCCAGCTGCTCGACACACTTTCCGCCCTGCGCGACCGTGTCGCCGCCGCACGCTTCCCGCTGCCCCTGGCGGGGGCTCCACGCGCGCGTGCCAACCGCGACGAACTGCTCGCACAGCTCGACAACTATCTGGTGCCCCGCCTCAGAGAGCCCGACGCACCGCTTCTGGCGGTCGTGGGCGGATCCACCGGCGCCGGCAAGTCGACCCTCGTCAACTCCCTGGTGGGCCGCCGCGTCAGTGAGGCGGGCGTGCTGCGGCCGACCACCCGCACACCGGTGCTGGTCTGCCATCCGGAAGATCATCACTGGTTCAGCGGCATGCGCGTGCTGCCCGACCTCACACGCGTGTGGGTACCGAACCGCGACCCCGGCGACGACCTCCTCCTGCCCGGCGAGAGCCCCGGGCGCGTACTCCGCGTCGAGACCGCCGACAGCCTCCCGCGCGGCCTCGCTCTCCTCGACGCCCCCGACATCGACTCCCTGATCGTCGACAACCGCGTCCTCGCCGCAGAGCTCATGTGCGCCGCCGACGTCTGGGTGATGGTGACCACCGCCGCCCGCTACGCCGACGCCGTCCCCTGGCACCTGCTGCGCACCGCCAAGGAGTACAAGGCCGCTCTGGTGACCGTCCTCGACCGGGTCCCCCACCAGGTCGTCTCCGAGGTCGCCCGGCAGTACGGCGCCCTCCTCACCAAGGCCGGACTCGGTGACCTGCCCCGGTTCACGGTGCCCGAGCTGCCCGAGTCGGCGTGGGGCGGCGGGCTGCTCCCGGCCACCGCCGTGGCCCCGCTGCGGGCCTGGCTCGTGCACCAGGCACAGGACCCCGGCGCCCGCACCCACATCCTGGCCCGCACCGCCCACGGCGTCCTCGACTCCCTCAAGGCCCGCATGCCCGAACTGGCCGGGGCGGCCGCCGCCCAGCACGCCGCCGCACTGCGCCTGACCTCGGCCGTCGACTCGGCGTACGACAGCGAGCACGCGCGCGTGCGCGGCAGGCTGCAGAGCGGGGCCGTGCTCGCCGGCGACGCCCTCAAACGCTGGCGCGCCTACCCCCTCGACTGCGCCGCCGGCGAACTCCTCGACGCCCTGGTGGAGAGCCTCGCCGCGCTGCTGCTGTGCGCCGTCACCGCCGCCGACGAGCGCGTCGACGACGCCTGGCGCCGCGAGCCCGCGTCCGCGGCCCCCGGGCTCAGCGGCCGCGACCCCTCCCTGGAGAGCGCCGAGCACCGCATCGGCCTCGCCGTCCGGCGCTGGCGGCGCGAACTGGAGGAGTACGCCGAGGACGAGGTGCGCGAGCTCGACCGCAGCGTCGCGCCCGACTCCGAGTCCGTCGCCGCCCTCGTGGCCACCGCGCTCCTCGGCGGCCGCCGCACCAAGGAAGCGGGGGAGCGGCTCGCCGAGCGCGTCGGCGCCCACGGTGCGCTACGGCTGCGCGACCGCGCGGGACGGCTGCTCACCGAACACGTGGACCGCGTCGTGCACACCGAACGCGAACGCCGCCTGGCCCCGCTCGACGCACTCGACGTCCACCCCGAACCCCAAGCCGAACTCATCGCCGCCCTGTCCGTCCTCCAGAAGGAGAGGTGACCGGTGACCGCCGTCACTGACCACGACCACACGGATCACATGGAACGCATGGATCACACCGGTGAGTACGCCGGTGACTACACCAGTGGCTTCGACAGCGGTCTGACCGCGGCGGGCTCCGCGCCGGACGCCGTACCGGAGCCCGTACACGCCGCGGTACACGCCCCCGCGGCCGGCGCCGCACCGGACTCCGCGGGGGACGCGCCGCGGGGCCGGGACGGGGCCGGGGGCGAGCCGCCCGCAGACCTTGCGCACCCCGCGCACCCGGCCCAGGCCGCCGCCGAGACCGAGAACGTCCCGCACGCACGCGTGCGGGAGCAACGAGAGCCGGCCGACGGCGACCCGGCCACCGCCGAGGACGCCTGGGACGACGGACTCATCGCCCGCCGGGTCACCGACACCTCCAAGCCCGCCGTCCCCGTCCTGGAGACCCGCGGCCCCGGCGCCCCGGCCCCCGCCCCGCTGGCGTACGACGGCCCGCTGCGCTCCCGCCTCGACGCCCTGCGCGAACTCGTCGGCCTCTCCCGCACCCGCCTCGACAGCCACACCCTGGCCGAGGCCGGCCGGGTCCTGGACGAGGCGGCCGCCCGGCGCAGGCTCTCCGGACAGCACACCGTCGTCGCCATCGCCGGTGCCACCGGCAGCGGCAAGTCCCAGCTGTTCAACGCGCTCGCCGGAGTCGCCATCTCGGAGACCGGCGTACGGCGCCCCACCACCGCCGCGCCCATCGCGTGCACCTGGAGCGACGGCGGCGCGGCCCTCGTCGACCGGCTCGGCATCCCGGGCCGGCTGCGCCGGCGCCCCGTGCACAACCCGGAGGCGGACGCGCAACTGCGCGGACTGGTCCTCATCGACCTGCCCGACCACGACTCGGCGGCCGTCCAGCACCGCGAACACGTCGACCGGATCCTGAAACTGGTCGACGCGGTGATCTGGGTCGTCGACCCGGAGAAGTACGCCGACGCCGTCCTCCACGAGCGCTATCTGCGGCCCATGGCCGGCCATGCGGAGGTCATGTTCGTCATCCTCAACCAGACCGACCGGCTCCCCGGCGACGCCGCCGACCTGGTCCTGCACGATCTGCGCCGGCTGCTCGACGACGACGGTGTCGCGCTCGGCGAGTTCGGGGAACCGGGCGCCACCGTGCTCGCGCTGTCCGCGCTCACCGGCGACGGCGTCGGCGAACTGCGCGAGATGCTCGGCCAGTTCGTGGCCGAACGGGGCGCGGCGGCCCGGCGGATCGCCGCCGACGTGGACGCCGCCGCGGACCGGCTGCGCCCCGTCTACGCCACCGGACGGCGCGCCGGGCTCAGCGAGGAGGCACGCGACGAGTTCGCCGCGCGGCTCGCGGACGCGGTGGGCGCCACCGCCGCCGGCGAGGCCGCCGAACGGGCCTGGCTGCGCAATGCCAACCGGGCCTGCGGCACGCCCTGGCTGCGGCTGTGGCGTTGGCGCCAGAAGCGCGCGGACGCGCCCACCGGACGCCTGCAGAGGGCTCAGCCGGAGGAGGAGGCCACCGCCCGGCAGCGTGTCGAACAGGCGGTGCGCACGGTCTCCGACCGGGCCTCGGCCGGACTGCCCGCGCCTTGGGCGCAGGCGGTGCGGGAGGCGGCCGTACGCGGCTCGCAGGGCCTTTCGGAGGCGCTCGACGAACTCGCCGCACAGGCCGGGCTGCCGCCGGGGCGCCCGCCGCGCCCCGGCTGGTGGCCGTTGGCGGTGTTCGCCCAGGCCGCCATGACGCTCGTCCAGGTGGTGGGAGGGCTGTGGCTGGTGGGGCAGATCGCCGGGTTCATGGCACCCAACCTGGGCGTTCCGGTACTGCTGATGATCGCCGGGATCATCGGCGGACCGCTGGTCGAGTGGGGGTGCCGGATGGCGGCACGGGGACCGGCCCGGCGGTACGGCCTGGAGGCGGAGCGCCGATTGCGGGAGGCGGCGGCCGGCTGCGGCCGGGCCCGGGTGCTGGACCCGGTGGCCGCGGAGCTGCTGCGGTACCGGGAGGTGCGCGAGCAGTACGGGCGGGTGACGCGGGCGGGGGCCGGGGTGGGGTGATCGCTCCGACGTGATCCGACGTGATCCGACGTGTTCTGGGGCTACCCGCACATGTGGGCGTACGGGGTTCACTCGTGCGGGTGGCGGAGTTCTCCACAGCCCCGAGGGCCGTCCACAGCCCGCAGCGGGCCCGGCCCGGCGGCGGCAGTCTGGTCCCGCGGCGATCACCACGAGCGCGGCGGACGCACTCGGCACATCACGAGCGCGGACGTGCTCGGCATACCCGGTCGCCGCGGTGGACACAGCCGTACGGGACGGGCCCGTACGTGGATCCGCCCGGCCCCGGCGGCCGGGTGAGGGAGGGGTTCGTGATGAACGAGACGATGGTCTGCGCGGTGGGCAACGTGGCGACGCAGCCGGTCTTCCGGGAGCTGGCGGCCGGCCCGTCGGCCCGGTTCCGGCTGGCGGTGACCTCGCGCTACTGGGACCGCGAGAAGAGCACCTGGACGGACGGCCACACCAACTTCTTCACGGTGTGGGCCAACCGGCAGCTCGCCACCAACGCGGCCACCTCGCTGTCGGTCGGCGACCCGGTCGTCGTACAGGGGCGGCTGAAGGTGCGCACCGAGACCCGGGAGGGCCAGCAGCGGGCCTCCGCCGACATCGACGCGGTGGCGATCGGCCACGACCTGGCACGCGGTACGGCGGCCTTCCGGCGGACCGGTAGGCCGGAGACGGCGGCACCGGCGCCGCCCCGCCCGGAACCGGACTGGGAGACACCGGCGGGGTCCCCCGACGCCGCCCGACAGCAGCCGGAACCGGTGGCGGTGACATGACGTCGGCCCGCGGGCCGGGCCACAAGTCCGCCCACAAGCCCGCCCACAAGTCCGCCCGCAAGCCCGCCCGTGCCAGGCACCGTTCGCCATGGACCTACCGAACTGCGGGCGAATGACCGCTCATTGACGGCTTATCGGCGAATGCGCTCAGAAGTGCCTGCCAGGACGACCCGGCGGATTTGTCGATAAGCCCTGACCGTCCGAGGCCCCGCGATAACGATTGCGGATCGGATCGCTCATCCGACCATCTCACCGCGAAAGGCCGGTCCGGCTGATCCATAAGATGCCGGGCATGGCCCCTGGGGCCGCTGATTCTGCTGGTGGGACCGCCCGCGGCCAACGGGTCCTGCGCGAAGGGGAATTCTGTGCTCGCTGCGTTCTCTGGTTCCTCGGCGCCCCGCGCGTCCGCCAGGCACTCCGGTACGGCCGTGCCCGCGAGAGGCGTGGCCCGCCTCGCCGCCGTGACACTGGCGTCCGGCCTGGTGGCCGCCGTCGTGCTGACCGGCGCCGGCCGGGCGGCGGCGGACGACGGGACCACCCAGAGCCAGAGCGGGGCGACGGCGACCATAAGCGGCCTGAAGACCTACGGCGAGGCCGTGGTCCACGGCGACAGCGGTGACGAGCAGGTCGCCGCGGGCCTGTTCGAGATGTCCGTGGACGGCGGCGGCACACTCCAGACGTACTGCGTCGACCTGCACAACCCCACCCAGCGGGACGCCAAGTACCACGAGACGGCCTGGAGCGGCACCTCGCTGGGCGCCAACAAGAACGCCGGCCGGATCCGCTGGATCCTGCAGAACTCCTACCCGCAGGTCAACGACCTCGCCGCGCTGGCCCGCAAGGCCGGGGCCGGCAGCCTCACCGAGCAGGACGCGGCGGCCGGCACCCAGGTGGCGATCTGGCGCTACTCGGACGGCGCGGACGTCGACGCGGTCGACCCGCAGGCCGAGAAGCTCGCCGCCTACCTGGAGAAGAGCGCCCGCGACCAGCCGGAGCCGCAGGCCTCCCTGACCCTCGACCCGCCGGCCGTGTCGGGACGCCCGGGCGGCCTGCTGGGCCCGGTGACGGTCCACACCAACGCCCGCACGGTCACCGTGATCCCGCCGTCCGACGCGGCCCTCAGCGGTGTGAAGATCACCGACAAGACGGGTAAGCCCGTCACCACCGTGCAGGACGGCAGCCGCCTGTACTTCAAGGTGCCCGGCGACACGACCGGGGGCACCGCCCACACGGCCGACAGCGAAACAGGGTCCGCCGAACTGTCGGTCCAGGCGTCCACCACCGTCCCGGTCGGCCGCGCCTTCACCTCCGAGAGCCGCAGCCAGACGCAGATCCTGGCCGGTTCCAGCGAGTCCACGGTCACCGCGACCGCGAACGCGACCTGGGCGGACCAGGGCGCGATACCGGCACTGTCGGCGGAGAAGAACTGCGCCAGGAACGGCGTGGACATCACCGCGGCCAACACCGGGGACAAGCCGTTCACCTTCGAGCTGATGGGCACCGAGCACACCATCCCGGCGAACGCCTCGCGGACGGTGACCATCCCGCTCCAGGAGGACCAGCCCTACGACTTCACGATCACCGCCCAGAACGGTCTGGAACGCCGCTTCACCGGCGTCCTCGACTGCAAGACCCAGGGCACCGACGCCGGCCTCACCACCCAGACCCTCAGCGAGCCCAGCCCCGCCTCGGTGGGCGGCACCACCGGCGCCGTCAACCTGGCCGCCACCGGAGGCGACTCCGCGACCGGCGTGATCACGGGCGTGGCCATCGGCCTGGTGGTGATCGGCGGCGCGGTCCTGGTGATCCTCCGCCAGCGGGAGAACCCGACGAACGACTGACCGGGTCCCCCTCTGACTGCCTGAAACTCACCGGCACCGACACGTGGCCCCCACCTACACTCCACCGGTGAACAACATGCGGTGCACCCAGTGCGGTCATGTCGGGCTCGAGCAGGGCTTTGTCGGCGACACCGGTCAAGGCGCCCGCGGGGATGCGCGATGGTTCGGAAGCCTCATCGACCGGGGCCTGATGGGCATAGCCAGGACGCGGGGCCTGCCGCAATGGCAGATCGATGCCTTCCGCTGCCCGAACTGCGCGCACCTGGAACTCTTCGCCGCCGTGCCGTTGAACCGTCATGCGAAACGCGCCGATGGTTCTTGATCAAGGTGACCGTGGCCAGGACAACCGGCGCGTTCGGGTGCCCTTGCGCCTTCTTGACGGGGTGACGGCAGCCAGGGGCCTTGCCTCACCCGTGCCTGACGCCGGGTCACCACCGTCGCCGGTCCGGGCACCCTGAATTCCCATCCGTCACGGCACGTACCGAGGAGCACTTCCATGACCGCCCGATTCAAGGACAAGGTCGTCGTCGTCACCGGTGCCGGAGCCGGTATCGGCCGGGCCGGCGCCAGGGCCTTCGCCCGTGAGGGCGCCGCCGTGGTCGCCGCCGGAGCCCGGCCGGACTCCATCGAGGAGACCGTGCGGCTCGTCGGCGAGGACGGCGGCACCGCGAGCGCCGTCGTCGCCGACGTCACCCGGCCCGAGGACATGCAGCGCCTGGTGCGCACCACGGTGGAGCGCCACGGCGGCCTGCACGTCGCGCACAACAACGCGGGTGTGTTCGGCAGGCCCACCCCGGTCGGCGACCTGGACCTGGCCGCGTGGCAGGCCGTGCTGGACGTCAACCTGACCGGCGTTCTGCTCAGCATGCAGCAGGAGATCGTGCACATGCGGGCGCACGGCGGTGGCGTCATCGTCAACACCGCGTCCAACATCGGCTACCACGGGCGCCGCCCCGGCATGGCCGCCTACGCCGCCTCCAAGGCCGCCGTGAGCACCCTCACCCGGGTCGCCGCCCTGGACCACATCAAGGACAACGTGCGCATCAACGCGGTGAGCCCCGGCGCCACGGACACCGGTATGTCGCTGCGTCCCGGGGAGACCGACGCCGATCGCGCGGCCCGGCTCGCCACGACGGTGCCGATCGGCCGCGTCGCGACCACGGAGGAGATCGTCAACGCGGTGCTGTGGCTGGCGTCCGACGAGTCGAGCTTCGTCGTCGGCCACGACCTCGTCGTCGACGGCGGCGTCACCGGCTGATACCGGGGCCGATGGCAAGCGTTCTGAGCGCCCGCCGAGCCACCCGGGTACGGACGCGCAGGGAACAGCCCCCTCGGAACATCTCCGAGGGGGCTGTCGTGGCCCAGGGCAGGGACGGCGTCCACCGTCGCGACCTCGACCGGGCTCTCAGGGAGCCGGGGCGGTGTTCAGTACTGCTCGGTCTCCACGAAGCCCGAGCCCCCGTTGTCGTCCGCGTCGAAGGCGGCAGCGGTGGGGTCGAATCCGGGCGGGCTGTCCTTGAGGGCCAGGCCCATGCCGGCCAGCTTCGCCTTGACCTCGTCGATGGACTTCGCACCGAAGTTGCG